>PBAO01000030.1 GCA_002715985.1 Lysobacterales bacterium | reverse complement strand
CTGTCTCTAAAGTTTTCTCGACGAGACGGTACCCAAGGTGCTCCTTAAGTTGTTGGGGCACTTCGTTGAAACGGTTAACCCGCAGATAAAGGGCAAAGTCGCGCCTAGCCTGCGTCAGCCAGCGCTCAAAGTTTTCTCTTTTCTTAGGCTGTTCGGCCCACTTGTCGGCAAAGTTTTCTGCCGGGTTTACGGGATTGGCAATGTAAACTTCATTACCCTGATACTCGATATAGTTGGCCATATCACGAAGGATGCTTTGGAGAGCTTCCGAAATCGTGGACTCCTCGTTATAAGCATGCGCCGCAAGCGTAGTTATGATGATCGAAATCGGCTTATGTTCTCCGTCACCGGCGAACATGCAGTCACGGTGACGTTTGAGAAGCTGGATCGCGCGTTGTAGCGGTGTCTTGACTTTGTAGTCGGGAATATCGTCAACGCTGGCTGTAATGAGGTCTCGCATCGCACGGGCCTTCTTGCGTTCATGCAACTGAACTGTCATTCGGCTCCGGAACCAAGCTGCGTAACCCATTGGGTTACTCTGTGGCCAGTCGTCTGTTACACGCGCATACTCTGGCCGCGCTCGGTCGGTAATGGCAATCGCTTGACTGGTCAGTTCTGGATTGTCGGCGATGGCGCCGTAGCCATGTTCTTTCAGGGTTACCTGATAGCGCTGCGCGTCGGGCAGTGCTGGAAGGATATCCATATGGAACTGCGTGCCGTCGGCGTATTGTAGCGTCCAGCAACGCCGCCCTTCTTCGGGCCGTTTTTTCATGTTCTGCACCTGCGCATAAAGCTCAACCTCACGGCCAACCGCCTCTTTCAGGCTTTTTTGAGTGAAATCGGTCTTGGCCGCCTGCAGCAGACAGACTAGATCGACGTCATACTCCTCGGCCGTGGTCAGTGGTCGTGTGACCGTGCCGAGTAGAAAGGAGCCTTGGGGCGAGATCGCAGGATCGTACGCGGCGATGCTCGACGCGTCGCGGTCCAGCCATTCACCGATCGCTTCGTAACGACTCTTCGCCTCTTCGAATTTGGACGGTGGGATATCAAGCGCGTCGGCGATGTTTTCGAGAACGTCATCGTGGGTCTGGGGCATCTTACTGTCCTGTGTCGTCGTTCTTTCACCTGTAAACGGGTAGAAATTCCTCGGCTAAGCCGGAAAAGAATTCGGATTGAAGTTTTGGTTTCTGGTCGCGCGCTTCGGCGAACGCCCGGTCTTTCAAACTGTCGATGCGCTTGGTGTTATCGAGGCTGTAGAAGCCATCGGGAACTGGTTGGGAAACCCGGTAGATCGACTTTCTTTCGTGGGGATCGCCGGTAAGGATGTGGGCCATACCAAGTGAGCCATGCGATTGGCCGGCCATGAACAGGCTGCCGAGCTGCGGAGCGAGCCTCCCAGCGCCATAAGCCTTGGGTACGACCTTGATGTCTTCCAAACAACCGACGCTCAGGACTTTGAGCTCGTCGGCTGGCCAGCCGAGTGTGCCGATAGCCTCGACAACTGCGATGCCCGTCGGATTGTTGGCCCATATGCCCCCATCGATAAGCCCAACATCATTCGCCGTGGCGTGCTGCGCGAAATAACTCGGCGCTGCCGCCGTGGCCATGGCAGCGTCGACCGCCTGTTCTTTGTAATCGGTCGCGAAGCGGGGGTGATGGGCCGTCTTGAAGACATAGACTTTCTGGGTCTGCGGATGCCAGGCGGGGATTAGCAACCGCGTACGTGCTTCACCGAGTTGCCGATCGCTCAAAACGCCATGTAGCGCATCGCGTAGGGGCTCAGAGCTGTACTTCGGTCCCCAGAACATCCAGCGTCCCCAGCGGAGTTGCCGCTTGATCCAGCCCAGGAAGCCGCCGTGTGTCTGGGCGAAGATGTCAGGGCCTTTGTCTTCATACAGCTTGAGGATGTCTGCGGCACTGATGCCGAGAGCCAAACCAATAGCGATAATCCCGCCAGTTGACGTTCCGGCAATCAGGTCGAAGTACCGGCCGATTGGTTCATCCAAGTCTTCTTCTAGATTCGCTAGAAACGCCGCAGGGAACGTGCAGCGAATGCCGCCGCCGTCGATAGTTAATATCCGTTTCATCGACCGACACCGTTAGCCCTTCGGCGGATACGGGTCGCCGCCATGACTATCGCTACCGGCAATGCGTCCGTTCTTATTGTGGATACGCAGATCCGTACGCTGCGCTCGGCTGACCTTTCTACCGCTATCTACGGCCTCGCGTTTCGTATCGAAGTGGCTGCTCGCGCGGACTCCGCCGCCACGCTTTACGTCCCAGCCACCGCGGGCGTTAGGCACAACATGGTGTGTCTTCGGTCCTTTGGGCATCAGTTTGAACCTCGCCTGTTCATTAAAATCTACTATTTGTTCGCTACGCCGAACTCATAGTAAGGCTATTGATGTTCGCCAGTCAAGCCGTTAATGTTCGCTATGCTGAACACGCAGCCATTAACTAGGTAGCCACCAATGCCCACAGCCCTTGGGAAAAAAATTCAGAAACTGCGGAAGGAGAAAGGATTCACGCTCGACCAGCTCGCGGCGCGAGCTGCGTCGAGTAAGAGCTACATCTGGGAACTCGAAAATAAGGATCTGCCACGGCCATCGGCAGATAAACTTTCAAAGATAGCAACGGCACTGGATGTGACGATTGATTATCTACTGGATCATGAGCAGAAGATCACCGAGGCTGATGCGACCGACGACATGTTTTTCCGGAAGTACCAACAGATGGATCCTGATGTGAAAAAGAAGATCAGAAAGATGATTGAGCTGTGGGAAGATGAAGATTAGACCTAAATCCCCGCACCGATGGGCGAGTGACATTACAGCGGTGCTGAGAACGGTGTATGGAGCNGACCGTTTCCCGGTCGACGTCAAGACGGTAGCGCGGGAGATATCGCATCAGAAATACCCGGATGATCCGATCACCATGATCCGCGGTAAGGAGCTTCCCGGATTCGAAGGTGCCTTAGTTCCCGCGCCGCCAGGCAAGACGGGATGGGGCATCCTTTACAATAAGGCGACAGATTCATCAGGTCGGATCAACTTCACGCTAGGCCACGAACTCGGCCACTACTTGCTTCATCGCCTTGACTACCCTCAAGGGTTCCAGTGCACTAGTGAAGACATGTCGAACTGGGATTCAGAATACGGACAGCTTGAGCAACAGGCGAATACTTTCGCTGCAGACCTGCTGATGCCTTTCGACGATTTCCGCGGTCAGATCGGCGTTTGGGATCGGCCGGCGCTGAACGATGTGGGCGACTGCGCCGCTCGATATGATGTGTCGCTGACGGCCGCTTTACTTCGTTGGCTGAAATACACCAGCAGAAGGTCCGTTCTGGTTGTCTCAAAGGACGGGTTTATTCTCTGGGCGCGGTCCAGCAAATCCGCCCTGAAATCCGGGCTCTATTACAAAACGCGCAATCGGCCACCGATAGAAATTCCGGGCTCGTCATTGGCAGCGCGGCGGAGTCTGATGGTTGCTCATGCAGGAGAGGCTGAACATGATCGCAATGTTTGGCTATGTACTCCTTGCAAGGAGCATGTTCTGTTTTCCGATCGCTACGACCTCACACTGTCGCTGCTACATTTCGATGATCGGACTGTGCATCCAGAGCCGGAAGAAGCGCCAGAAGAGGAGGCCTACGACCGCATGATTAGCCGCAATCTACAGTCTTGGCTTGGCTGACCCCGACTCACATCCGAATTTTTAGAGGACTCGATATCAACGTCCGCTTTGGGTCGATAGGCATCCGCTAGGCTCGCCAGCAATCGACACTCAGACGGTCGGACGCCCGCTTCGGCCTATTTCAGTCCCCGGCCACCGACGCCAGAATCGGACCGACCGGGAACACTTTCTCCCAAAGCGCCGGATCGTCGGCAACCCGGCCCAGCAGCGCCACGATCCCGGACTGGGTGCAGAAATGCAGGTGGCTAATTGCGTAGCCGGGGTGGCTGACGAGCTCCCAGTACTCGCGTCCGACGAACACGGTCGTCTCGTTAGTCTGCACCGGATCACCGCGTACCGCGCCATCATCCTCGTAGTCGACCACCCAGAGCGTACCATCGGGCACGACCAGCACAGGGCAGATGAAAGTGCTACAGACGCCATTCTCGCTATCCTCGTAGTGCTTGACGGCGTCGAACACCAGGTCGGCGGCTGAAGCCAACGCTTGGCTCCACTTATCGAACACCTGCCCATCGCCTGATAGGAACTGGCCTTTGGCATTCCGGCCGATCTGGGTCGTAGCCTTGCCGACAAACTCACCTGCTGGATACAGCGAATCCCCGTTGCGAAGGCTTGCGGTCCGCGCGTTGGCGTCCAGCCTTGGAACCCGGAGGCGACCACCGGCGTCATCGTCTTCATGTGACCAGATGACTTGATGGTAGCTCTCGTCGCGGATACGACGGATCCGCGAGATCAATAGCGGAAACGATGGGCTCAGGCTCTTGCACTCGATCGCTAGGTCGATGCGGTTATCTCCATGGGCGCGGAAAACGCGCAGATCGTATTGTCGTGGCTTCTTCGTTACCGGATCCTCATAGTTACCGCCATGCGTCGCTTCTAGCCCAAGGAGCTTCGCCTGATGGTAGATGGCGAGTTCTAACGCGAAATCGTCCTGGGTGGCCAAGAACTCGCGTATGTCGGCAACCCCAATGGGGGTCTCGCTTATCTTCGCCATGATCTCCTCCAAATTCCGCCAAGTGCTAAATCAGCATCACGGACATGACTCCTCCGCAAGCGAAGAGAGCCGTCGTCTTGCAGCCCGTTCATCCTATCTGAGCCGATTGCGTTCTAGGCTCTGTCAGAGCATCCCGTACAAGAGCATCCATATTGGTCGACGCGAACCGGGAAACTTAGAGCGCCGGCCGTTAGGCCCTCCATTAGCGCGCATATTTGGATCCCGGCGTCCGCTTTGGGTCGGTACCAGCCCTCTGCGTGGCGCTAACAGTATGCAGATGGTTAGCGCCGCCGGCGGTCCATCGAAACGCACCGAGCACTAGACGCGATTTCTGATTTAGATACGCGCTTGGCTCGTTTGACTCGTTCAAAATAACTTGGCTCTTTTAGATCGTGTTTCGAGTTATGAGCCGTGCGGCTGAAGAATAGCGCGTTTGAGTATACCTAAAAGAGCCACGCAAGCACGTCCTATTTGCGGCCCTATCGTTGGTCTTGTACCTGCTCTATAATTTGTACCTAATTTAGTTTTGGGTGATTTTAATGAGCACTCCTAAACAGCGCACTATTCCCATTTCCGAGAATGGGCGCATGAACCTGCCCGCGGATATGCGGCGCGCGTTGGGCTTAGCAGGCTCGGGCCACTTGCTTGTTAGTCTGATCGATAATGAAATTCGTATCACGACGGCAAGCCAAGCCCTGAAACGCGTACGAGAACTTGCGTCCCCTTTCAAACCTCCGGGCGCGTATGCCTCCGATCAGCTGATCGAGGATCGGCGCGAAGAATCGGTACGCGAAAACGACGAACAGGACGCCCCCGCTCGTGGGTGATGTCGTACTCGACGCGTCCGCGATTCTGGCCCTGATATTTGAGGAGCCGGGCAGCGATCGGGTGGAGGCTCATTTACCGGGCGCGCTCGTGTCGACGGTCAATATTGCCGAGGTCGCAACACGCTTGCTCGCTTTTGATATGCCAGCCGAGACCGTCGAGACCGTGATCGACACACTGCAGCTATCGATCCAGGTATTCGACTACGATCAAGCATTGGCTGTCGGTCAGCTACGATCGGTCACGCGATCCGCTGGCCTCTCGCTGGGCGATCGGGCGTGCCTGGCCCTAGCCAAGGCCCGGAACACACGCGCCCTCACCACGGATCGAGCGTGGGAGTCGATCGCCGGCGAGGCCGCGGTCGATGTCGAGCTTCTGCGCTAACTGTGAACCTATGAAAGTCGCTCGCCTCTATCTGCGCGTGAGTACAGACGGCCAGGATCTGCAGCGCCAGGAACGCTTGATCGCCGAAGCCCAGGCTGCAGGACATTATGTCGCCGGTGTTTACCGGGAGAAAGCTTCCGGTGCCCGAGCGGATCGTCCGGAGCTTTTACGCATGATCCACGATCTGCAGGCGGATGAGATCGTGATCGCGGAGAAGATCGACCGCATCAGCCGCCTTCCCTTGGAAGACGCTGAGAAGCTGGTGGCCACTATTCGCGCCAAAGGCGCGAAACTGGCAGTGCCCGGAATCGTCGATCTGACCGAGGTGTCGGCTGAAGCCGAGGGTGTTTCAAAAGTCGTACTCGAATCCGTACAAGACATGCTGCTCAAGGTGTCGCTGCAGATGGCTCGCGATGACTATGAGGACCGGCGCCACAGGCAACGGCAAGGCATCGAGATCGCTCGAGAACAAGGGAAATATCGCGGGCGCCGGCCAAACAAGGCATTGCACGAACGAATCATGGCCTTGCGCAAAGGTGGTTACAGTNTTGCCGAGACCGCGCGGCTAGCGGGCTGTAGTACCAGTCAGGTCAAACGGGTCTGGTCAGGCCGACCAGGTCACCGTTTCATATCGCAGCCATAAGCCGGAGCACAGGTTCTACGATCGATTAACGCAGTGTGCTTCTTTTGGGCAGTAGCGCGNCCGCTNTCCCCCCCCCCCAACCGAGCGGTGTTATCAGGTATCAGCCGATATGCCGGCTAGCGGCCAGAAACAGACATCAATACGCGGCGACGCCGCCGCCGCGGGCTGCGGCCCAAATGGCGGCGGCGAGCTCGTGTTTGACGGCATCCGAGCGGCCGACGGCTAGTTCGAGATTCACGTGCGGCATGAAGTGACGCCTCGTAACGTGGGTTCGCGGCCGTGGCTGCTCATGCAGCGATTAAAGCGGCTGGGCCGTGGGTCGATAGAGGATTTCGTTGATGTCCACCTCGGGCGGCTGGATCATCGCGAAATACACGGCGCGCGCGAAAGAGTCGGCCGGAATCGCCGACGCCTCATAGAAGTTGTTGATGGCCTCGGAGGCGTCCGGATCGCTGATATGGCTGGGCAGCTCGGTATCGATCGCGCCGGGCGATATGACGGTGGTGCGCAGGTGGTAGTCCTTGACCTCCTGGCGCAGCCCCTCGCTGATCGCACGCACGGCGTGCTTGGTCGCGCAGTAGACCGCGCCCGCTGGCGTGACCTTGTGGCCGGCCACCGACGAGACGTTAATGATGTGGCCGTCCTTCTGCTGCTTCATTTGGGGCAAGGCGGCGGCGATGCCGTAGAGCGTGCCCTTGATGTTGATATCGATCATGTTGTCCCACTCGTCGACCTTCAGGCGTTTGAGCGCGGACTGCTGCATGAGACCGGCATTGTTAAGCATGACGTCGATACGGCCGTATTCGGATACGGCCGTATCGACGAGGTTCTGCACTTGGTTTCGATCGGTGACGTCGGTCGCAACCGCCATCGCGGTGCCACCCTCGGCCCCGATATCCGCGGCGATCGCTTGCAGGCGATCGAGTCGGCGCGCGCCGAGCACGATCGTGGCGCCGTGTGCGGCCAAATGGCGTGCGGTGGCTTCACCCAGGCCGCTGCTGCCGCCGGTGATGACGACGACTTTGTTATCGAGAGTATCGCTCATGAAATCTTCCTTGCAAGCGTTATGAGTTGTGAATCGAAGCGCAGGGCGCAACGGGCATCGGTAGCCAAAAAGAATCCGGCCACCGGCGCGACGCGTGTTATTCGCGGCCTTCGTACTGGGCGTCAGTGACCTTTTCCATCCAGGTCACCGGGCCGTCTTCGCCTTTTTCCTGAATCGCGATATGGGTCATCGCGGTGTCGGAGCCGGCGCCGTGCCAGTGTTTTTCGCCCGCCGGGAACCAGACAACATCGCCCGGATGGATGGCCTCGATCGGCCCGCCTTCGCGCTGTACGCGCCCACAACCTGCGGTCACGATCAGGGTCTGGCCCAACGGGTGGGTATGCCAGGCGGTGCGCGCGCTGGGCTCGAAGGTCACGCTGGCGCCGGCTGTTCGGGCCGGGCCTTCGGTATCGAACAACGGGTCGAGTCGTACCGTGCCGGTGAAATAATCTGCCGGCGGGGTTGCCGAGGCGCGGGTGCCGTTTCGGCTGATATCCATGATGATCTCCTGCTACCGTTTATTCGTTGCCTATTCAGCGGTGTATTGCGCGTCGCTCACCGCATCGCCCCATTCGACATTCTCGCCGTCGCGCCGCTCTTGGATCGCGATGTGGGTCATGCTGTGGTCGCGGTCGGCGCCGTGCCAGTGGTTGGTGCCGGCTGGAATCCATACGACATCGCCCGAGTGAATGGTGCGCACGGGCTGGCCTTCGATCTGCACACGGCCCACCCCGTGGGTCACGATCAGCTGCTGGCCGACCGGGTGGATATGCCAGTTGGTGCGTGCACCCGGGTCGAAGGCCACTTGCGCCGCGGTGGCGTTTGAGTCGTCCTCCGCAGAGAACAACGGATTCACCAGCGCGCTGCCGGTGAAGTATTGCGACAGGTCGGTGCGCGTGTCGCGCTCGTCTTGGCGGGTGATCTTGAGTTGCTTCGCCGGTGTCTTATCAGCCCCAGGCAGATTCGCGGCGAAGGCTGTGCTCATTGAGGCTAAAGTCACAAGCACGAATGTAAGTGTGACGGCGTGGCGTTTGTTCATGATGGCGTTGCCTTTAGTGGGTTTGTTCGTTGCCGCAAGCCACTTCTCGGTGGTCTCGCCGATTCCCGATGACGGGCCGGTAGTCACGATGACTTCGTCGGCGCGGTTGTCGTATATGACGTTCTCCTCAAGAGATAAATGGCCATTGCGTGCGTGAATCCGATGGGCCCGTTATTTCGGTGCGTCGGCGCGCTCGATTCGCACCTTGAGTTCGCCATCTCCGGCGAACCGCTCGACGTTGCCCTCGATGCGACCCAGGCGGACCAAGCCGGGGGAATAGCGAAAGTCGCGATAGAAAATCGCCAGGTTGCCCCACGGGGCGAAATAGGCAATGTCGCCGGTTTCCGGCGTGACGCCCTCGGGTGCGCCATCCGTCGATAGACGAGCCGGAAGATCGGCGATCTTCTCGGTGCCGTGGTAATCGGATAGCGTGAGTTCCAACGGCAACAGTGATACGAAGTCCTGACTCGCACGGCTGTTTTCGAGCGTCGCCTCGACGACGCTCTCCTTCATGACGATGTGTATCTTCATTCCGTCCTCCACGGTTACGGGCTCACGAGCGGACTGCGCTAACGCGGTATGGATAGCCAGAGCGAGCGTGAGCAAAACGCCTATCGACAATGATTTCATGACGGCTACCTGGGCGGTTGTTGCGCTGTGCGGTTTCGCCGCATCGCGGGCTGTCCGGGGTGACATGTTCAGGCGTCATGCCGTCTTGAGCAGCCGCTGGCCGGAGCCAACTAACAGGAAGGCGATGCCGGACAATACGGCGCTACCGATAAAGGTCGCTCCGATCCCGATATGGTCCAGCAGCGTGCCGCCCAAGGCGGCACCGGCCAGAATCGCCGCCTGGATGGCCGCGACAATCAGGCTGCCCGCGGCCTCCGGTGCGTCGTCCACGTTCTGTGAAATCCAGGCCATCCACCCGATCGACATAGCCGTGTTCATCGCGCCCCAGATCGCCAGTAGTACGGCGGTCACGGCTACGAGCCGGCCGAATCCAAGTAAGCCTAGCGTCACCAATGCCATCGTCACCGGTATGATCTGCAACACCCGGATAACGTGCCCGTTGGCAAACTTGCCGCCCGCCCAGGTACCGAGAAAGCCGGCACAGCCCAGCACCAGAAACAGCCCCGACAGCATGTTTACGTCGACCGCCGTGACGTTTTCCAGAAACGGCCGCAGATAGGTGAACATGGCGAAGGCGCCGGCGAAGGTGAAAATCACGGCCGCGATTCCACGGGCGAAATAGGGTCGTTTCAGCAAGACCAGAAGGGCGCGAAACGATTGCCGCTCATCCGCCGGCAGCGACGGCAAGGCCACCAGTAGCCAGACAAGATTCAGCGCCACGATGGGTGTCAGCAGCCAGAACACGCCGCGCCAGCCAATGATCCCGCCGAGATAGCTGCCGATCGGTGCGGCAAAAGCCGCTGCGACCGCCTGTCCGGTATACATCACCGCCAGCGCCTTAGAGACGCGATCTTGTGGCACGAGGCGCATGATGACCGCGGTCGCCAAGGCCCAGAAACCGCCGATGCAGACCCCGAGCAGTGCCCGCGCCAGCATGAGGATCGTCAAATTGGGAGCCATGGCAACCCCGATCAGCGATAACAGCATCAGCGCTGTCAGGGCGGCCAGCACCCACTTGCGATTGAGTCGCCCGGCCAGGGTGATCGTGACCAGACTCGCCGCCACGGCGAAAAAGCCACTGACGGAAATTGCCTGACCGACCTGACCTGCTCTGGCGCCCAGACCCTCGGCGATGGGCGTCAACAGGCTCACCGGCATGAACTCCGCGGCGATCAGCAGTGCGACACACAGGGACATGGACAGGACCGCGCCCCAGGCGCTGGCCTGGGTCGAAGTCGTTAAGCTTGAAGTGCTGGCGACCATTGGTTAGCTCCGCGCGATATCGAAATTTCGGGCGGGACGACCAGCCAATTTACGCACCAAGCGCCGATGTCCCGTGAAGTGTCGACGACAATGATGCGCGGCGCTCTCTATCGAGCGGTAGAAGGATCGGATAGTTTTCTTGCCTGATTCGCCAAACAGGCGGATTAATATTAGACAGCGCAGGATTCGCGGCCTATCGTTCGGGCAACACAAAGCACGAGGTTGCCATGCCAACTCACGGCCGAATCGGAAACCACGCGGGCAGGACGCTCGACGCCATCCATGCAGACTTGGCGGACACGATTGATCAACGCACGATTGGACAGGAGGACTGCGCCACGGCGGTTGCCAATCTTGCATTCTTCCGACGCGAGGCGCTGACAGAGCCCTGCGCCTGCCTGCTCGAACCGAGCATCGTGATTGTCGTCCAGGGGGCCAAACAGATGCTGATCGGCGATGCGGCATATGCCTACGACACCGAACGTTTTCTGCTCAACTCCCTGGATCTTCCGGCCCGATCGCAGGTGCTAGACGCCAGCGCGAACAAGCCGTGTCTGGGGCTGGTGTTCAAACTCGACCTGAGCGTCATGGCCGAATTGATTTCGCAGACTCGGCGAGCGCCACCGCGCGATCGCGCCGCCGAGGCCAGCGCCGCTCTCGGCACGATGACGCCGGCGTTGCTGGAACCATTCAGTCGCCTGCTCGATTTGCTCGACGAGCCCGCCGATATTGCGGTGCTTTCGCCACTGATCGAGCGCGAGATTCACTACCGGCTGCTGAAGAGCGATTTGGCCGCACGCCTTTGGAACGTTGCCTCCGTGGGCAGCCAGAGCCAGCGGATCGCCCGTGCCATCGACTGGCTGAAAGACAGATATGCCCAGCCGCTGCGAACCGCCGAGCTTGCGGCCCATGTGCAGATGAGCACATCGAGCCTGCATAACCACTTCAGACGTCTCACGGCAATGAGTCCATTGCAGTACCAGAAATGGTTGCGACTGAGCGAAGCAAGGCGTTTGATGCTCAACGAGAATCTGGACGCAGCCCGTGCTGCATTCCACGTCGGCTACGAAAGCCCCTCGCATTTCAGTCGCGAGTACGGCCGGCTTTTCGGTGCGCCCCCGAAACGCGACATCGAGGGCCTCCGACGCGCTAGCGAGTTTAACGTTGCGACGACCGTTTCAACGTTGACCGCAACGCAGCATCGATGATCACTTCAGGTGCACGAACGGTGCTTCTATTTCGGAGCATTGTTTTCGAGGTCTTAGGAAAGTCGCAGAGCTGCTGTGGCACAGCGAGCCACCGACTACCGGATTGATGCCCGCAGGCATTCGGGTTCGACACTGTCTGATTGGGACTACAAGTCCGCTTTGGGTCGCTACCTGATCACGAGCGATCGGTCGGATATTGATGGTTCCGTTCAGCAAAAGGAATCGTCATGGAGTATATCGACCAACGGGAAGGCCCTCATTCTAAAGGCCCCATCATACCGTGGAACAAAGGTCGCTTAGTTGGCCCGAAGCCACCGCTAAAGCTCAAGGAAATCTGGGGTATTCGGGTACGGCTACAGCTTGCGACCCAGACGCGGGATCTCGCACTGTTTAATCTCGCGATCGACAGCAAGCTACGCGGGTGTGATCTGGTCAGGCTGAAGGTTCAAGACGTCGCGCACGGTGGTCGCGTACTGTCCCGCACCGCGATTGTTCAGCAGAAGACGGGCCGGCCTGTACAGTTCGAACTGACAGAGCAAACGCGTACCTCGATCGAAGCATGGATAAGTGCCGTCGCGCTGCGAGCCAATGATTACTTGTTTCCGAGCCGGGTGTCGGGTTGTCCACATCTATCTACGCGGCAATACGCCCGAGTCGTTAAATCGTGGGTCGAGAGCATCGGCCTCGATCCTCTCGAGTACGGCACGCACTCGATGCGTCGCACGAAAGCGACGCTGATATATAGGCGAACACGCAATTTACGCGCCGTGCAGCTCTTGCTGGGACATACGAAGCTGGAAAGCACGGTGCGCTATCTCGGCATCGAGGTCGATGATGCGCTCGAGATGTCGGAACAGACAGAGGTATGACGTTGGCGCCGAACGAGCCAACTGCGCGACTCGTTCGGCGCCTACACGTATCGGCCAGAACCAGACATTGCTGGCGAATCAAATTAATACTCCAAGAAAGTTCTTTTGCTATGCAGCATTCAGAGACGATTAGCCCCTAATTCGCACAATACTTATGCGCCTTCGCGTGTAGTCACGAAAGTATTTGTTCTCCTTTTGCGATCATTTCATCTATCGACAACGACGCTTCCGCTCGCCCTTGGTGACGATTGGGGTCACGAAGGCTGGTTAAGAGTTCGGCCAGCGACTTGCCGATTTGAGCGGCGTGAGTCCGACTCCACCATGGATTTATAGCCTCTGCTATATCCTCCTCAAGAAATCCACCGTCCGATATCGCGAATAAAAGCGCGGCTAGATGGGGTAGACCCAACAGTCGTGTCACCGGCCGCCATCTGAGTCAAAGCAAAGCCAGTCGAACGTTCATATCAAGCTCGAACCGCCCATACGAATTAACGTGCTCCCATATCAACGGCGTCAGTGCCTCGTAGTCTCGCGGCGTGAATCGTCCCTGCCAGTGCGGTTGAGCCAACACTTTTGGATCATCAGGGTATTGACGCAGACCATGCAGTTCTGGATCAGATGGAGCGCAAGCATGCTGACCTCGTGATCTTCGCGGCGATTGCTGGCCATGTCGCCGCGACGTGCGAAGAACATTCGTTTCGGCCAGCTTGTTGCCGACAAAGCGCACACGGGTATAAAACGACGTCATCGCGTCTTCCACCCACTGCCGAGTCCCTTGCGCGTTGCTCCCCGGGCGGCGCGCATGTCGCGCATGATGCGAGCGAAATCCACGTCAATAGTGGACGTATCGACGTTGATGCCGAACTGCGAAGTGTTTTTGATCGCATCCACAGCGCGTGCCGACTGGATTAGGGTTTTGATGAGGATGCAGCTGAAATTCACGCAGGTGCCGCCGATGGCGTCGTGCGGATCATGAACAGGCTCTGAGCTAAAGTGATTTGTGCAAAGGCTCGAAGATATTCGCCTGGTTGGTTTCCCAATCCGCCTGATTGTCGAGTGTGGCGAGCGGCTGGATCATGTCGGTATCGAATGCCTTCTGGGCGGTGTCTTCGGCCACGCGCTGTCGCCTGTTGGCATTTGGTAGCGCCCCGCGCGCGACGGCGGCCAGGCTCGCGCCGCCGGAAGCGAGCTGGGCTTCGGCCTTGTCGGGATCGTCCAGCTCGCCGTTGGCGATTACCGCAACACACCGGCACCGTGTGCAGCTACGCCTGGAGGACGCTCGACTCGCCGGCCGCGTGGGCGGGCGACGACCCGAGCTCACTCGCCAGCAACAACAGGAAATCATTAGCTTGGTCGCCGAATCAGCTTATATCGACTCGCTAGCCCTGTTGGTGCGCCTCTACGAACCAGAGCCACTGGTCCACGCCGCGTGTGATTTCGGTCAAAATATCCGAACTGACGGCATCCTCGAGCTCGTCCATTTCGTCGATGCCGAGCCGCGCAGTGCGGGCGAATGCGGCAAGCGCCGTGGACAATGCATCGACATGCTCATCGCTCGTTTCCAGGACCAATGGGTAGACGTCCAGAGCGGAGCGCTCGGCTACGACGCGGGCCGTGCCTTCGGCAATGCCGCCCAACTGCGCGATGCGCTCGGCAATAAGGTCGACGTAGTCTTCGACCGAGTCGTTCACTTCGTCAAAAAGCTTGTGGAGCGCGATAAAGTTCGGGCCCTTCAGGTTCCAGTGGGCTTGTTTGCATTGGGTCTGGAGGTCAATACAGTCGGCGAGCCGTTGATTGAGCAAGTCCGCGACCTGAGCCCGGGTCGCCGGCGGCAGGTCATTCTTGGTGCGATAGAGCTTGGTGTTCGCGGGGGTGCGCTCGGAGGGTGTGGCACCACCCGTGCGTGTCGATGCCGCTGTTTTGGTCGTCATAACGTACTCCTTTTGATATAGACCATGAAGTTCTGGTTCAGGTAGAGCGCAAGCATGCTGATCTTGTGATCTTCCCGGCGATTGCTGGCCATGTCACCGCGTCGGGCGAAGCACACTCGGTTTCGGCCAGCTTGTCGCTGACACAGCCCACACCGGTATAGAA
Source organism: Lysobacterales bacterium (assembly GCA_002715985.1). Lineage (GTDB taxonomy): Bacteria > Pseudomonadota > Gammaproteobacteria > Nevskiales > Salinisphaeraceae > Salinisphaera. The sequence continues at coordinate 2,197 of PBAO01000030.1, read as the reverse complement.
CGATGACGACGACATCGAAACGCTTGGGCTTAGCCACGGGCGCCGCCGTCTGGAGCTCAATCTGATTCGTGCAAAGGCTCGAAGATATCCGCCTGATTGGCTTCCCAATCAGCCTGATTGTCGAGCGTGGCCAGCGGCGACAGCATGTCCGGATCGAAATCGTTCTGCTTGCGGCCCTCGGTCATGCGCCGGGGCCAGTCGGCGTTGACCAATGCCCCGCGCCCGACCGCGACCAGGCTGGCGCCGCCGGACACGAGTTGGTCTTCGGCCTTACCGCCGTCGTGTAGTTTGCCGTTGGCGATCACCGCGATGCCGCCGCCGTGTTCGGCGGCCAGTTCGGCCAAGCTCGGGCCGTCGTCGGAAAAAGCCGGATCGACCGCGCCGGCGCCGGTGACGTGGATATAACTCGCGCCGGCCTCGGCCATGGCACGAAAAATCACGGCGGCGTCGTCCGGACCGTCCCAGCGATAATCCATGTCGGCGATCTTGGTCTGCGATAGACGCACGCCGACTGCGAAGTCGCGGCCCACCGCGTCGCGCACGCTTTGCACCACGCGCCGGACCATGCGCACGCGGTTGCCGATATCGCCGCCGTACTCGTCGTCGCGTTGGTTGTGATAAGCGGTGATGAACTCATCGAGCAGATAACCGTTGGCGCCGTGAATTTCCACGCCGTCGAAGCCGGTTTGCATCGCGCGCTGGGCCGCGGCCACGAAACCGTCGATCACCTCGATGATGCCGGTTTCGGTCAGCGCTTCGGGCACCGGAAAAGGCTCGCCGTTGCCGTGGTAGATCGGATTGGTTTCGCCATAGGGCGCAACCGCCGAGGGTCCGACGTTCATGTCGGCATAGTCGTTGTACTGCGACTGTGCGCCGGCGTGCATGAGCTGCATCACGAACCGTGCGCCGGCGTCATGGACCGCGTCGACCACCGGCTGCCAGGCCGCGGCCTGCGCCTCGGTGGCAATCCCCGGCTGGCGGTAATAGCCGCGGCTGTAGGCAGTATCGGTGAACGTGCCTTCGGTAATCACCAGGCCAAAACCGCCGCGGGCATAGCGGCGGTAATACTCGACCATCTGCTCGGTCGGTCGGCCGTCGGGATGGGCGCTGGTGCGGGTCATCGGGGCCACCGTAGCGCGATTGTCCAGTGCCAGTGAATCGATGCGAATCGGCGAAAACAGGGTGGGGTAGTGTTCGCTTCCGGGTAGGGGCTGGGTTTGTGTCATGTTGATTTCTCTTGAGGAATTGCTCGACGAACTGCTTTTTCGTGCCTACTGGCGCGGCGGCTCGTTGGAGATCATCGTGCAGGCGCGGTATCGCGAGAACCGACGCGCTGACGGATCTGCTCGAGCAGCGCCTGCGCCGCGTCCGCCGAGGACGCCGGATTCTGGCCGGTAATCAGGTTGTTTTCGGTGACGACGTGCGACGCCCAGTCTTCGCCCTTGGAATAACGACCGCCGTTGTCCTTGAGCGAATCCTCGACCAGAAACGGCACCACGTCGGTCAGGCCCGCGCCTTCTTCTTCGCTGTTGGCAAACCCGGTCACGGATTTGTCTTTGACCAATGGCGCGCCGTCGGCGTCTTTGGTTTTACGCAGCACGCCGGGAGCGTGGCAAACCAGGGCTAGCGGCAGGCCGGCGGCGTGGGTGGTTTCGATCAGGGCTATGGAATCGCTGTCCTCGGCCAGATCCCAGAGCGGGCCGTGGCCGCCGGGATAGAACACGCCGTCGAAATCGTCTTCGGCCACATCAGCCAGCTTGGCGGTGTCCGCCAGCGCGGCTTGCGCGTCGCCGTCTTGCTTGAAGCGCCGGGTGGCCTCGGTCTGGGCGTCTTCGCTGTCGCTGGCCGGGTCGACCGGCGGCTGGCAGCCGATCGGTGAAGCCAGCGCCACTTCGGCTCCAGCGTCGATGAAGACATAGTAGGGTGCGGCGAATTCCTCCAGCCAGAAGCCGGTGGGCTTGCCGGTATCGCCGAGTTGGTCGTGCGAGGTCAAAACCATGAGTATTTTCATAATATCCTCTCGGGTGAGTCGGGGGTTACACTCCGGCAGCTCGCGCGCGCCGGCCCATCATCAATCAGGTAAACAGAGATTTTCGATTGGAGGGCCGGCAAGCCGGATTGGCGATCACTAACCGGTGGTCGACGGGCGATGCTTGCCTTCGGCGAATTCCTCGACCATCTTGGCGTTGAACGCCGG
>PBAO01000029.1 GCA_002715985.1 Lysobacterales bacterium | reverse complement strand
GCGGCCCAGCTGGGCACGGCGTTCGTGGCCTGCCCGGAATCCGCGGCCGCACCGGCCTATCGTGATGCGCTGCGCATGGGCCAGGCCACCGAGATCACGCAGGCGATCTCGGGCCGGCCGGCACGGGGCCTCATCGGCCCGTTCCAGAGCGATATCGCGCCGGGCGCGCCGTGGGTGCCGGATTACCCGTTGGCCTACGATGCGGCCAAACAGCTCCATGCCGCGGCCAAGGCCAACGGCGATCATCGCTATGCCCCGAACTGGGCAGGCCAGGGCGTGGCGCTTACCCGCGAACTGGCCGCGGGCGATCTGGTCCTGGCGCTGGTCGACGAGATGATCTCGCCAAGTTGAGCGGTTAGGGCGTGTCGTCATGAGATATGCCGTCGCATTGCTCGCGCCGGGCGTGTCAGGCAAGGCGCGGGCCGCCGACCGTGGCCAGCCACGGTCAAGGTCCGTAACGCCGCATGGCGCGTCCGGCGCGAGCAACCCGAATGGGCCGGTGGCCAAGCCCCGGCAATCCTGCGCCATAGTCGATTTTAAGGGGCTCGTTTACGTGGAATAACCACGCTGCACGCGCGATGCCTTGTCTTGCCGCGGCTTGGCCGCCGGTGCGCCGGCTTATCTTATGACGACACGCCCTAGGTGTGACCTCTCTTGATAATGTACAAGACTCAGCCGCCGGTCCCCGGTGAATCATCTTGTCCGTGAATGAACGCTGATAAACGCGAATAGGACGGACGACACATACGTTTGGCGTCAACAAGCAAGTTGATGAGCGCCCGACTGACCTTGGTACATGATCAAGGGCCCGCTTATGCTGGCCGGCGAATAATGCAAGAGATCGACCGATGAATACCGCACTTGAAACACTTACGCCCGCCCCGCTGTGGCGTCATTTCGATGTGCTTTGCAACACGCCACGCCCGTCGTGGCACGAGGCCGCGATACGGGCTCGCATCGTCGATTGGGCCGAGGCACGCGGCCTGGCCTGTACACAGGATGCCGCCGGCAATCTATTGATCACCCAGCCCGCCACGGCCGGGCACGAGGCCGCACCCACCGTTGCCTTACAGGCCCATATCGACATGGTGGCCGAGGCCGAACCCCACGTTGTGCACGATTTCACCCAGGATGCCATCCGGCCTAGAGTCGTTGACGGCTGGCTGATGGCCACGGACACCACGCTGGGTGCGGACAACGGGATCGGCGTGGCCGCGGCCCTGGCCATACTCGAGGACGACACGATCGAGCACGGACCGCTCGAAGTGTTATTGACGGTCGCCGAAGAAGTCTCGCTGGTCGGCGCGGCGCGACTGGCGCCCGACTGGCTTAGCGCCGATTATCTGCTGAATCTGGATACCGAGGAGGCCGGCGATGTCTGTATCGGCTGTGCCGGCGGCGCCAACGTCAGCCTGGATGAGCGCTGTGACACAGCCGCCCTGCCGGACGGGCACAGGGTGCTGGCCATCGAGATCAGCGGGCTGGCCGGCGGCCATTCCGGTATGGATATCCATACCGAGCGCGCCAGTGCCAACGTATTGATGGCCCGTCTGTTGGCCCATCTAAGCCCCCACGCGCCGCATCTGGTCGTCTTCGACGGCGGCCGTATGGATAACGCGATCACGCGCCACACCCGCGCCACGATCGCCGTACCGGGCGCCGATGTCGAGGCCGTTACCGACACGGTCGCGCGTTTTCGCGCCTCGCTGAACGACACACTCGTGGCCGAGGATCAAGACCTGTCGATCCGGGTCGAGACAGACACAACGCCCGCCGCCTCGGCCCTGACGGCCACAGCCTCGAAGGCCGTGATCGACATGCTCGCAGACCTGCCCTACGGCGTCGCCGCGATGAGCGACCAGGCACCCGGCACGGTCGAGACCTCGAATAATATCGGTGTTGTTCAACTAAGCGACGGTCATCTCACCGCCCAGCTCATGGTCCGCTCGCTGGTCGATACCGAGCGCGACCAGCTGGCCGCGTCGATCGCCCGACACATGGCCGGGCAAGGGTTTTCGCCCGACGTGGCGCATGGCTATCCGGGCTGGGCGCCCGATGCCGATAGTGGCCTGCTGGCCCGCTTTCAGGAAGTCCACACCGAAACAACAGGCGCGCCGCCGCGTGTCGTCGTGCTCCATGCCGGCCTGGAATGCGGGCTTATCGGGGCGAAATACCCAGCACTCGAGATGATCTCGTTCGGGCCGACGATCCGCGGCGCGCACTCGCCGGCCGAGCGGGTCGATATCGCCTCGGTCGAGACGTTCTACCGGCTGCTCGGTGACACGCTGACCGCCCTAGCTCTCCCCGCGGCCGGTCTTGTTCTGTAGCTCGTCGATTTTCTTCGAGGCATCGGCCTTGGTCATGTTTTCGTCAAAGCGCTCGCCGGCCTCTTCACACAGCGTCTGCAGATACGATGCCTGTGCCCCGGTCATCGCCTCGTCCCCGGTTGTCCAGTTCTTGGGCGCTTTCTCGAGATTGCTGTTATCGGGCTCGTTGTCCGGATTCTTGGGTTCGCTCATGGCATTACTCTCTTAATTTATTGTATGAATATACATAAAACCTTGGACGACACAAACCGCGCGTCGCCGGGCCCCGCTTTGATCGCCCCGTTTTTCGATAGGCTATCGATAACCGCCCATCCGGATTACGAACATGCCAAACCACTGGATCACACTGGCTATGCTGGCCACTCTGGCCGGGCTCGCCCTACCCGCCGCCGCCATCGCAGCCGACGACAACGCCGAGCCATCGTCGCAGGATCTGGCCCGGGCAGAACCGATTGGTGCCCTGACGGCTGATTTTCTGTTCCGCGACCAGATGCCCACCGGCTTGACCGTCACCACGGACGGGCGTCGATTCGTCTCCTACCCGCGCTGGGGTGATCACCCCACCTATACGGTCGCCGAGCTGGTTGGCGATGAAGAACGTGCCTATCCGTCGAAAAAGATCAATACGCTGGATATTTCAGCACCGGCCGAACACCTGGTCAGCGTGCAGAGCGTGGTGGCACCGGGCGACGGGCATCTCTGGCTGCTGGATACGGGCGTCCTGCCGGCCAGCGGCTATGACAAGGCCGGCCCGTTGGCACGCGGCGCCAAGCTCGTGTCCGTGGATCTCGCCACGAACAAGATCGATCGTACGATCGTGCTGCCTGACAATGCGGCTTTGAAAAGCACGTATCTAAACGACGTGCGTATCGATACCGCCAAGGGCAAGGCCGGTATCGCTTATATCACCGATTCATCGTTCACCGGCCCGGGCGCGATCATCGTGGTGGATCTGGCCAGCGGCAAGGCCTGGCGCAAGCTCTCGGGCACGGCCTCGACGTCGGCCGAGACCGGGTTTCGCCCGATCGTGGAAGGCCGCTACATGATGCTCGACGACGGCCGGGGCACGCCCCAGGTGCCGGCGATTCCGGCCGACGGTATCGCGCTCTCGCCCGACGGCGCCACCCTGTATTACGCCGCACTATCCGGACGCACGCTCTACAGCGTGCCGACCGCCGGCCTGCGAGATCGCGAGATCTCTGATGAAGCACTCGAAAAACAGGTCAGCACGATCGGCGAGAAAGGCGCCTCGGATGGCCTGCTCATGGACGCCGCCGGCCGGCTGTATGCCACCGACTACGAGCACAACGCCATCCACGTACTCGACCCGACGGCCAACGGCCACGAGTGGGCCACGCTGGCCCATGACCCGCGCCTGCTCTGGCCGGATACGCTCTCGATCGGCCCGAACGGCGATATCTACGTCACGGCCAACCAGCTCCATCGCCAAGCGCAGTATCGCGCCGGTCATGACGCCCGCGACAAGCCTTATGTGCTTTATCGCATCAGCGCCGATGCCAAGCCGATTCCGGCCGATCATGGCGGCGGCTGACGGCATGCCCAAGCCGTGACGCACGGGAATCCACGGATTCCCTTGTTCAGGGATAGACGATCATGAAACGGGCCATGGCCTGTACCTGGCCGGCCGACGGCGCGGTTTCTGTTTGGTAGTAACGCGCTGCGAACGACAGCGTGCTCCGCGTGCGGCCCAACCGTAGCGCGCGTATATCGACCGGTGTATTCGGCGGCGCCGGGGTCTCGGCCCCGTCGAGCACCTGGATACCAATGCCGCGCGCTGCGTTACGCGTGGCCGCATTGGCAATCACGCCGCGATCGGCCAACGCCCCTGCCGCGCTGTAATCCAGCGTGATCGCCACCCGATCTCGCGCATCCTCGATACCGTTGCAGGACAGGGCGATCTCGAACGGGGTCTGGCCCGCCGTGCTGCCAGGGGCCTCGAACGTGGTGACAGAGACCGGCGGCAACGTCACCGAGATATTGCGCGGGCCGCTGACCTCGCAGGTCGAGCCCACGACACGCCCGTTGAGCTGGGTCGTGAAGATTGTGTCTGCATCGCCGTTGTCGGTGACGAAACGCGAAAACGTGCCACCGCGCAGCGTGCCGGCGGTGAGCGGTTCAGCGGTGCGAACCGCTTCGGCGATGATTTCAAGCTCGGGCAGATCCAGCCGCAAAAAGCCGAGCAAACCGCTGCTGAAACCACTGTTGTTGGCCCCTTCATAAGGATCAACGACGAACAACCCGCGCGGGTTGTTGCTGGCCCGTTGACGCAACCGGATGCCCACGCCGGGCACGCCCGAGTTGAAAATATCCGGTGAGAACGCGCTCGGTGGCGCCAGCACATCGCCTTGCGTGCCACCCCCGAACAGATCACAGCGCACGAGATTGCTTCGCTGCGCCACACTGCCGCGCGCGGTCGCCAGCACGTCGCCCGGCTGTGCGCTCGGCGCGACAACCAGCTGGTTGAAATCAAGATTCACCACAGGGGGTGAATAATTGCCGAAAAGACCGGGGTCCACCCGGCATGCAGCGTGCGCGTTGATGACACCGAAAAAAATGATGCAAAACAGGAGCACACGAGCGGACAGACAGCCTGCTAACGGCTTCATCGACCCTCCTCGCACCGCGCGCTCAGTTGGCGTATCTGGCCTTCGGTATCAATATCGGCGTCGTAGGCATAGTCGAAGACACAACGCTGATCGTCGCGCGGGCCCCACTGGATGGCCAGACGGCCATGGCTCTCATAACTGCGAAAATAGATTTGGTTGCCTTGCCCGACCAGTCCGACCTGCTCGCCGCTGGTCTGATCCGTAACGTCACTGCCCAGCGGAATCGTGCGCTGATCGGTGGTCTGCACACGAATGAGTATCGGGTCACCGGCCACGGTTGAGAAATCCAGACGTGTGATCGAGCCCGCCCACGGCACGATCTCCTTGGACGTTGTTTCCAGGGCGATATCGTTGGGCGTATTGCTGGGATCAAGCTGGATACGATTCATCTGATAAGGCGTGGCATAGGCCACCAGCCCGTAGCCATCATCGTTGATGCTGGCTCCCACGGAATTGACGATCCGGGCGCCTTCGGCGCCATCGGCGTGCACCAGAACCATGTTCTCGCCCTGTTGCGGCGAAAACGTCAGGCCGTTTTTATGGGCCACCAGCGAACCGCGTGCGCCCAGGCTGAGTTGGCGGGCATCATCGCCATAACTGTACCCCGCGCGCAGCGTCGACACGGGGCTGCGATAGGCCACGGTGGCATCGGCCCCGGGCCGGCTGCCGTCCTGGTCGCTGACCGAGGCATTCCAGGTGATGTTCTGATGGCGCCCGATCGAGCTACTGAGGCCAAGACGGCTGCCGGCATAGCCGGCATCGTCAAAATCGGTGCTCGAATTGGCGAATACCGGGTTGGCCCGGCCAGCCCCTAGCGGCAACGTCAGATTCAGCGTGACGCGCGTCTCGTCACGCTCGGTGACATAGCGCCGATTTTCGACCGACAAACCATAGGTCAGCTGCTTGAACTGGTTGCGATAGCCGGCCTGGTAGTTCGTGCTGGTACCGTCCTGATTCCAGTAGTCCTGTACCGAGCCGGTCAGATAAAACGCCCCGCCCCGCGCGCCAAGGCGCTGATTGATACTCAGCTGGCCGCGATTGCGTTGGCGGCCACGAAAGAACGGGTCGAAGTTGTCGGCGTCGCGCTCGCGCAGGCGCAGCGCCCGATCCAGCTCGTAATAACCGGCGCTGGAATAACGATAGGCCACCAGATTCAAAGTCGTGCCCAACCCGCCCAGGCTACGGCTGTACGTCGCCTCATAACTCTGTCCGCTCTGCGTGGCCCGACCAGCAAACTCGGTGCGCGCGTGGGTCACATCAAGCGCGAACGCACCCAGGGGCGTGTTGAGCGCGCTGCCCAGCGTGACCGCGGCATAGCCCTGGCTCACATTGATGCCCGTATAACCGGTCAATAGATTGGTGAACCCATGGCGCCAGGTTCCTTGTAAGACGAACGGGTCATCCGCGCCATCCTCGCGAAACTGCCCGGCCACGAGGCTGTAGCGCGATATGCCGGGCCGCAGCAGGCCGGGCACGCTGGCATAGGGCACGGAAAAACGTCTTCGCCGGCCATTTGCCTCGATCACGGTGACATTCAAGTCGCCGCCATAGCCGGTGGGATACAGATCGCGGATTGCGAACGGCCCCGGCGAAACACTGGTCTGGTAGATGAGCTGACCGTTCTGACGTATCTCAACCCGGGCGTTGGAATTGGCCTGGCCGCGCACGACCGGCGCATAGCCTCTCTGCGCCCGCGGCAGCATTCGATCATCGGAGGCCAGCTCCACGCCGCGATACCCGAACGAATCGAAGATCCGCCCATCGGTAAAGTTCTCGCCTGCCGTCAGCTCGCTGCGGATACCCGGAAACGGGCGTTGCACGAAAGTACGCGTGCGATCATTGGCAAAGCCATCGTTCTCGGCCCAGCGAACGATCTGGTCGCTACGAAACTGCCAGCCCGCCAGATTGAAGCCCGCCATGAACGACAGATAACCCTGTCTGGAGGTGGCGAACTGACTGCTGCCACGCTGATAGAGATCGAAGTCGTACTGGGCAAGCCCGGCATCGATACCCCGCGACCANGCACTNCGCGGCACCGCACCGCGAATCGTGTCGGCCAGATCCGCTTGNGGAATCGTGATGTCGTAACGCAGCCGGCTTTGGTCATAGTGGGTCGCGGCCGCCGGCAGCCATTGTTGCATCCGGCGACAGGCATCGTCTTCGGACGGCTCAAGGCGGGTCAGATTCACGCCGAAACCCATCAAATCCGCCCGCTCGAAGCACGGGGCCGCGGTTTCGGTATCCGCGAGCCGTCGAAAACGCAGCTGGCGCTGGCCTTGCCATTCATCGTTGACGTAGATATCCAACGTATACGAACCGGGCTCAACGGGATTACCGTCTCGATAGGCGGACAAATCGCGGTCTCGGGCTTTGCCGCTGAGCAGGCGGCTATCAAACGTCACGGCGCTGGGCTGCGCGTTTGCCGGTTCGGATGCATCAGCTGGCGCCGTAGCGCCGGGCGCTGCCCAGACCGGCGACAGTGCCCAGCACGACAGCAAGGCCATCCCGGCCCCACGCGCCGCCGATACGCCCCGTCGCTGCGTGGCGATCTCGTATCCTGACTGGCCCATAGCACGACTCGAAAACGCGCTGATCGCGGTTTAATCGCCGGCAGCGGCCAACGCGGCGTCGTGGCGCGTGGCAGCCCCAAAATCGTTGATCGACTCGTAAACCACGCGCGCTCCGGCAGCCGGAGACATGCCTAGCGGCCAACGATGGCTCGCGCCAGGTGCCAACATGTGGCTGCGCGGCACAAGACTCGACCCCGACTTGCCCAACCGCACCGCGGTCAGCGTCACGTGATAGGCGCTAGGATTGTGCACGCGCAGTACCGGCGACCCGGAGGTATTGGTCGTGACCGACCATTCAAGCGCGTCGGGCGCCTTGCGCGGCTCGCCGGGCAGCCCCTTTGGCCGGTAGAACAGCTTGATACGCGACCGGATAGCGAACTGCAGATAATTCTTGTCCCGATCTGTCTGCTTCTGCCCCAGCGAAGGCGGCACATCCAGCACGTTCAGCCAGAACACGCTTTCTTCGTCACTTGGCAATGCCTTGGGCGTACCGGTAAACCGGATACGAAGCGCCTGACCACGCTCGGCCTCGACCCGTGTGATCGGCGGCAGAATCACGAACGGCGCCTGGCTGTCTTCCGGCGTGGATTCGGTATTGCCGGCATCCACCCAACTCTGCACCAGCGCCGGCTGATCGCCGCGATTGGTCAACTGCACGATCTGGCTTTGTGCGCCTTGTTCATAGATGACGCGTGTGGCCTCGATCACGACATTGGCGTCGGCCGTCGTTGTACCCACAACGATCACCAAGAGCCCACCAACAAGGCGTGCAAGCCTCGCCCACACGCTGCCGTCATTCCGGCATGGATCGCGGTGCTGCCTAAATAAACGCGCCGCGATCACGGATAGATCAGGACATAGCTGGCCTTGGCGTTCACATCACCCGCCGTGCTCTGACCGGTTGCGAAATAACGTGCCAGATAGTTCAGCGTGACCTCGCCGTTGTCGGCATCGAACTGACCGGTAGGCAGATTGCCCAGCGAGCTTTCATCGGTTGGCACCGTGTTGCCGATATCGATCGGCTCGTCGGTTTCACCGTTGAGCAGTTGAATCGTGACGTTCTGCGCACCGCCGCTCGCTGCCTCGTCAGTATTGATCAACGTGCCGAACGTGGTGTTCACGCTGGCGTTGGGCGTGAAATAAGCCGTGACCGACTGCGAGCCGGTGGTTTTATCGGTGCTGTTGGCCAGGCTGCAGTTGGCCAACTGGATGTCGAAAGGCGTTTCACCAGCGGTCGCCCCCTCGGCAGGCAGCGCGTTGACCGAGACAGTCGGCAGGGTCACCGTTTGATCGGCCCCTTCGCCGACGATCTCACAGCTGGCGGCTGTGACCTTGCCATCGAAACTGATGGTTCCGCCCTGCTGCGCGACGGCCATCGGGGCGCAAACCGCAGCTGCCAAGGCACCGGCACAGGTCAAAATCTTCTGCACGCTCATAGGACCCCTCGTCCATTTCATTCAAGAAAACGAGCGCGAATCGTCTAGCCTGTTTTCTTATTTTGCAAACACTATTCTTGCTACAGAAAATCATTTTTCGGTATTTATTTTAATTCTAATACCTTACGGCCCGATACCGAACGCTCGTTCGTAGCGCGTGATGACGAAACCCCGTACCCACTGCGCTAAATTCAGGCCCCGCTCTTTACTTATTTCATATGAAGAATCATGCAGATACAGAGACGATCAACATGCCCGGCGGATCTTTAAGCTTGATCCTGATTCCGGGTTGATCGTTGACCCGAACGAAATAGCGATATGCTCCATCCTCTTATCTTTTTCTCCGTATTTGCACGCATTCATACTGAGTAATGAATATTACTTGGCTATCGCCGTGTTTTATTTTATCAATCGCTTTGTGATTTCGTCGTCTATTACAGGCTGGCTACTCGAACCTTATATATTGAGAACAAGGCCTGGCCAAGAAAATACGAATTACGGACTTGTGCTATAGACTCCTTCCGATCGTTCGTATGCTTGCGGCCGGACTACACCGATAGTCACGCCGTCCAGGACCATTGAAAGCGTTGGTCATCATGTCTTATCTATCGTCACCGCTCGGTCAGCGTCTCTGGCCTGTGGCCTTGTTGCTCGTTTCCATGAGCGCTATTCAGAGCGGGGCCGCCCTGGCTCATGGCCTGTTCGCGGCGGCCGGGCCGGCCGGTACGACCTCGATACGCCTGATCATTGCAGCGGTGTTGCTGGTGGCCCTGTTTCGCCCGTGGCGTCACACGGTCGGGGCCGGGGCCTGGCGCACGATCATCCTGTACGGGCTGGCCATGGGGACGATGAATTTTCTGCTGTACCAGGCCCTGGCGCGTATACCGCTGGGGATCGCGGTCGCCCTGGAATTCACCGGGCCCTTGCTGGTGGCGGTGGTGTCGTCACGCCGGGCCCTGGATGGGCTATGGGTGGTGATCGCGGTCAGCGGGCTCGCGGTATTGCTCTGGCCTGATCAGTCGATATCCGGGCCGCTCGATCCGGTCGGGGTGGCCTGCGCGCTTGGCGCGGGGGTTTGCTGGGCGCTGTATATCGTGTTCGGGCAGCGGGCCGGGGCGAGCCACGGCTTGCAAAGCGCGGTTCTGGGTACGGTGGTGGCCGCGCTTTTCATTGCGCCGATCGGCGTGATCGAGGCGGGCTCGGCGCTTTTGTCTTTTCATGTATTGATGCTGGGCGCACTCGTGGCGGTGCTTTCGACGGCCCTGCCTTACACGCTGGAGATGATTGCGCTGCCCCGCCTGCCCCGCGCGACGTTCGGCACGCTCATGAGTCTGGAGCCGGCGGTGGGCGCTTTGTCCGGCCTGCTGTTTCTCGGACAGACGCTTGGGCTGCTGCAATGGCTGGCCGTTGGCGCGATCATGCTGGCTTCGATCGGTACAACATTAACGCCTGATAATCGGGTGACCGATCGCGCCTATGAAACGCCGCGCCCGGATTGATTCGCCGCGATAGCCGCTATTCACCCGCGGCAAATCGTCGCAGCGCCGCCCCGTCGAGGCGATAACCGGTCCATTCCGACTGTGGCTTGGCGCCAATGGCCTCGTACAGATCGATGGCCGGCGTATTCCAGTTCAGCACGTTCCATTCGAAGCGTGCACAGCCGGCGTTAACAGCGCGTTGCGCCAGCACGCGGAGGGCGGCCCGGCCGAAACCGTGACGTCGATACGCGGGAGCGATATACAGATCCTCGAGGAACAGGCCGTGCCGGCCAAGCCAGGTCGAGAAATTCTGAAAATACACCGCAAAGCCGATACTTGCGCCGTTGTACTCGAAGATCAGTGCCGTAACCGTCGCCTGGGGCGCAAACAGCGCAGCCTCGATATCGGCCACGGTCGCGGTTACCGCCGCGGGCTCTTTTTCGTAGTCGGCCAGGGCCTGAATGAACGCCAGAATCTGCGATGCGTCGCTGATTTTCGCATCTCGTGCCGTTAATGCTGAATCGCCGGTTTTCAGGGACGAATTCAAAATTGAAACCCTGTTAAATGATTCACTATGCACGTTTTTTTGTCTCATCACCCGCGGTAATCGTTCTTGTCAGACCGGGACTCATCCGTGCAATATGATAACAATACGTTTAAATCCATCGGATCGTGACAAGGCTCGGCGATACCGATTGTCGAGCAGCTTCGGCCGGCCCAAGTGCGCACGGTTCGCGATGCTCGGTTTCCAACAAAGGTATATCGCAATGCAATTCAAGGAACGCTTGCTGCTCGAAAACCAGGCCTGGTTGGCCACCATGCAGGAACGTGACTCCAAATTCTTTGCGCGGCTGGAACAGGGTCAGTCGCCGGAGGCGCTGTGGCTGGGCTGCTCCGATTCGCGCGTTCCGGCCGAAACGCTGTGCAACGCCTCACCGGGTGATCTGTTCGTGCATCGCAACGTGGCCAATATCGCGGCCACCGAAGAGCACGGCTTCATGTCGGCGCTGGAGTACGCGGTTACTGCGCTCAAGGTGCCTTATATCGTGGTCTGCGGGCATGAGGGCTGTGGCGGCGTGGGTGCGGCCTGTTCCGGCCAGGCCAGCGGCATGGATCACGTCGATGCGCATCTGGCGCAACTGGTCGAGCTCTACAACAGCGAGCGCGACAATCTGGAAGCCAACGACGACAAGGCACGCGTGAACAAGATGGTGCGTCGCAACGTGGAGGCCCAGATCGCAAAACTGGCCGATCTGCCGCTGATCAAGAATGCCGAACAGCCGCCCACCCTGCTGGGGCTGGTCTATGCGTTGGACGGCGGCAATCTGGACGTGGTCTGTGAATCCGTACCCGGCCAGGCGGCAGCTGCCTGATCACGCGGACCATTTGCTCATCCATCGCGTGTCATTCGCTCACGCCAAGAGATTGAAATTTCAACATGTCGAATGAAACCTCGTTCATAGACACCCGTTATCTGGGGCGCGATCTGCGTGCCGGGATCGTGGTGTTCTTCGTTGCGATCCCGCTGTGTCTGGGTATCGCGATCGCCTCGGGCGCCCCGCCGCTGTCCGGCCTGATTACAGGCATGGTTGGCGGCCTGGTGGTCTCTCTGGCCAGCGGCTCGCAGCTATCGGTTTCCGGGCCGGCGGCCGGGCTGACCGCGATCGTGCTGGGCGTGATCCATACCTATGGCTTTGACGGCCTGCTCATGGCGACCGTGCTGGCCGGCGTGATCCAGATCGTGCTGGGCCTTTTGCGGCTCGGCATCATCGGCGCCTTCGTGCCCAACGGTGTGATCAAGGGCATGCTGGCGGGTATCGGGCTGATCCTCATCGGCACCCAGATTCCGTTGGCGCTCGGTCACGGCTCCAAAACGGATGCCGGCCTGACCACGCCGGGCCCGCTGCTTGAAGGCATCGCCCCGCTGGCTGTTGTGATCACGGTCGTGGGCCTGGCGATCCTCATCGCCTTCGAAATGGGTCTGTTCAAGAAGATTCCGGGTGCGACGATCGTGCCGCCGCCGCTGGTGGCCGTTGTCGCCGGCATGTTGCTGGCGTTCTTCTTCTCGGGCACCGGCATGGGCCTGAACGGCGCTCAGTACGTCAACCTGCCGGGGATCAACGGGCCGATTTCTGTGTTCGAACAGCTCCAGCTGCCCAATTTCGCGATGATGCTCACGCCGGGGATCTATCTCTCGGCAATCACCATCGCGCTGGTGGCCAGTCTGGAGACCCTGCTGTCGGTCGAGGCGGTCGATGAGATGGATCCGCTGGGCCGCAAGTCGCCCACGCACCGTGAGCTCAAGGCCCAGGGCCTGGGCAACTTCGTGTCCGGCTTCATCGGCGGCCTGCCCATGACCGCGGTCATCGTGCGTAGTTCGGCCAACGTCCAGTCTGGCGGGCGTACCCGTCTGGCCAGCTTCTTTCACGGCATTCTGCTGCTGGTCTCGATCGCGTTCTTCGCCTTCGCGCTGGAAGCCATCCCGCTGGCCTCACTGGCCGCGATCCTGTTGTTCACCGGCTACAAGCTGGCCCGTCCGAGCCTGATCCACGCCCAGTACAGTGCCGGCATGAAGCGTTTCCTGCCGTTCGCCACGACGATCGTGATGATTCTGGCCACGGATCTGCTCATCGGCGTGCTTTCGGGCATGGTCGTGGCGGTCTACTTCCTCATCCAGTCGCACTACCACACGGCGCTGTCGTTCACGAAGAACGGCGACCATGGTCTGTTGCGCATGGGGAGCGAAGTGTCGTTTTTGAACCGTCAGGAGCTGCGTGGTTATCTGCAGGAGATTCCGGAAGGCGGTCATCTGATCGTGGACGCCACCAACGCCAAGTTCGTGGATCCGGATATTCGTGAAGATCTCAACCACTTCGTGGACGGTGCGCCCAAGCGCAACATCGCCGTCGAGCTGCGTGGCCTGGANGGCCACAGCGCCACCTATGTGGGCGCCGACGGCCGTCGTGTGGCCTCNGGTGACGAAGGCGTGAACCAGGCCGACCCGGCCTGATCNCGCGCCTTNGGTAACGCCTGATCNAGCCCGTCGCGCAAGCGGCGGGCTTTTTTGTGGGCGCTGTTTACANCCGTGGCGGGTGGCGTTTAGCCGAGTCCTGGGGCTGGGTTCTTTTTTTATCCGCCGATGGACGCAGATTGCGCAGATGTGGGCTTGGTGGGGCCGTGGGTTNCCGGCNGAATGCTCNNTTGGAGGCTGCCNGCNCTTGGCGGGGNNTTTAAGNCGAATATCGTTGGTTNGATCGTCTCTTTTGTAGCTNTGAGGCCGGGTTTTTTATCAACTNACACCGNCGCGCAATAATCCATCCGCGCTGAACGATCATCCCTGAATTTTTATCCAACCCTGCGGCAGTACGCTGGCTCNAANCCGGCCGCGNTGTTGTCGGCTCANCAGGNCCACATCTGCAGCTATCTGCGGATAACATGCTTTCNGNTGCGNNCTCGTGCCCGGATTCTCCCAAACACAAAAAAGCCGGACCGATGATCGGCCCGGCTTGTCTTTCGGCAACGCTTGACCCGGGGTCAGAACGCCCACTGGGTACGNAAGGTGAAGATATCCGCGCCGTCGACGCTGCCACCGTCCTGGGTGACGAGCGGCGAGACTTCGGTGTTGATGACGCGGCTGTAATCAGCCATCAGCCGTACGTGGCGGTTGAGATACCAGTTGAGCGCCGCGGTGGCACGGGTGCCTTCGCCGCCGGTCACATCACGATCGTTGAGATCGGCATAGTCGAAGCGGCCTGCCAGTTCGACGGCGCCGTAGGTACCCGCACTCAGATCGAAGGGTTCATCCGGGCGCAGCCCCTTGAACTCGCCGTCGCTGCCNCGGTAGACCCGTGANTCGCCGGTCAGCGTCCAACCCAGCTGAACATAGCCGGCATCGTAGTTGAGGTCGTCAAAGCCGNCGCTGCGATCGGTCTGGGTGACGACATNCTCACTCTGGATAGAATAAGGCCCGGCCATGGCCGCGAATTCCAGGCCGCCCATGTACACGCGATCAAAGTTCTCGATCGTGCCCGTATCGAAGATACGCGCATTGGACATATGCGTGTTTTCGTAGCTGTAGGCCGGCTGCCCGTCCAGCACGCCGTTGTCTTCGGCCGATTCACGCACACCGGCAAACGTGCCCAGGTGAATNACATAGTCTTCNGAATTGATCGGCGCCCAGGTCAGGCGCGTGCTGGCCCCGTATCCTTCGGTGGCCTGCTCGCGATCGCCGTTNGGCTCGATGGTGTCGCCATANGCNCCNATCTGGGCCGACCAGTCNTNGCCNGANCCTTTNANATTGGCCCCGATGGCACGNTCGAACAGNGGCCCNGTCANNGCGTTCACCAGCGANCGNTCGGTGAACATGATGTCGTTCGAGCTNTCCTGCAGCTCCATGCTGATGGCCTGTTTNTGCTGGCCGAGNGTGAATTCNAGCGGATCGATACCGCTATAGACCAGAAACGCNTCNTTCACGCCGACTTCNTTGTCNGCNAAATCGGATTCGAGCATGAAGCCCANATCCTNGCCGAACGTNCCNTCGACGCCGATACGNGCCCGNCGTATTTCGGTNCCCGTGGCCGCGTTCTGCTCGGCGCCGGTCGCACGCTCGACGTAATCGTTGGGGTTTTCATAGTTGTAGTCGGCGTGCAGACGCCCCGACAGGCCAACCTCGAAAGAATGGCTTTCGTCGGTCAACATCAGCGTGGCCGGCTTGTCGTCAATGCCGGTGGTCGGTCGCGGCGCCGGGGCCTCGACCGGCACGGTGGCCAGCGAACTCGGCTCCTCGGTGGTTCGGTATTCGGCCTTGGCCTGGTCGGCACAGGGATCGACCGCCTCGAACTCCCCCAGACGCACGCGGTTCGGGCCCGGCTCGGCCAGAATCTGCTTGGTCGCCTGATCCATATACAGCGTCAGGCGCTGCCCCCCGGCCGCGCTGCGGGTGGCACACTCGGCCTCCGAGAGCTCGGCGGCGGCCTCGGCGGCTGGCGGCATCGACAAGAGAGCGGTCAGGCCAAGCGCGCTGGCCGACCACAGGCCGGTACGTCGTGTCGTGGGCATGTCTATCCTTGTGGTGATTCCCCTGTGTCACGAACGCACTCTAATTCGCCTTTGTTACAGTTTTGTAAATAATTTGTGTCAAATAAGCGACAGGCGACAACACGCTCTTATCAACGACTTACCCGCCAAGCCTCGTGGCAGGTCATGTTTTTTGTCGCTTGCGCGGCTGTTTGTCATGTCGTTGTCATCATCGCCTCGGATCGCGCGCGGCGTCGCACGCCGGTTAAACCAAATGCCCGGGCGGTGGTCTCATGAGCATGCACACGCCGCCCGAGCCCCAGACGCCATCGCCACCCGTCCGCCGACGCCGCCGGCGGCTGATACTTGAAACGCTGCTGCTGGCCGTCATGCTTGTCGCGCTGTGGGCCAAGCCGGTCTGGCGGGCCCAGGCCGAGCACACGTCGCGCCTGGCACTGTCATGGCTCGCCCACGACGTGCTGGGCTGGTCCGACCGGGATATATACGCCGCCCGCCTGCGGCTTGCCGGTCTGGGCGATACCTCGAGCGTGCAACGCTGGCAGGCCGCCCCGGCCGACGCCACGCCGGTTGCGCTCGGGGCACGCCATCGCGCCGATCTCGACTTCGCCGACGATACAATCCGGGCAGCGGTTTACACCCTGGCCGCTGAACGCGGCCAGCAGCTGGCCTGGCGGCTGACAAGCGACGACACCGGCACCGCCCTGTTCGCCACCCTGGAACGACAGGAGCCGGCGACGGATACCTGGTCGCTCGTCACCTCGGTTGCCGCCGACGGCGAGATTCATCGCGTGGATGTCGATGCCAAGGCCCGCTATCGCTTTGTATTGCAGCCCCACCTGTTCGAGGCCTTTGCCGGCCGGTTGGTCACCGCCCGCGGCGGCCAGCTGGGTATGCCGGTGGCCGGTGCCGCCGCGCGCGATATCGGCGGCGGGTTCGGCGTGGCCCGCGACGGGGGCGCGCGCCGCCATGAAGGCATCGATATCTTTGCCAAAGCCGGCACACCGGTCGTCGCCGTCGTCGACGGGCGTATTTCACATCGCCAAGGCGGGCTGGGCGGCAAGACGATCTTTCTATCGGCCGGTTTGACCGGGCCGCGCTATTACTATGCGCATCTATCGGCTTACGCGAGCGCTGATGGCGCCCGGGTTTCAGCCGGCGACGTGATCGGTCGCGTGGGCAGCACCGGCAATGCCGCCGGCGGCCCGCCGCATCTGCATTTCGGTATCTACAGCCGGGGCGGCGCAATCGATCCGGCGCCGTTCATCGCGCCAAGACCGGTGCTTCGTTGATGCCATGGGCGCTTGGTGGCCAACCCGTCTTATCCGCAGGTGACGCCGATTGCACCGATGTGGCCCCCGGGCCGTTTGCTGACCCGACGAGTCGCCGCCCTAATCGAAGTTCAAGCAATCTCGCGTGGCCCCGCAACGGGCCGCCGAGCGCACGCCCACGCCTTGCGACATGGCGGCCCGCATGACCGGGCCGATCCGTGACAGCGACTCGGCCGCGCCGCGATCAATCACACGCTGGCGGTACGACCGACGCATCCGCAGCCGTGCCCATTCCGGCAACAAGGCCGCCCCGGCGCCCAGAAACATGCGCCGGGATACGCCGGCCACCGGGATCGGCAAGGCCATGGTATCGAGCACGGCCAGGGTATCCCGCGAGCGCTGGTCGAAGCGCAGCTCGGGCTGAATGGCCACGAAATAATCGGCCATTTCCTGTGCCGAGCCGGGAACATCACGCGCCCCGAGTTTCTCGGCGATCACGCGGGTCTCTCGGAAATAGGCATCCTCGACGTGGCGCGGTAGATCGGCCCGGCGATAGCGCTTGTAGCCTTCCAGGAACATGGCCATTTCGGTGCAGTGCACCCAGGTCAAAAGATGCGGGTCACGGGCGTCGTAGGGCTCGCCCTCGGGGGTTTCACCGGTCACGCGCGCATGCATACGATCCACGATATCGATGATGCGCTCGGCATGATGTGTCGGCGCGTAGGTGGTTGCGGCCACGAACATCGTGGTGTTGCGCAAGCGGCCCAGCGCATCCGAGCGAAATCGCGAGTGATCCCACACGCCGGCCAACGCCCGCGGGTGTAACGTTTGAAGCATGAGGGCCGCGATGCCGCCGGCCATCATGCCCGGAAAATCGGCATGGATCTTCCAGGTGACCGAATCCGGGCCGAACAGGCCCTGATCGCCCACGGGATGATCGTAATCGATCCCGAAATCCTGGCGCGTGGCCACGGTATCCACGATCCAGCCGCGCAGGCGGGCATAAACCGGCTCGGTGGCACCGGCCAGCGCCTGGGCCGATACGTTGCGTGCGAATGTGCGGGCAGACCATGACATAGCACCGACTATACGCCGCAGGCCGGGTTCGGGTTGCATGCACAACCCGCGCTCGCTCACCGCCGGAAATCTGCCACCGGCCGATGTGCGGCGGTCAACCACTCGGCCACCGAAATGCCGGTAGCGGTCACCGCGGCCTCGACCACCCAGCCGGCCGCACGGGCATCCTCGCCGGCATCGTGGTGCGAAAAATCCAGGCCCAGCACGGTTTTCAGATGCCCCAGGCCGTGGCCGCCCGCTCCGCGCAGTTCGGGAAACGCCCGGCGAGCGATGCGTACCGAGTCCAGCCAGTGGGCTGCAATCGGCGCGCGGCCGGCGGCCTCGGCCGCACGGCCGAGCGCGGTGACATCAAAGCTGGAATGCGAGACGACGACCTGATCGGTCAGAAGCGCCGCCACCGCGTCGTGGATCTGGCCCCAGTCCGGCGCGTGGCTGACATGGCCCGGGCGAATGCCGTGAACCGCGATATTGGCCGCCGAAAAGAATGTCTGCGGATGGATGAGCCAAGACCAGTTGTCGATCAGGCCGCCGGCGGCAAAGCGAGCAAAGCCGATCTGGCAGATACTGCCCGTATCGGCGTTGGCGGTCTCCACGTCCACGGCGATGAACGCCGTGGGATCGTATTCGGGCACGTGCTCGGGCGGGCCAATTGCGCGGGCCATCGCCTGCCTACCAGATGAAGCTGATCACGGCATACGGAATCAGCGTGGCCAGAATCACGCAGGCCACGTTGAGGGCCAGGCCAGCGCGCACCATCGACTGGATCTTGAGCCGCCCGGTGGCGAACACGATAGCGTTGGGCGGCGTGGCCACCGGCATCATGAACGCACAGCTGGCAGCAATCGCGGCCGGCACGGTCAAAAGCAGCACGTCCACGTTGACCGAAACGGCCAACGCGCCCAGCAGCGGCATGAACACCGCCGCCGTGGCCGTGTTGGACGAGACCTCGGTGAGCATGATGATCACGAGTGCCACGGCCCCCACGAGCAACAATACGGGCAGTACGGCGAAGATCTCCATCGAATCAGCGATCCAGGCGGCAAGCCCGGTGGACTTGATCGCACCGGCCAGGGCCAGCCCGCCACCGAACAGCAGCAACACGCCCCAGGGCACGTTGGCCTCGTTCTCCCAGTTCATCAGACGCGAGCCCTTGCCGTCGCTGGCCGGGATGATGAACAACGACACGCCCACGACCATGGCGATCAGCGCGTCGGAAACGAACGTGGCCCCGGCATCGGTCAAAAGCGGGCGACAGATCCAGAGCGTGGCGGCCAACAGGAACATGATGCCCACGCGTTTTTCAGCCGAGGTCATCGCCCCCAGCTTGTCCAGCTCGTCGCGCAACATCTGACGGCTATCGTCGCTGGCCGCGAACTCGAAGCCGCCACGCGTCAGCCAGGCCCAGGCGGCCACCATCATCAACAGCGCCGTGGGCACGCCCACGAGCATCCACTGGGCAAAGCCGATCTGGATATTCTGATCCGAGGACAGATAGCCGGCCAGCAGGGCGTTGGGCGGCGTGCCGATCAGCGTGGCCGTGCCACCGATGGAGGCGGCATAGGCAATGCCCAGCAGTAGGCTGGTGGCATAACGATCGATGCCGGCCGACTCCCGATCGGCCATCAGCGCGATCACCGAGGTGCCGATCGGCAACATCATCACCGAGGTCGCGGTATTGGAGACCCACATGCTGATGAAGCCGGTGGCGATCATGAACCCGCCGATCTGACGCTTGGGCGCTGAGCCCACGGCCAGCAGCGTGCTCAGGGCGATACGGCGATGCAGATTCCAGCGCTGCATGGCCAGGCCCAGCAGAAACCCACCCAGAAACAGGAAGATGATGTCGTCGGCATAGCCGTGGGCCAGGGTCTGGAAATCCCCCAGGCCGACCAGCGGCCCCAGTGCCAGTGGCAACAGCGCGGTGGCCGGAATCGGGATGGCCTCGGTGGCCCACCAAGTGGCCATCATCGCGGCCAGGCCCGCACAGTGCCAGCCGGCTTCGGGCAGGCCTTCGGGCGCGCCGATCAAAAGCGTGGCGATCAGCCAGAGCGGGCCGAGCAGCAGACCCACCGAGCGGGCACTGATCCCCGAGCTCTCAGAGGGGCGGTTCGAAATACTGTCTTGAGAAGGAGCCACACCATGCCTCGGGTCACTTGCGAGCGCGACACGGTATCAATCATCCCGAATCGCGCTTTGCTACTTTCGTCGTATATCGCCTGTTATGACATATCCGTGCTTGCGGTCATCGGCTCGAACAGCCGGGCCACCAACGCCTGTGGCTCATGCGCCACGCCAATACGCGCGATATTGGCCGCGCTGACAAACCCCTGATCGCGCATGTGATGCATGCAGCGCACCAACGGGCCATAGAAACCATCGACGTCACACAGCCCCACCGGCTTGTCGTGCCAGCCGATCTGGTGCCAGGTCAGCACCTCAAACAACTCTTCGAGCGTGCCGAACCCGCCGGGCAGCGCGATGAAGCCGTCGGCGGCCTCGATCATGCCCAGCTTGCGCTGATGCATGGTTTCAACCACATCCAGGCGGGTCAGCCCGTCGTGGGCCAGCTCGCGCTCGGACAATCCGCGCGGGATGATGCCGTGCACCCGGGCGCCGCTTGCCAGCGCGGCATCGGCCACCGCGCCCATCAAACCCACGCGGGCGCCGCCGTAAACCAGGCCATAGCCGGCCTGGCCCAACGCCGTGCCCAGCGCTGTCGCGGCTTCGCGATAGATCGGATTCTGGCCATCGCGCGAGCCACAGTAGACACAGACCCAGCGGGCCGGCGCGGTCATCGTTTGCTTGCTCATCGTCTGTCGTCGTCTTGGTCGTTTTCGTTATCGGCGGGCCGGTCGTCCGGTCGGTCGAACAACTCGTTCGGCATGGGCCGTGCCAGCGCCCGGCCGTGAATCAGAATTGATAACACCAGCCCCACGCCGATGGCCCAGGCCGCCCCCTGCGTCACCAGAATAGCGGCCGTGATGCCGGCGATGCCCAGATCGGTCGGGTTGCGGGCCTCCATGATACCGACCCGCACGCTGACATACCCCTGGATGAGCAACGTCA
>PBAO01000028.1 GCA_002715985.1 Lysobacterales bacterium | reverse complement strand
CCTGTGACCGACCGACATAATTCTGATACTGCGGAATAGCCACCGCCGCCAAGATCCCGATAATCGCCACCACGATCATCAGCTCAATAAGCGTAAAACCTTTTTGATTCTGCATTCGATTGTTCCCCCGTGAATGCTAGGCGCGTTGACGCCTGTTCAACAATAGAAGCCGGCTACCGGTTGGCCGGTGCCACAATCAAAGCTTTACTGGCGGCTAACGTCAAGTGCGGATTCGACCGATCTGTTTGTCGACAGCGGTTTATCGCCCGCGATACGTGATGCGGCCTTTCGTCAGGTCGTACGGGGTGATCTGGACGGTAACGGAGTCGCCGCGCAGGATGCGGATGTAGTGCTTGCGCATCTTGCCGCTGATGTGAGCGGTCACGATGTGGCCGTTTTCGAGTTTGACTCGGAAGGTGGTGTTGGGAAGCGTCTCGACGACGGTGCCTTCCATTTCGATGTGGTCTTCTTTCGCCATTAATTCGCTCTTGATTGCGTGGTGCAGGGCGCGTGTCGCGCGTGATTATCCGTGACGGGGGGTGTCTTGTTCAATGTTTTTGCGCCGAAGCGTGTCAGCGGATCAATTCGTGTGGTGCTGTACGCCGGGTTCTTGGTCAGTTTAACGGGTCGGCGATGTGCCGGGCGTGTTGGGGCGGATCGATATCGAATGCCCAGTAACCCTTGTATTGACTAGCCTTTTGGCCCCGTCTGACGATCGCTAGAAATTCGTGGCGTGGCATGTCGATCGCCCCCATCCGATACAGATGCGGCGAGCCGACCTGGCCGTCCAAAAGTTCGTAGCCCCAGGCGGCGAGTTGCCTTGCAAGCCATACCAGCGCGATCTTGCTGGCGTCGGGCACGGTGCTGAACATGCTTTCGCCGAAGAACACGTTGCCCCGGGCGACGCCGTAAAGGCCGCCGACGAGTTCCTTGTCTTTCCACACCTCGATCGCATGTGCGTGGCCTTGATGATGCAGCTCGGTATATGCCTCACGCATTTCCGGGCCCAGCCATGTTCCCTCGGCGTCCTCTCGCAGCGCGGCACAGGTTCTTATGACCTGCTCGAACGCCAGATCGAGTGTGACGGCGTAGTCGGCCTTGTTGATCGTGCGTCGCAGACGACGTGAGACATGCACGTCATTCATGTGGAACACGGTACGAGGATCCGGGCTCCACCAGAGGATGGCTTCGTCCGGGTTGTACCAGGGGAAGACACCGATATCGTAGGCGTTGATCAGGCGCGTCGCGGAGAGATCGCCCCCGACGGCAAGCAGGCCGTTGGGCTCATCCAGCGCCAGGGCGGGGTCGGGAAACGCGCCGTCGGGCACGTTCGGGTCCAGCCAATAGAGCCGCGGACCGTTCAAGAGATGTTGCTCGGTAAAGCGTCAAAACTGGCGCGTGCGCGCTGTTCGGCCTCGAAGTCGACCATCATGTCGGCTTCGCGCTCGACGAAATCGGCGATAGCGCTTTCAAGTCGCGGGTCCGCGATGACGTGGCTCGACCAGGTGGGTATCGGTTCGAAGCCACGCCTGATCTTATGCTCGCCCTGGGCGCCAGCGTCGAAGCAGGCCAGGCCGTGCTCGATGCAGTAGTCGATACCGGCGTAGTAGCAGGTTTCGAAATGCAGGCTGTGATAATCGGTCGCACAGCCCCAATGCCGACCGTAAAGCGTATCGCCGCCAAGCAGCATGAAGGCCATGCCCACCGGCTCATCGTGGTGATAGGCAACGAAGAAACGAACATGCTCGGGCATGCGCTGGGTGAGTTCAGAGAAGAAAGCACGGGTCAGGTACGGGTCCTGGCCCCGGATGGCATACGTTCGGCCATAGAACGCATACAGAATATCCCAGAGCGTATCGTCGATATCGTCGGGCCCCAGCACCTCTACGCGCACCCCGGCCTCACGCATACGGCGCCGCTCGCGGTTGATTTCCTTGCGGCGTTTGGAGGACAGATAAGACAGGAAATCGTCGAAGTCGCGATACCCGCGGTTGAACCAGCGATACTGGCAGCCGCGACGCGCATGGGCGCCGGCACCCATGAGCGCGGCTGCACTNGTGTCGTCGTCGAACAGGCTGTGCAGGGACGACACGCCCATACGCTCAGGCANTTCGACGAGGACATCGGCCAAGAGCTTGCGTGTGGNCTCANAGTCGGCGAGCAGGCGAGGGCCGGCTACCGGCGAAAACGGTATCGCATTGATCAGCTTGGGATAATAAGACAGGCCGACCTGGCGATAAGCGTTTGCCCAGGCGAAATCGAAAACGAACTCGCCGAATGAATGATCCTTGACGTACATCGGCGCAGCGCCNANGAGNCTGCCGTCGTCGGCCTCNAANAGACCATGTGCCGGCTGCCATCCCTGATCGGCAGAAACGCTGCCNCTGGCTTCAAGTGCAGCNAGAAAGCCATGGCGCGCGAACGGCTGCTCGGTGCCGACGAGCGCATCCCATGCTTGCCTGTCGATATCGAGTATCGATTCGATCTGTCGGAAGTTGGGCATCGTGTCCGTGCGTNTGNNNTTACCGATCGCCGNGATCAGTGNGTGGCATAGCTGTTGGGCAGTGTGTCACGTAGGGCGAACTGAACGCAGGCGTCGTGCTCGAATTCGTTGAGCTCGTCCTGGGCGTTGTGGGCACGCCCGGCTTCGGTCAAATGCCCGGCATCATCGAAAGACACGATAGCGCCGATGGTTTTGACTTGAATCTCGCCGTTTTCGTTGGTCTGGTCATCAAACGCGACCTGGACGTAGCGCAGCTGCTGATCGGCATAGCGCGGCAGATCCTGTTTGCCTTCGGCGACGGCNGAGGCTTCTTCTTCGCTGAATTCCTCGATCGCTCCGTCGTCGGTCAGCAGAAAATGACGGGTCGACATATTATCCTCGCAACAATCGGCTCGACGCTCCGATATTGGCGCCGACGGCGATTTTTCAAGCATTTGGCCGCGCAGGCGGGGCTGCATGTTTTGTAGTCGATACGTCAGGCGTGCGCCGCTGGGTGCAGGCGATGCTTGAGCTTGTTATGCCATCTTACGGATTTACAAGGTGTTTCATACATCGGCGGGCCGTAGCGGTTAGACTGTTGAACGAACGTACAACGAAAGCCACCGGTATCTCGCCGGCAGGCTGACCATGGGGCGGACATGGCCAAGGCAGCAGCATCCAGATCGTCGGGCGCCGGCACCAAGCACAGCACGCGATCGGCCAAGGCAGAAAAAGCCGGGCCCAAGTCCGCGCGGCGCGGTGCCAATGATACGGCGCCGCCCAGTGCTTACAGCCAGCGCGTGGGGCGGCTCGTGCGTGAAGCCGGCCTGTTTATCG
Organism: Lysobacterales bacterium; assembly: GCA_002715985.1. Classification (GTDB taxonomy): domain Bacteria; phylum Pseudomonadota; class Gammaproteobacteria; order Nevskiales; family Salinisphaeraceae; genus Salinisphaera. The sequence goes on along the minus strand of PBAO01000028.1, from coordinate 18,565 downwards.
CGGTTGCCATCGCCTTGTTCTTGTTGGCCTCTCTGGTGTCTTACAGCCCATCGGACCCGGGTTGGTCCGGCCTGGGCAACGGCACGGCGATTCAGAATCTGCTGGGCAAACCCGGGGCCTGGTTTGCCGATGTGTTGTTGAGCCTGTTTGGTTACCTTGGCTTCGTGTTCCCGCTTGTCGTGCTTTATATCGGCTGGTTGATCTATGCCGATCGAGACACGAACCAAGAAGAAGTGCTTTCACGTGGTCTGCGTGGCGTGTGTCTGCTGGTCGGCTTCATCGCGGCGTGTGGATTGGCCTGGTTATTGTTCGGCAGTGCACGTATCAGTCCGTTGCCACAAGGCGGCGGCGGTATCGTCGGTGCCTCATCGGCAAGGCCGGTTGCGGCATTGATCAATATTCTCGGGGCGGCGTGGCTTCTAATCACGGTCTTGATGATTGCCTTGTCGATGGGGCTTGGGTTTTCCTGGCTATCGGTTGCCGAGCGTCTGGGCCAATGGGCGTTGGGCGGCACTTGGCAGGCCATGCGCAATGGCAAGGATCGGCTCATGGCCTGGCAAGCCACACGTGCCGAGCGGCGTGTGGAGGCCCGCGCCGCGCGACAGCAGGCCCGACAGCAGCGGGCGGCTGAAAAGACAGCCGCACCCAAGCCTAGGCCAGCCCCGGCCGGGGCGCCAGAAAAACGCGCTGTGCCGGCTCAGGAGGAATCCGTTGCTGTACCGGTCGCGCCAACGCCGAGCGCGCCCGAGGTGAAAAAGAAGAATAAGAAGAAGCCGCGACCCGCGCCGCTCCCGAGCGTGCCGGATACGACTGAGGCCGTTGATGTGCCGACGTTCGACCCGGAACGCGACAGCCCGATTCCGCCGATCGAGCTGTTGGATCCGGCACGCGCGCCCAAGAACGATCAGGACGACGCGGTCCTGCAGCATATGTCGGAGGCGCTCGAGCAGCATCTGGCGGATTTCAATGTTCAGGCCAAGGTCGTGGCCGTCAAACCCGGGCCGGTGGTCACACGCTTCGAGATCGACCCGGCACCGGGCGTGAAGGTCAACCAGATTTCGAACCTGGCCAAGGATCTGGCGCGGGCCATGTCCACGACGAGCGTGCGCGTGGTCGAGGTGATTCCCGGCAAGTCGGTGGTGGGCCTGGAAATTCCGAATGCCGATCGCGAGATCGTCGCGCTGCGTGAGATCTTTGAAGCGCCGATTTATGCCGATGCACAGTCACCGCTGACCATGGCACTCGGCAAGGATATCGGCGGGGCGGCGGTAACGGCTGATCTGTCGAAGATGCCGCATCTGCTGGTGGCGGGCACGACCGGCTCGGGCAAGTCCGTGGCCGTGAACGCCATGATTCTGTCGATTCTGCACAAGGCCACGGCAGAGCAGGTGCGCCTGATCATGATCGACCCGAAGATGCTCGAGCTGTCGGTCTATGAAGGCATTCCACATCTGTTGGCGCCTGTCGTTACCGACATGAAGGATGCCGCCAATGCGCTTCGTTGGTGTGTGGGTGAGATGGAGCGCCGCTACAAGCTGATGGCCGCTCTCGGCGTGCGCAACATGGCCGGTTTCAACACGAAAGTGGCCAAGGCGATCGAGGCCGGTCAGCCGATCGAGGACCCGATTGCCAAGAACGCGCAGTCCAACGAGGCAGCGGCGGCCGGCGAGGAGCTGCCCACGCTCGAGCCCCTGCCGGCGATCGTCATCGTGGTCGATGAGCTGGCCGATATGATGATGGTGGTGGGCAAGAAGGTCGAAGAACTGATTGCGCGTATCGCGCAGAANGCACGCGCNGCCGGGCTGCACATGATTCTGGCCACNCAGCGGCCGTCCGTTGACGTGATCACCGGTCTGATCAAGGCCAATATTCCCACGCGGATCGCCTTTCAAGTGGCCTCCAAGATCGACTCGCGCACGATTCTGGATCAGCAGGGGGCCGAAAGCCTGCTGGGCCACGGCGATATGCTCTACCTGCCACCGGGTACCGGGTTCTCCAACCGTGTGCACGGCGCATTCGTTGACGACCACGAAGTTCATAAGGTGGTTGAGTACATCAAGCAGACCGGCACGCCGGACTATATCGAGGAGATTCTCGACGGCGGCAGTGAGGCCGAAGGCGGCGAGGGCGATGACGAGGACGTGGAGGCTGATCCGCTATATGACCAGGCGGTGGCCATCGTGCTCAAGTCGCGCAAGGCCTCTATCTCATACGTACAGCGTCGTCTGCGCGTGGGCTATAACCGCTCTGCACGGCTGATCGAGCAAATGGAAAATGCCGGCGTCGTGGGCCCGGCCGAGGGCAACGGCGGGCGAGAAGTCCTGGCACCGCCGCCGCCGGATGACTGAGTTCAGATGCGATTCACGCCGCATGGTCGAGGCTCTGACCGTGCGCGGAACCCCGCGATCCTTTTNTTTACGAGGCATTTGATGCGATATCTTTTGTGTGTCGTCGCACTGGTTGCGGCCTGTTTTACCGGTACGGCCACAGCGGCGACCGGCTCGTCGGCGACGGGTTCATCGGCTCTGGCTGATTTCTATAACGAGGTGACCACGCTGTCGGCTGATTTTCAGCAGGTCCAGCGTGACGACGAGGGCAACATCGTCCAGCAGGCCAGCGGCACGTTTCTGCTGTCGCGGCCGGACCGTTTCCGCTGGGCCTATACCCAGCCGTTCGAGCAGATCATCGTCAGCGACGGCAAGACCTTCAAGTTCTACGATGTGGATCTCGCCCANGTCACCATCCGCGACGTGGGGGCAACGCTCAACGCTACGCCGGCCTTGTTGCTGACCGGCGGCGAAGCCTTGTCGGAGGCGTTTCAGATCACCGACGGCGGCCATCACGACGGGCTGGACTGGGTGCACCTGAAACCCAACGCNGACGATACGGATTTCAAGACGGTCGATCTGGGGCTCAAGAACGATGTGCCGAGCCTGATGCAGCTGCATGACAATCTGGGCCAGACCACGAGTATCAACTTCGGCAATATCGAGGTAAATCCGACAATCAAGGCNGAGCGCTTCAAGCTCGATATCCCCGATGAGGTCGAGGTCGTGGACGGCCGGGGCGAAGCCGCGCCTAGCCTGCGATGAGTGGTGCGATCAGCGCCGAGCGCCTGCACTATTTCGTGCTGTGGTGTCTGGTCGGGGCCGGTCTCTGTGCGTTTTTTCTCTATGCCTGTCTGATGCCAAGCCCGCCGAGCGAGCCGGGCATTCCGTATTTCGACAAGGTTGAACACGCGGGATCATTCATCGTGATGGGGGCCTGGTTTGCGGCTGTGTTTCCCCGCCGGCTGCTTCGTGTGGGGCTGTNGTTGGCTGTCTTTGCTGCGNNAACAGAGCTGTTGCAGGCTGCGACCGGATATCGCGATGGCGATATTCTGGATTGGTGTGCTGATTGTGCGGGGCTCGTAATTGGTATCGGGGCAGCGCGCCTGGGTGCCATGAACTGGCTCTACGGACTGGATCGTTTTGTCGCATCAAAAGCCCATTGAGTTAGACGCGCCCATGCCGGATAAAAGGCCTGATAACCGGCCGTTGGCCGATCGCATGCGCCCGGCCTCCCTGGATGAGTACGCCGGGCAGACGCATATACTGGCCGCGGACAAGCCGCTGGCCCGCGCGCTTGCGGCCGGCCGGATCCATTCGATGATTCTCTGGGGGCCGCCGGGCACCGGCAAGACCACGTTGGCGCGTCTATTGGCAGCCCGCGTGGATATGCGCTTTGTTCAGATCTCGGCCGTCATGGCGGGGGTAAAAGACATCCGCGCCGCCGTGGCTGACGCACGCCAGGCACACAGCGCCGACGGTACGGCCACTTTGCTGTTCGTTGACGAAGTGCATCGTTTCAACAAGGCACAACAGGACGGGCTGCTGCCTTACGTCGAGGATGGCACTGTCACGCTTGTGGGGGCGACGACCGAGAACCCGTCGTTCGAGGTCAATAACGCGCTGCTCTCACGCACACGGACCTATGTGTTGCGCAGCCTCGACGCAGGCGTGATTCGTGAGCTTATCGACCGCGCGTTAAGCGACCCCGAGCGTGGCTTGGCTAGCCATGATCTCGTTATGGATGACGCACTGCGCGAGCAGCTTGCCGTACGCGCCGACGGAGATGCGCGCCGGGCTCTGAACCTGCTTGAGCTTGCCGGGGATATCGCGGCCGGCCGGGATGATAAAACGATCACCCAGGACGAGCTCGATGAGGTGCTGCGCGAGGGCGTGCGCCGCTTCGACAAGGGCGGGGATTATTTCTATGACCAGATGTCGGCCATGCACAAGAGCATGCGCGGCAGTGATCCTGATGCCATGCTGTATTGGCTATCGCGCATGCTCGAAGCTGGCTGTGACCCACGCTATGTCGCGCGCCGCTTGACCCGGATGGCCAGCGAGGATATCGGCAACGCCGACCCGCGGGCGCTGCGTATCGCGCTAGATGCCTGGGAATCGTACGAGCGTCTGGGCAGCCCCGAGGGCGAGCTGGCGCTGGCCCAAGCTGCGGTCTATCTGGCCTGTGCGCCGAAATCCAACGCCGTCTACGCCGCCTTCAACGCTGCCTGGGCGGATGCCAGGAATAAAGGCACACTCGATGTGCCCATGCATATCCGCAACGCCCCGACCGGCCTGATGAAAGAACTCGGCCACGGCGAAGGATATCGCTCGGCACATGGCCAGGCCGAGGGCTACGTCGCCGGTGAGACCTATCTGCCAGACGCGCTGGTGGGCACGCGCTACTACGAGCCGCTGCCTCGCGGCCTGGAAATCAAGATTGGCGACAAGCTCGCGCGACTACGCGAGCTCGACGAGCAGGCCGCGAATCCGTCTGATTCCAAAGCCTAAGCGCCGTCGACCGCGATGATCTGCTGTGCGACATCGGCTAGATCTTCGCCCACAACATCCGGGCGCTCGCCGGCCGGGCTAAGCGTTGCCTTGCCACGTGCGACAAACGCGGCCTTCAGGCCGGCCCGCATGGCACCGGTAACGTCCCAGTCGTGGGCGGCAACGAGGCGTAATTGATCAGGGGTCACGCCAAGGGCATCCACTGCAACATCGTAGGCATCCGGGTGTGGCTTGTAGCAACGTGCGGTATCAACCGAGAGCACGTGATCGAACAGGCGTGTCAGCCCGGCATTGGCGAATTGGGCGTCTACCGTCTTCTGCGCCGAGTTGGTCAGCGCGGTGAGCGAAAAACCGGCGGACTTGAGTGTTTCCAGCGCGGCGACGACATCCGCGTGCGGCGACAGAGTGCCAATGGTGCTGAAGACCCGCGCGCGCTGATCGTCGGCCAGCGATACATCATGCATATCGGCCAGTTGATCCAGGCAATGACCTGCGAGCACGCCGAAATCCATGAATTCGCCGGTTAGCGTGGTGACCGTAGACCAGTGTAGAAGACGCTGGAACCAGACGCCGCGCATTGCAGCGTCACCGAACAGATCGGCGAATACGTCATCGAGCGGGGAGAGATCAAGCAGTGTTTCGTTGACATCAAAAACGAGATGCGTGGCGGCCATGTCGGCCCTCCAGGTGATTAATATGCTCACGCTAGGTGTTGTGCAGCCAATGTGCAAAACGGTCGTGCATGAAAAAGCCCGCAGGCAAGCCTGCGGGCCGTATGCCGTTTCAGCCGGGGACTAGAAATCGTACTTGGCCGAAAACTGAACGCGGTTGAAGTTACCGTCGAAGCCGTTCTCGACTTCGCGCTGGGCGTAGAGATACTCGCCGCCGAGGGTGAGCGGATCCACCGGGTTCCAAAGCAGGTTGGCATGCACGCTGGCCGCCTGCTTGGTGATCAACGAATTACGAAGCTCTCGCGGATTGTCGACGCCCATGCCGCCGAGAACCAGGTTCGAGCGCCAGGTTTTGGACCAGTAATGGCGATAATCCAGGTAGCCGCCGTAGGCCCGGATGGTTTCGACGTTGCCGGAGTCGTTGATATAACCGGCGGGCACGGCACCGATCGCCACGTATCGCCCGATACCGTCGCCGTAGTAGCCCTGGTAGAGGAAAGCGTCGCCCTGTTCGGTAAGGTTGAAGCTGCCGGATAGGCGCAGGCCGTAACCAAAGGCCTTGTCGTTGGTGTTGCGCAGGCCGTCGACGTCGAAGTCGCCATCACTGCTCACGGTCTTGGCCAGGGCACCGACCGAGAAATGACCGTAATCGCCGGTATCGGTGTAATCCAGCGTGAGTTCGGGGTAATGATCGCTATTGGTGGGCTGGGTGACCCGCTCATCCGGCAACGAATCGAATTCGAAGGTGGTCTCCGGGTTTTCGATAGCCGCTGAGAAACCGCCCTTGGAATAACGGATCTGGGCCTGGCGCACAAACACCTGGCCTTCGGTCGGGCCGATGAAGTCCAGCGTTTCCGGGTAGGCCTTCATATCCATGAAGTTCGTCCATGTCTGGCCGAACAGCCATGTGTCATCCAGCTCGATGTAGGCATGACGCAGGCGCGGCGAGTAGTCGTTGACCACCTTATCCTGGCCTTCGGCTTGATCGCCGTAGAAATCGGTTTCGATATAGCCCTTGATCTTGTGCCCGCCGAGCTTGGTCAGCGTGCTCAGATGCAGGCGCGTCTGCTGCGCGGTGAACTGGGTACTGTCGGTGCTTTTGTCGCTGTCCGGGCCGACTGGAATACCACCAACGGTATAGAACAGTTCGTTACGCTTACCCACGTCGCCGTTTTCGTAGTGCGAATAGTTGGTATCGGCCTTGATATAACCGCCGATCTTCGCCGTGGTGTTTTTACCGATATGAAATGTGCCGATGGGCTCATCGCCGGTTGTCTTGGGCGATGCCTTGGCCGGCGTCTGCTCGACCGGTTGGGCGGACGATGCGACCTGCTTGCGTTTGCTTGTTTGCGTGGCTTCAGCGGTACGACGCGCGGCCGCGGCTTCGCGCTGCGCATTCGCGGTGGCCTGTTTCTGATCTTGTAGCTCGCTGCGTGTCTGCTGGAGCATTTGCTCCATGCGATCCAGGCGGGCTTCCAGCTCTTCGGTCGTGGCGGCGTGTGCAACGTTGAGCGAGGCAATGACCCCGGCCACGGCGAGTATCCACGTCCGGCGTGGCGTGATGATCATGGTGTTTCTCCCTGTCACGATAGTCCCCGAGGTCCGGCAATCTATTTCTTGTCGGATACAGCAATAATAACGGTTTAGCTGCGCAGAATCGTCATTTACCGGCGATGATCCGATCGACGGTTGTCTTGTGCACAATGCGAATAGGCTCATGGCTTGGGAATGAGCAAAAGGTCTATACTCGGTCCGTCGCATATCCGATCGATCATCCCAACATTCGCGAAGGCGGGTCCTTATGGCAGCCAGTTCGAAGACGACAAGCCAACGCAAGGTCGTCATAGCAGACGATCATCCGCTGTTTCGAACGGCTCTTTCACAGGCGGTGACACAGGCGCTCGGCGCCCCGGAGCTGGTGACCGTGGGTAGCGTGGAAGAACTCAACAAGTGGCTGGCTGCATCAGCCAGCCAAGCCGATCTGTTGCTGCTGGACCTCAACATGCCGGGCGCGCGCGGTTATTCCTCGCTCGTGCATGCACGCAGCGTGGCGGCGAGCTTGCCGGTCATCGTGGTGTCTGCCCACGAGGACGCCAGCGTGGCCCAGGCCTCGATCGAACACGGCGCGGCCGGCTTCATTCCGAAATCGGCATCGCTGGAGGTCATGGCCGAGGCGATCGAGACGGTGTTGGCGGGCGGCACCTGGGTGCCGGCGGGCACGCAGGACGCCGAGGCAGACAAGGACGATTTCACTGAACGCCTGGCAACGCTCACGCCGCAACAGCAGCGGGTGTTGATGATGCTGACCGATGGTCTGCTCAACAAGCAGATCGCCATCGATCTGGATATTTCCGAGGCTACGGTCAAGGCCCATATCACGGCGATTCTGCGCAAGCTCGATGTGCATACCCGCACGCAGGCCGTGATCGCCGCACGCAGCCTGGAGATTGATTGGCAAAGCTACGCCCGTCGAGAACTCAACAGCAACAACGATTCGTGAGCCATCCGTAAACGCCCAGAGCTGCCAGGCACCGCTCAATAGGTTTCGATCTCGCCGCCGATCCGTGGGCCGGTGATTGCAGCCCGTAGTTTGGCCGGGCCTACGGGTTTGTAGATGATGCCGGTGCCCAGGGCCTCGGCACGCTTGACGATGGCCTGATCGCGATTGGCGGTGACCAGGAGGAACCGGGTGTCAGGGCAGCGATCGACCAGGCCGGCAATCTGTTCCAGGCCGTTATCGGTGTTCTCGCCGAGATCGTAGTCGAATATCGCAACATCAAACGTCTCGTCGGCCATGATCGCGCCGGCATCTTCGGGCGGGGCGGTCATGCAATCGATCTCCCAGCGCTCCAGCAGGCCGACCAGTGCGTCCAGGGATGCGGCATCGTCGTCCACGCACAGCGCGTTTCTCACCTGGGGCCTATCGAGTGTGGCCGGCGAGACAGCCGTACGGGTATCGCTTTCCGGAGCCACGCGCTCGACGTATAGCCGAAACACCGTGCCTTTGCCGGGAGCAGAGTCGACCTGGATCCGGTGTCCGAGCAGGCGTGACATGCGATCGGCCAGCGACAAGCCCAGCCCCAGGCCGCGCTCGGCGGCGCCGTGGCTGGATTTGCCACGCTGGAACTCCTCGAAGATCGAAGCCAGCTGATCGGACTCGATACCGGGCCCGGTGTCCCAGATCTCGATGCGTATCTGGGAGGCGCGGTGTCGAACACCGATCAGCACGCGGCCCTGGTCGGTATAGCGCACGGCGTTGGACAAGAAATTCTGCAGGATGCGTCGCAGCAGATTGGGATCACTGCGTACCCAGCACCGGGTGGGCACGGCATGAAGTGTCAGGCCGGCATTACGGGCGAGTACCTCGAATTCGCCGGTCAGCGGGGTCAATATCCGGGATAGCGGAAACGATTGCGTCTTGACGTCCCATGCGCCGGCATCGATCTTGGAAATATCCAGCAGCGGCTCCAGCAGCGTCTGGGCGGCCTCCAGCGAGGCCTGAATCTGGCGCAGGGCGGCTCCCTGGGTGTCGGTATTGCCCTGCTCGGCGCCGGCCGCAAACAGGCGGGCCGCGTTCAACGGCTGCAACAGATCGTGGCTGGCCGCTGCCAGAAACCGGGTCTTCGACAGATTGGCACGTTCGGCGTCGCGGCGAGCATCGAGCGCGGCACGCTGGGCGATCGCGCGCTGCTCGTTCTCGCGCCGCAGTCCTGCATTGGCACGCGAGAGTTCTTCGGTGCGGGCGGAGACACGCGCCTCGAGTTCTTCGTTCATGCGCGTGAGAGCTGCCTCGTTGCGCTTGAACTCGGTGATGTCGTTGAACGTGGTCACGAACCCGCCGCCGGGCATGGGGTTGCCGGTCATCTGCACGACCGTATTATTGCGCCGGTGCCGCTCGAACTGGTGCGGCTTGTCCTCGCGCAGGTGCTCGAGGCGCTTGCGCACATGCTCTTCCACGCCGCCCGGTCCGCATTCTCCGCGCATCGCATTGAACCGGATCAGGTCCGCGATATGGCGCCCGGTGCGTACCAGACCGGGCGGGTATTCAAACAGCTCCAGATACCGAGTGTTCCAGGCCACCAGTCGCAGATCCTGATCGACCACCGAAATACCCTGGTCGATATTCTCGAGCGCGGCCTGCAGCACGTTACGGTTGAACTGCACGGCATCAGCCGTGCGATCCAGCAGGCGCACCATGTCGTCGAGTGCCAGATCGCGCTGGCGCAGGCCCGAGGCCAGCATCAGCCGGGCCGAGGCACTCCCCACGACCCCGGCCAGGCGTTGTTCGGCAAACTGCAGCAACGAGGCATCGACGATCTGGTTGGTCAGCAGCTGCCGATCGTGATGCCCGGCATATTCGTTGAGCGCAGCACGCGCGGACTGCGGGCCCAGAAAGCGTTGCAGCAGCACCTCCAGCTCACCGACCCGAATAGCCGGGGGACGAATCTCGTCGCCGGATCGGTCGGCACGGCGCAGACCCAGATTCACGAAGGCCACCGCCTGTGCGCGCTCGATCAACGTCACCGATGTATTCATCGATACACCGACGGTAACCAGCAGCTGGACGATCAGCGTCCAGACCACGCCGTGCGTCAGTGCATCCTCGAAATGCGTGTCGAACAGCGCATGCGGGGCCAGCCAGAGAATATTGAACGGACCGTCGGCCAGCCAGGCCGAGGGCAGCCAGCCCTGGTCGGTCATGGTCGGCAGAATCAGCGTATACAACCAGACGATCAACCCCGCGATCAGCCCGGTCATTGCCCCGCGCCGGGTGATACGGCGCAGATACATCCCGCCGATCATGGGGATCAGAAAAAGCGCGACTCCCGACATGGAAAGCAGGCCGATACCGGCCAGCGTGCCCCCGGTGGCAAACAGCCGGTACACGCCCCAGGCCATGAGCAGAATCACCACGATCAGCACGCGCCGCGTGCGCAGCAGCGCCCGGCTCAGATCATGGGCGGCACCGAACTGGACGCCGGGCAGGCGCAGCGCGATAGGCACGACCACTTCATTACACAGCATGGTGGCCAGCGTGATTGTGGCCATGATGACCATACTGGTGGCCGCCGATACGCCGCCGACATATGTCACCAGCGTAAGCCAGTCGTTGTTGGCGGCCAGCGTGAGCGCGAGCACGAACCGGTCCGGCTCGACCGTCTCCACGCCGAACAGAACCGTGCCGGCTGCCGCCAGTGGCAGGACGAATACCGCCATGAGCGCCAGATATGACGGAAACAGCCAGCGTGCGGTGCGCAGATCGTGCGGGTCGGTGTTCTCGACCACACCAACGTGGAACTGGCGCGGCAGACACAGCACCGCGGCCATGGCCAGAAACAGCACCGTCAGGAAGCGCGGCGTGAGCAGGGCGCCGTCAAACAGATTGGTGAAAACCGGCAGGCCGCGGGCCTGGTGCATGAGATCCCCCGGCCCGGCGAACATCACGAAACAGACATACAGCCCCACGATCAGAAACGCGCCCAGCTTGACCAACGATTCGAAGGCGATGGCCCGAATGATGCCCTGATGTGATTCGCGCGGATTCACGTGTCGCGTGCCGAAGGCGATGGTAAATACCGCCATCACACTGGCGACAAGCAGACCGGTATCCGTCCAGCCGGAGAGCTTGATCTCTGATCGGGGGCGGCTATAGAAACCGTGCACGATGGTGTTGAACGACATCGTCATCGCATCGAGCTGGAGCGCGATATACGGCAGTACCACAACGAGTGCGACGATAGACACCAGTGCGGCCAGGCTTTGTGACTTGCCGTAGCGGGCGCCGATGAAATCCGCGATGGATGTCGTATTCTGCTGCTTGGCGATCACCAGCATCTTGCGCAGCACGGGCATGAGCACGATGAGCGCAATCATCGGCCCGAGATAGATCGCCAGGTAGGTCCAGCCGTCGGTGACCGCCGCGCCCACGTTGCCGTAAAACGCCCAGGCGGTGCAGTAGACCGCCAGCGAGAGCGAATACACGACCGGCCGCGGGCCGGGCCGGCGCTTGAGCCGGCCGCGTCGATCGCCCTGATAGGCGATATAGAACAGGATGCTGACATAGGTCAGCGAGACCGTGATCAAGAGCCAGGGACTGATAGCGCGCTTCTCCGCTTGAACGACAACATGCCCTGCAGGGCCGCCAGACCCCGACTATAATGCGCGCGATCACTCTCTCGACCAATCCGTCATGCTCGATCCTCGTGTACTTCGAAACGATCCGGAAGCGGTCGCCCACCAGCTCGCACGGCGCGGATTCGTCTTCGACGCCGATGCCTATCGCGACCTCGACACGCGCCGCAAGACGCTGCAGACACGCGCCGAAGAGCTCCAGGCCGAGCGTAACCAGCGCTCCAAGTCGATTGGCAAGGCCAAGGCCGCCGGCGAGGACATCGAGCCGCTGAAAGCCGCGGTGGCCGGGCTGGGCGAGCAACTCGAAGCCGCCAAGGCCGAGCTCGAGGCCGTGCAGGCCGAGCAGGATGCCGTGCGAGAAGGCCTGCCCAACCTGCCGGATCCGGCGATGCCCGAAGGCCGCGACGAGGCCGACAACGTCGTGCTGCGCGAGGTCGGCGAGCGCCCGCACCTGGACTTCGAGATCAAGGATCACGTCGCACTCGGTGAGCACCTGGCCGGGCTCGATGGGGCGACCGGGGCCAAGATCACCGGCGCGCGGTTCACGGTGCTTTCGGGCGCGGTGGCGCGCCTGCACCGGGCGTTGATCACTTACATGATCGATGCCCATGTCGACGTCGGTTATACCGAGCTCAACGTGCCTTATATCGTCAACGCGGACTCGCTTTACGGCACGGGCCAGCTGCCCAAGTTCGGCGACGATCTGTTCCGCCTGACCGAACCGGCCGATTATTACCTGATTCCCACGGCCGAGGTGCCGGTCACCAACATGGTGCGCGATGAGATCGTGGCACCCGAGCGCCTGCCGCTGCGCTATGTGGCCCATACGCCGTGTTTTCGGGCCGAGGCCGGGGCCGCCGGGCGCGATGTACGCGGCATGATCCGCCAGCACCAGTTCGAAAAGGTCGAGCTGATCAATATCGCGCATCCGGATGAGTCCGAGGCCTGTCATGAGGCCATGGTCGCGCGGGCCGAGGCGGTGCTGGCCGGCCTGGGGCTGGCGTATCGGGTGGTTGATCTGTGCGGCGGAGATATCGGTTTCGCGGCGGCGCGAACCTATGATCTGGAAGTCTGGCTGCCCAGCCAGAACACCTATCGCGAGATTTCGTCGATCAGCAATACCCGTGATTTCCAGGCCCGGCGCATGGGCGCACGCTACCGCGACCCGGAATCCGGCAAGCCGCGCCTGTTACATACCCTCAACGGCTCCGGCGTTGCAGCCGGGCGTGCCCTGGTGGCCGTGCTGGAGAACTATCAACAGGCCGATGGCACCGTGCGCGTGCCCGACGTGCTGGTGCCCTATATGGGCGGGCTGGAAGTCATCGCCGCGCCGGGCTGAGCTCGCTCACCGGGCATCCCATCAGCGCGTGGGCAACCGGGGCCAGAGCTCGGCGATGAGATCATCGAAACGTGGCCCGGGGTAGCTCTCGATCGCGCGGTCGATGATCTGCGGCGTGAGGTGCGGGGCAAACATGGCGATGAAACGGCGCATGTAACCGGCCAGAAACAGGTTGCGCCGGAACCCGATATGCGTCGTGCTGGCCGCGAACAGATCGCTGGCATCCAGGCGCACGAGATCATCATCATGGGCCGGGTCATAGGCCATGTTGGCGACAACGCCCACCCCGAGGCCTAGGCGCACATAGGTCTTGATGACATCGGCATCCACCGCGGTCAGCACCACATCCGGCGTCATGCCGTGCTCGGCAAATGCCTGGTCGAGATGTGAGCGCCCGGTGAAGCCGAAGGTATAAGTCACGATCGGGTACTGAGCCAGCGCTTCGACGGTCAAGGCGCCGTTCTCGGCCAACGGGTGCTCGCGTGGTACCAGCACACAGCGGTTCCAGTGATAACAGGGCAGCATGATCAACTCGTCGAAATGCTCAAGTGCCTCGGTCGCGATCGCGAAGTCCGCGTCGCCGGCTGCCGCCCAGCTGGCGATCTGGGGTGGGGCGCCCTGGTTGAGGTGCAACGAGACCCTGGGATAGCTCTGGCGAAACGCCGCGATCGTATCCGGCAGGGCATAGCGGGCCTGGGTATGCGTGGTGGCCACGCACAGTGATCCTCGATCGGCGTCGGCGAACTCGCTGGCCGTGCGATGAATATTGTCGACTTCCGANAGCACGCGCCGCGTGGTNTCCAGAATACGCTGGCCGGCCGGGGTGATNCCGTCCAGATGCTTGCCGTTGCGCTCGAAGATCAAAAGCCCCAGCTCCTCCTCGAGCAGCCGGATCTGCTTGCTTACGCCCGGCTGCGAGGTATGCAGGACCCGGGCGGCCGCCGTGATATTGAGCTTTTGCCGAGCGACTTCGTGGATGTATTCGAGCTGACGGAGTTTCACGGGTTTTTAGATTGAAAAGATATCAAGTAATGATTGCATATCACTTTCAGTATTGAAACGCGGGTGCTACCTTGCCGCCTGTTCTTTGCGGCGTGCCCGCGATTCTGGATATGTCATAGATGTTCGCTTTTCCTATTGCCGGATTCGTTGTCGGCGCCGCTGTCGGCATGACCGGCGTCGGCGGCGGCTCATTGATGACGCCGCTTTTGATTCTGCTGTTCGGCTTCGCGCCCTCGGCTGCCGTGGGAACGGATCTGCTCTATGCCGCCGGCACCAAGGCCTTTGGTACCTGGCTACACGGCCGGCAACAGACCGTGGACTGGCGCGTGGTGGGCCTGATGGCCAGCGGCAGTATTCCCGCTGCGCTGCTCACCGTGGCCGTGCTGCATCGGATCGGCATGACACCGGGCGTACAGCACGTGATGGTACTGGTGCTGGCCGGGGCGATGATTGTCACCAGTGTTCTGACCTTCGTACGTGCACGATTGGTGCACTGGTTGATGAACCGCGCGGTATTCCAGAACGGTGGCCATGCGCGATTGGTGCGTTATCGGCCGGCGATCACGGTAGCCGGCGGCGTGGCGTTGGGCGTGCTCGTTACCCTGTCTTCAGTAGGCGCGGGCGTGCTGGGCACTACCATGCTGCTGGTTCTGTATCCCAATACCCGGGCGGTTCGTATCGTCGGGACCGATATCGCCCACGCCGTGCCGTTGACGCTTGTCGCCGGCCTCGGTCATCTGGCGTTGGGCACCACCGACCTGGGCGTGTTGTTTTTACTGCTGATTGGCTCGCTGCCGGGTATCTATTTCGGGACACGTCTCGGGCGCCGGTTGCCCGATCGTGCGCTGCGCCCGATCATCGCCGTGTTTCTGGTACTAATCGCGATCAGCATGATCGCCAAGACTTTGAATGCCTGATCGCACTTCGCTTTCATGACCGACGACCGCGATAACGCGCCACGCCAGGCAACCGCGTATCCGGTCACACTGCGATTGGCCGGGCGCTCGGTGCTGGTCGCCGGTGGCGGGCGTATAGCCGCCCGGCGTGTCGAGCGCCTGCTCAAGACCGGGGCGCGTGTCGTGGTCATCGCTCCCGACGTCCTGCCTGCGCTGTCGGAAGCCGGCGGGGCCGGCGCGCTGGTGTGGCATTGCCGGGAGGTGCGTGAGGCCGACGTTGCGGGTATGCAGCTGGTCTTTGCAGCCACTGACGACAGTTCTGTCAACGATCAACTCGCCCGTGCAGCCCGTCGCCAGGGAATCTGGGTACAGCGGGCAGATGACGCCGAGGGTTCCGATTTTTTCGTGCCGGCGCTGGTCGAGCGTGGACCGCTACAGATCGCGATTTCGAGTGCGGCCGCCGCCCCCAGCCTGACGCGACGGGTACGCGCCCATATCGAAACACTCACGCCGCGGGCCTACGGTGAGCTGGCCAGCCTGGCGCGCCGGTTTCGCGATGATGTCCGTGCCCGGATCCCGCGTCAGAAACGGGCTGCGTTCTGGGACGAGATCTTCGAGGGCCCGATCGCCGAACAGGTATTCGCCGGGCGTTATGATGACGCCGTGCGTGCGCTCGACCAGCGCCTGCACCAAACGGACGAGGCCCATGCCGCGCGCGGCGAGGTCTATCTCGTGGGCAGTGGACCGGGCGATCCGGATCTGCTCACCTTCCGCGCGCTACGGCTGATGCAGCGGGCCGATGTGGTGCTCTACGACAGCCTGCTTTCGCCGGATATCCTGGCGCTCGTCTCCCCCGAGGCTGAGCGGATTCACGTCGGTAAGCGCGCTGAGCGCCATACGCTGCCCCAGGAGCGGATCAATACCTTGATGGTCGAGCTGGCGCAGCAGGGCCGGCGCGTGCTGCGCCTGAAAGGCGGCGACCCGTTCGTGTTCGGCCGCGGCGGCGAGGAGATCACCCAGCTGGCCGAGGCCGGTATCGATTTTCAGATCGTGCCTGGCATCACCGCGGCCAACGGCTGTGCCGCCTATGCCGGTATTCCGCTGACTCATCGCGACCATGCCCAGTCGGTGATCTTCGTGACCGGCCATCTCCAGGCCGGTGAGCTGAAACTGGGCTGGGCCGAACTTGCCCGGCCCGGTCAAACCGTCGTCTTTTTCATGGGCCGACGCAACCTGGCCCTGATCTGTGACCGCCTGCGCGAATACGGCCTGGCCGACGACTGGCCGGCAGCCATGATCATCGATGGCACCACCGCCCGCCAGACCATCATCGCCGGCACCCTGGCCGATCTGCCTGAGCGCGTGGCCGCCGATCCGGCCAAAGGCCCCGCGCTGCTTATTGTGGGAGAAGTCGTGCGCCTGCACGAAACCCTGGGCTGGTTTCGCCCGCATAGTTAGGGGGCTTTTAGGTTCGGTGGCTTCGTTCTTTCAAGACTATCCGCAGATGGACGCCGATAAACGCAGATAATGGCGGTGAGCTTCGGGGACGCTAGCGACGACGAGGCGCTAACTTTCCTTGGGGAGCGAAGCCTCAAAGCCCGATCAAAACGCCAGACACTAAAAAGCCCGGTCGGATCGACCGGGCTTTCTTCGGGCATGGCGTTGGCGTTATTCGTCGCCGGCGAACACGCCCAGCAGCTGGAGCAGGCTCAGGAACAGGTTATAGATCGTCACGAATAGGGTGACGGTGGCCAGGATATAGTTGGTCTCGCCGCCGTGGACGATTTCGCCGGTCTGGTAGACGATCAGGCCGCTCATCAACAGCACAAACATGAACGACACGGCCATCGACAGCGCCGGGATCGAAAACACGACCGCGATGATGCTCATCACAAACGCGACCACAATGCCGATCATCAGCATCCCGGCCCACTGGTTGAAGCGTTTGCCGGACATCAACGCATAGGCCGACATGCCCACGAAGATGGCCCCGGTACCGCCCATGGCCATCGTGACCAGTTCGGCGCCGTTGGAGAACTGCGTCAGGTACATGTTGATGATCGGCCCGAGCGTATAGCCCATGAAGCCGGTCAATGCGAAGACACTGACGAGGCCCCAGCCGCTGTTGGCGGTGGCGTTGGTCAGGAACAACAGGCCGAAATAACCCACCAGCGTGATGATCATGCCCGGATAAGGCAGGTTCATGGCCGCGGTGATGCCGGCGATTGTCGCCGAAAACAGTAGCGTGGCCGACAGCAGCATATAGGTGTTGCGAAGCACGCTGTTGGTCGCCAGCGCGGTCTGCGCGCGACTGGAATAGGTCGTATTTTCTACGCTCATTGCTACCTCGTTGTCGCGGGAGTGGCCCGGGCCGGAAATCGTTGACTTGAAGACATTATCACGCGGCGCACGCCGTGCCATGCATGGTTGCTCGATACATGTATCGGCGGCCTGCCACGGGCTATCTCGACGTTGTCGTAACAGCTGACGACAGGATATCTCGTAACAGTGATATGTGCTGCCCGCGGGTCTTTCAAGTGCCGCGCGTCGGGAGTTGTCTCTTATTGAGTGGTTTCCCCAGAGGCGTCGAGGTTGTTCGTATCCAGCGGCTCGACACGCGCGTTTTCGTCGTCGCCCAACAGCTGATCCACCCGCAATTCAGCAGTCTTGAGCATGGTCTGGCACTGGCGCGCCAGCGTGATCCCGCGCTCGAACCGGGCCAGGGCGTCTTCCAAGGGCACATCGCCGGACTCCAGTGTCTCGACCAGCGTTTCCAGCTCCGCGATCGAGGATTCGAAGGCCGCCAGGCCGGGAGCGTCTGTCTCCGGGGCGTTCTCGGGGACGTTATCACTGTCTTGCATGATGCGTTTCGCACAGATCTAGGGTGGGGCGGCCCTGATTATAACCGCGTTAGGGCCTGTGACCGTTTCATGCGGGCCCGCGCCAGGCGCTCCATATTGTGACTATTGGCGGCTAGACAAGGCGTAGCCCACCTAACGTGTCATTCTGCGCTAGGGCGTGTCGCCATGAGATATGCCGTCGCATTGCCCGCACCGCGCGTGTCAGGCAAGGCGCGAGCCGCCGAGCGTGACTAGTCACGGTCAAGGCTTGCGACGCGGGATGGCGCGTCCAGCGCGGGCAACCCCCAAAATATGACGATGAGCCGGCGGCCAAGCCCCGGCAATCCGGCGTTATTTTTATCTGCCTGGCTCGTTTACTCGGAATAACCACGTTGCACGCGCGATGCCTTGTCTTGCCACGGCTTGGCCGCCGGTTCGTCGGCTTATCTTATGACGACGCGCTCTAGTGGGCTGGAACGCTGTATTGCCGACGCGTCGTCAATTTTGGAACGCTTGTACCGAAGGGTTGGGCCGCCCATAGAAAATTGAAGATGGGCGGCGTGGCGCTGGCGAGTCTTGATCGTGGCACAGCCCGAGCCGCGACTCGCGTCTTGCAGGACACACTGTGGACTCTCGACGAAAGCGGCGCTCGTATGAAACGGCAACAGCCCTGGGCCAACCGCACCATTTCTTGCCAGCGATCGGTGCCTGGCTTACCTTGCCCAGCCATCACGCCTGTCTGCGACTTGCCATGGCCAATCAATACGATGCCGCCGATATTGAAGTGCTCTCCGGGCTGGATCCGGTCCGAAAGCGCCCGGGGATGTTCACCGAGACCTCACGCCCG
>PBAO01000027.1 GCA_002715985.1 Lysobacterales bacterium | reverse complement strand
TCTGGTGCAGGCCGCGATTGGCCAGCCACGTGATCACGCCAACCCCCAGCATCAACAGGCCATAGGCCACCAGAACCGTAATGCCCGATGCCCCGGCAAACGCCAGTTCCACGCCGGAATCATTCATCGGATTCGTCCCCGGTCTGCCAGTACACCGCGCACACGAAATGCAGGAACAGTGACAGCGCCAGGCATACCGCGAGAATCACCCAGGCCCAGAGCGGCACGCCGCCAACCAGGCGGCTTGAACCCGCTGGGAAATACCAGGGATTGAGCAACACGAACAGAACAGCGAACACGCCCCAGATCCAGCGCGTACGAATAGGCTCGCGCCGAGGCGCGTTGCCCACGGGCTTTCGACTCATGACCGACTCCTCTTGTCGCAAGACGCATCGAGCCCGACGCGCCGGATATCACGGTCAACGTGCGCCGTGATTTTGTTATTGCTCGAGCATGCCCAGTTGTGCGGCGCAGCGACAATCAGACGATGGCCAAGGCTGCCTTCGTCGATCACGAACGCTGACACAGGAATCTGGCATCATCGAAACGCTGCCTTGCCGACCGCCCAACGGCTCACCGTATGAAACGTATCGATTTCGTTACCCTGCGGCTGTTCGTGGCCATCGCCGATACCGGCGCACTGACCGCCGCCGCCGAGCGTGAGCACACCGCCCTTGCCGCAGTGAGCAAGCGCATCAGCGATCTCGAGGCCAGCCTGGACACGAAACTGCTCTATCGCCAGGCACGCGGCGTTGCCCTTACGCCGGCCGGGGACGCGCTCTTGCATCATGCACGAACCCTGCTCGACGCCGCCGGACGCTTGAGCGCGGATTTGAGCGAATACAGCCGCGGGGTCCGTGGCCATGTGCGCCTGCATGCCAATACCTCGGCGATCATCGAGTTTCTGCCCGCCGAGCTGGCTGCGTTTGCGCGCGCCCACCCGGAGGTGAAGATCGATCTCGAAGAAAAGATTTCTACCGAGGTAATCGCCGCCGTACGCGAGGGCCTGACCGATATCGGGGTTTACGCGGGTCACGTTCCCGCCGACGGGCTGACCACCTTCGACTGGCGCAGCGACCGGCTGGTGCTGGTCACCCCGGCTGATCATCGTCTGGCCGCACTGGATGAGGTCGCACTCGTCGAAGCCATCGAGGAGGATTTCGTTGGCCTGCAACAAGACACCTCGCTGCATCGGCTGATCGCCGCCGCCGCGGAAACCGTGGATCGGCGGCTGCGCATGCGTATTCAGGTGCGCAGCTTCGAGGGCATCTGCCGCATGATCGCGTCTCGTCTTGGCATCGGCGTATTGCCCGAAGCCGCCGTGACCGGGCATCTCCAAGCCTTGGGCCTGGCGCGTATCCCGCTGACCGACGACTGGGCCTGGCGCGACCTGCGCATCGCCGTACGCGACATGGACGCCCTGCCCGTCCTGGCCCGCGAAATGGTGGCTCACTTGCGTGCGGCTGGGTCTTAGGCTTCGTTCTTCAAGACAATCCGCCGATGAGCGCAGATGGCGGGTGTGTCACGAGACGCAACGCGTTCGCGGCGCCTCCGCGTGTTGGCGCGCTGTTCTTTAGGGCTATCCGCAGATGTCACAGATTACGCAGATTGCGAATGCGTTTTGAGGCGTTGCAGGTTCGGGGCGCTGCCGGTTAATTGTGCTTGGTTCGTTCAAGACTATCCGCCGATGAACGCCACTGGCGGACTGGCCGCGAGGCGTTACACGCACGGGGCGCAACCGCTTTGTTGGCTTCGTTCTTTAAGCTATCCGCAGATTTCGCAGATTGCGAATAGGCCTTGCGCCGTTTCGGATACGGGGCGCTATCGGTTTTTCGAGCTTCGTTTGATTCGCGCTGCACGCGGATGGCGAACGAGTTTTGCGAGGCAACGAATGGTTGGCGCCACCTTTATTGATGACTCCGTCGCAAGACACGGTCGCGCCTATCTCGCTATTAAAAGCCTGACCACACGCTTTCAAAGAACCGGGCCCCGATAATCAAAGGCGCCCGCAAAGGCCCTACGCCTCGGGGCCCATCCGCCATCTGTGTATTTCTGCGTCCATCGGCGGATTGCCTTAAAGAACGAAGCCGATAAAGCCGTAGCGCCCGCATCATCTATCGCCCCTCGTGCGCGTTCGCAATCTGCGTAATCTGTGAAATCTGCGGATAGCCCTGAAAGAACCAGGCCCCGATAAACGACGGCGCCCGCAAAAGCCGCTACGCCTCTGGGCCCATCCGCCATCTGTGTATTTCTGCGTTCATCGGCGGATTGCCTTGAAGAACCCAACGCCAAGCCTTTCCAAACGACGAACGCTGTCTTGTCGGTTTATTGATTGCGACACGCTGCACGGCGTCTTAGCGTGCAGATATCGCCTCCATCGAGTTCGTCATGAGCGGTTCTATTTTGCAGGATGCGCCCCAGGCTTTGGCCGGGCTGAAAGTACTGGAACTCGGCCAGCTGATCGCCGGGCCGTTCGCGGCCAAGATGTTTGGCGAGTTCGGCGCCGATGTCGTCAAGATCGAGCCCGTGGGCACGGGGGATCCGCTGCGGCGTTGGCGCGTGATGCGTGACGGCACTTCGCTTTGGTGGCATGTCCAGACACGTAACAAGCGCTCGGTGGCACTCGATCTGAAATCGGCCGAAGGCCAGGATATCGTCAAGCGTCTGGCCGCCGAGGCCGATATCGTCATCGAGAACTTCTCGCCCGGCCGGCTGGAGAAATGGGGCCTGGGCTGGGACGTACTCGCCGAGCTCAACCCCGAACTCATTATGGTGCGTATCTCCGGCTACGGTCAGACGGGGCCGTATCGTGATAGGCCGGGCTTCGGCGTGATCGGTGAGGCCATGGGCGGGATACGTTATCTCACCGGCCAGCCGGGCGAATCGACCGTGCGCGTTGGCGTCTCACTGGGCGATTCGCTGGCCGCACTCTACGGCGTGATCGGCGCTCTGCTGGCATTACAGGAGCGCCGGACNTCGGGCCNGGGCCAGTATATCGANGTCGCNCTNTANGAATCGGTNTTCGCGATGATGGAGTCGCTNATTCCCGAGTACGACGCNGCCGACGTGATCCGCGAGCCCGGCGGCTCGGCGCTGCCCGGCATTACCCCCTCCAACGCCTATCGTTGCGGCGATGGGCGCGAGGTGCTGATCGCCGGCAACGGCGACTCAATCTTCAAACGCTTGATGCGCGTCATCGGGCGCGACGATCTGGGCGATGACCCCGAGCTGGCCCACAACGACGGGCGCAACACCCGTGCCGCAGAGATTGATGCTGCCATTGGCCGGTGGACGGCCGATCACACACGCGAGGACGTGCTGGCCGCACTCGAAGAGGCCCGCGTGCCCTCGGGCCACCCGTACAACGCCGCCGATATCGTGGTTGACCCGCACTACGCGGCCCGCGAGATGATCCAGCAGATCACGACCCCGGAGGGCCGCGATCTGAAAGTACCGGGCGTGCTGCCGCGCCTGTCGCGCACGCCGGGGCGCATCGGCGGCGGCGGCCCGCAGCTGGGCGCCCATACCCGCGCCGTGCTCGACGAACTGGGTATCGATCGCGCCACCCAGGACCAGATGGCCGAGCGCGGCCTGCTCGAAGACGCCGGAGATGAGGCATGAGCGCACAACGTGTTCATATCAACGATGTATCCGCCCGTGACGGCTTCCAGATCGAGAAGACCTGGATCCCCACGCCCGACAAGATCGCGCTGATCGATGCGCTGTCGGCCACCGGCCTGGCCAAGATCGAGGCCACCTCGTTCACCTCGCCAAAAGCCATCCCCAACCTGGCGGATGCCGGCGAGGTAATGAACGGCATCACGCGCGTCTCGGGCATCGACTACGTCGCGCTCATTCCGAATGAAAAAGGCGTGGAACGCGCGCTGGCCGTCGGCACCGATGAGCTCAACTTCGTCATGTCGGCCTCGGATGCACACGGCCGTGCAAATCTGCGCATGACCTCTGACCAGTCGCTGGCGCGTTTTGCCAAGATGACGGCCCTGGCCGGCGACGGCGCGCGCCTGAACGCCTCGATCTCCACGGCGTTTGGCTGTCCGTTCGAGGGCCCGGTGCCCGCCGAGCGTGTGCTGGCCATCGTGGCCGCGATCGCCGATCTGGGCATCGACGGAGTCACGCTCTGTGACACCACCGGCATGGCCAACCCGCTACAGGCCGCCGCCCTCTGTGAAGCGGTCAGCGAGCGCCATCCGGGGTTGCAACTCACCCTGCACCCGCACGATACCCGCGGCATGGGGCTGGCCAACGCGCTGGCTGCCTGGCAGGTCGGAGTGACGCGCTTTGATGCCGCGCTCGGCGGGTTGGGCGGCTGTCCCTATGCCCCGGGGGCCTCGGGCAATATCTGTACCGAGGATCTGGTGCATATGTTCGAATGCATGGGTATCGCCACCGGCTGTGATCTAGACGCGCTCATCGCCGCCAGCGCCACCCTGCCCGCGCTCATCGGTCACGACACCCCCGGCCAGGTGGTCAAGGCCGGCAAGGCCGANCGGCGTTATCCCCTGCCCGAACACGCCCGCTGATATCAGCAGCTAGACTGGGGGCATGTCTAATGCCGTGCCCGTATCGCCCTCCGCCGAGGCTTTGCTTGTCGATCGCGATGCCCCGATCATCGTGTTCGACTCCGGCGTGGGCGGCCTGTCGGTGTTGCAGGGCATTCGTGCTGCGCTGCCCCAGGCGCCGATGGTTTATGCCATGGATCGGGCAGCTTATCCCTACGGCCAGCAGGCCGAGGCCACATTGCTGGCTCGCGTGCCCGCGCTGCTGGGCCGCCTGGCCGAGCGTTATCGCCCGCGCTTGATCGTCATGGCCTGCAACACGGCCTCGACCGTGGCGCTGGCGGCCGTGCGGGAAGCGCTTCAGGTGCCGATCGTTGGCACCGTGCCGGCCATCAAACCCGCCGCGAAAATGACACAATCCGGCGTGATCGGTGTGCTGGGTACCGCCGCAACGGTGCGCCAGGCCTATGTTGATCGCCTGAGCGCGGCCTTCGCCGCCGATCGGCTCGTGCTGCGCCACGGCGCGCCGGCGCTGGTTGATTATGCCGAGGCACGGTTACGCGGCGCGCCCGGAGAATGCGATGCCCCGCGGGCCGCGATCAATGCGTTGCTGGCCCAACCCGGGGGCGATCGGCTGGATACGATCGTGCTGGCCTGCACGCATTTCCCGCTCGTGCGCGATGCCCTGGTTGAAGCGGCCCCGCCGCGGCTTCGATTCGTCGACGGCGCCGAAGGCATCGCCCGCCGCTGTCAGGCACTGACCACCGGTCAGCCTTGGCCGGCCCGAGCACCGACCGGTATCACGCTCACCACGGGTGAGCCGGCCGAGTGCACGCCACTCGTCGAGACCCTCGCGCGCTTCGGGCTCGGCCCGGCACAGGCGCTCTGAACAGCGCTAACGCAATCGCTCGATCTCGATATGCGCCGGCACGGGCCCGCGCAGTGCCGCCGTGATCTCGTCCTGGGCGGGGATGAGCGCCAGCTCGCGCGTGCAGGCATCGCGGGTCGCCGCAAACAGGATCTCGACCGCCGCCGCCGTGCGGGCCAGCGCCCGCGCCGGGCCATCTTCGCCAAGGCCATCGGCCAGGCAGCCGGCCAGAAACACGGCCGTGGTGAAGTCTCCGGCCCCGTTGGGGGCCGTTACAAAGTCGATTCGCGGCGTGGACACACGCCAGCTGCCCTGAGCGGTATCGACCAGCATGGCGATACGATCCGCTGCCGTGTCTTCGACGGCCATGCTGGTCATCAGCACCACGCGCGGGCCCAATGCGCGCAGATCGGCAGCCGCGGCCAGCGCATCCGCGCGTGTGGCGATCTCGCGCCCGGCCAGCCACGACAGTTCGAACTGGTTGGGCGTGACGATATCCGCCGCCGGCACGCTGCGCTCGCGCATCCATTCGGGAATACCGTCGCGCACGAAGAACCCGCGCCCGGTATCGCCCATCACGGGGTCACAGCAATACAGCGCGTCCGGGCAAGCCCGACGAATACGTGTCAGCGCGTCGAGCATGACCTCGCCGCTGCGCTGATCGCCCATATAGCCAGTCAATAGCGCGCGCACGCCGGCAAGCCCGGTCAGCTCGGCCATGCCGGCAAACACATCGGCCACGTGCTCGGGCGAAAATACCTCGCCCGTGAACTGCCCGTAGCCGGTGTGGTTGGAAAACTGCACGGTGTTGATCGCGGTGACGTCGTAGCCCAGACGCTGCAGCGGAAACACGGCCGCCCGGTTGCCGACATAGCCATAAGCCACGTGGCTTTGAATCGAGACGATGTTGTCCATGAGCGCTCGGTTATCCAAATGCGTGGGGCACTATGGTGCGCCTTGCGCGGATAAACACCAATCGCCTACGCGGTGGTCGCCTTCATGCCGCGGCGCTCGAATGCCCAGGTGATGGCCCACATCACCAACCCGGCCAGAGAAAGCGCCGCACCCACGTAGCCGGCCGTTTCCGCGCCGTGGCCGTAGGCGATCACCATGCCGGCACACAGCGGACCCAGCGCGTTGGCCGCATTGAAGGCGACGTGATTCATCGCCGCGGCCAGGTTCTGGGCATCCCCGGCCACATCCATCAACCGGGTTTGAAGAATCGCAGCCAACGCCACGCTGATGCCGATCAGAAACACATCTATCGTCACGGCGACCGCGTTGTGGCTGGCTAGCGGAAACGCCAACAGCGCCAGGAACGACCAGACGAGCATCACGCCGGCGGTAGGCATCTGTGCACGATCGGCAAAACGAGGCACCACCATGTTGCCCACAGTCATCCCGAGGCCAAATACACCCAGCACGATCGGCACCAGGGCCGTGGACATGCCCGTCACATCGGCCAGCGTGGTCGTCAAGTAGGTATACACGGCAAACACACCACCAAAGCCGATGGCCCCGATCGACAGCGTCAGCCATACGTCCGGCCGGGCCAGCGCCGACAGCTCGCGCAGCGGATGGGCATCACTCTGTGCGCCCTGGTACGGGGCAAAGATCAGAATCAACAGACACGCAGCCGCGGCAATGGCCGTGACCGCCCAGTAGCCCGCGCGCCAGTCCAGCAGGCTCGCCAGCCACGTCGCCGCCGGCACGCCCAAAATCGTGGCAACGGTAAGACCCAGCATGACGTAGCCCACGGCCTGAGTGCGCCGGTGCGGTTTGACGATAGAGGCCGCGACCAACGAGGCCAGCCCGAAATACGCCCCGTGCGGCAGGCCGCTGATGAACCGGAACAACACCAGCCAGCCATAGGACGGCGCCAGCGCCGACAGACCGTTACCCAGCGCAAAGACCACCATCAGGCCGATCAACAACGGCTTGCGCGAGACACGCGCGGCCATCACGGTGATCACCGGCGCACCGATCACCACGCCCAGCGCATACGCACTGATGATGTGGCTGGCCGTGGCGGCGTCAACGCCCATGGCCTGTTGAATCAACGGCAACAGACTCATGGTGCCGAACTCGGTGGTGCCGATGGCAAAGCCGCCGGTCGCCAGCGCAACAAACACCAGAATCTGTAGCAAACGACTGGGCATGGGCACTCCGCGCGAATGAGAGNACGCNGNCGATGCCCACCGTGGGCCACCGNACGAAACCGGTTCNATGATAACCGGCTGCGTATTCTAATACTAAAGTCTTAGATTGTGTCGCCGAGCTGACGCGGTGGTTCCGTCGTGTGCGATTGCGTAGAGTTGGGCGCAATAACCAATAATCGGGCCTGCTCGATGACCTTCAAATTCCGGCGCGCCAGTCGCCGCCAGATCGTGATTGATGCGATCGATAACGCCAACGCGTGCCTGTCTGATATCGACCGGGCCCGCAAGTACGAAAAAATGTCGCGCTCGCCGTATCGTTTCTTTCGTGGCACCAATCATCTGTTCTGGGCGGATGTCTGGAACGACTGGCNCTCGTATCTGTTCGGCGGCCTGCTCGACTCCCAGACCTGGCTGCAGGGCGATGCCCACGTCTACAACCACGGCGCCTATGGCGATGATCGCCAGGGCATGCATTACGGCATGGATGATTTCGACGATGCCGTGATCGCCGATTATCAATACGATCTGTGGCGCCACACCGCCTCAATGGTGCTCGACGCCGAGGAAAACGCGGATCTGTCGCCGGCCAAGGCGAAACGCGCGATCCGTCATTTCCTGACCAGTTATCTGGATACCCTGGCAAAAACGGCCGATGGCGCCTCACCCGACGATATTCACGTGGCCTACGAAGAAAAACCGCTGTCCAGCTTCATGAAGAAGGTCGAAAAAAAACGCGGCGTGCCACGACAACTGGACAAATGGTTCGTGGAAGACACCACCGGTGGTCTGATCTTCGATCTCGAGGCCGAAAAGCTCGGTGGTGTATCAGCAGCCGAGCGCAGTCAGATCTTCAAGGCCCTGGATGAGGAATACCCGGCCACGCTGCACGGCGCCGGTGAGCACCAGCGGGCCAATTTCAAGGTGCTGGATGTCGCACGCCGGCTGAATGCCGGCACCGGCTCGCTCGGCCTGGATCGTTTCTATGCGCTGGTCGAGTCCATGGACGACGATATCGATACCTACGTGCTGCTGGATATCAAACAGCAGACCCGCCCACCGGCCTATGACTGCATGACGACTGGCGAAAAACGCCGGTGGCGCGAGGCGTTCAAGCACGAAGCACATCGCCACTTCGAAGCCTTCTATGCCCTGTCGCAGCATCCGGATGGCTATCTGGGCTGGCTTTCGCTGGGCGATGCCTGGTTCTCGGTACGCCGGCGCTCGCCGTACAAGAAAGACTTCCCGACCCACAAGATCAGCGGGTTCAAGGATTATCGAGCGCTTACCACTCAGTGGGGCCGTATTCTAGCGCGCGAACATATCCGCGGCGCGGCCAGCCTTCGCCCGGATGATCCCGGTTATTTTCATCGGGCGGTCACGGCACGTATCGGGGCCGACCGCGAAGCCTTCAAGAACGTCGTCGCAGACTTTGCCTTCACTTATGCCGAATGCGTGCGCCGCGATTATTGGGCCTTCATCGAAGAACGCGGCACGCCCGCGGCCGGCTCATGAGCCCTCGACGACAACAGCCGGCAGTCCGCGCCGAACCGGCACGANCATCCAANCAAGCGCAATGANCTGGGCACAGACTAATCCGCCAAGCGCCAGCTGGTAGGCCGTATCCGGCGGCGTACCGTCAGCCCCGGCCGGCCACAGCCCCACGAACCAGCCCACACCGTTCTGGATGGCAAACGCCGCACCCGCCCCGCACATGTTCAACAGCGCGATCGCNCGGCCCATGAGCCGNCCGGGCANNACCTGAGCGATTCGTGCATAGGCCATCACCGAGCCGGCGGTCGCCAGGCCGAAAACCACCCATAGCGGACCCACGAGCCAGGCCGGCGCAAAGACGATGCCGGCCTGGGCCGCCACGAAAACAGCCACGATCGCAGCCATGACGTGATCCAGGCGCAGGCTGCGTCGGGTGAGCTGATCGGCGAACGCACCCAGGCCGAGCTGCCCCACGATCACGGCAACGGCCAGCCACATGAGATGCGTGGCCGCCAGTGTGTCGCCCATGTCATTGACCTGGCGCAGCCAGACACCGGCCCATAGGCCCTGATACCCCATCCAGACGCCCTCACACAGCAGCACCACGGGCGCGACCTTCCAGAACAGCGGCTCGGCAAACACGGCCGATAACCGAGGCTGCGCACTGGCCGGCTCGTCATCGTGGGCGCATTCGTCCGGATGATCGGGCACGAGCCACCACACCAACACGGCCATGACAGCAATGACGCAGGCGATGCCACGAAACAGCGTGCGCCAGCTCATGTAATCCAGGGCAATGGCCGTGGGCAGCGTGGCCGCCAGCGCGCCGATTCCCGAGATACCCAGCAGCGCGCCGTTGACCAGGGTGGCCCGCTGCGGCGACCACCACAGGGCATTGGCCTTGTAAGCNCCAACCCAGCACGCAGCCAGCCCGGCCCCGGTCAGCATTCGGCCCAGCAACACGAGGACATAGCTGTGGGCCGTGAAAAGGACAGTACCGGCAGCTGCCAGCAACAAGAACAGGCTGACGACACGCCGCGAGCCGAACCGGTCGAGCATTATGCCGACGGGCACCTGCAACACCGCGATAGCGACCATGAAGACGCCGCTCAAGAGACCCAGCTCGCCGGCCGATAGCGACAACGACTCACGCAGGGCCGGCGCTGCCACGCCCCCGACGTTACGCAGCATTTCAGAGAGCATGTAAACGGTCGTGAACGGCGCGAAGACACGCAGCAAAAGCACGGCCACCGGAGCCTGTCGGGCGAGCGGTTTCATGACGGCGATCCAAGCGGAATATGACAGAATCAAAAAACCGTCGGCAGCCGCCGACGGGCGACATACACTGAAGGCGCGATCGCCATGTCACACGCTGAAAAATTCGAGGTCTGGCCTCGACATTGTTTGGGGCTGTGCGGGTGAGCCGAACAACGCCGTCGCTCCAGGCGCTACACGTATTCATTACCGTGGTGGATGCAGGCAGTATTCGCGGGGCGGCTGAGCGGCTGCATCGCACCGAGTCGGCGGTCAGCCATCAGCTGCGCACACTGGAGCGCCAGCTTGATGCCCCGTTGATCGAGCGTCTGCGCCGGGGTATTCGCCCGACCGCCCTGGGCGCGCGTTATGCCGAACGGCTTGGCGGGCCGTTTGCCGATATCGAACGCGCTACGCAACAGCTGTTCGAGCCGGTCACGCGCCGCAGCATGTCGCTGACCCTGTCGCCAGTGCTGGCCAGCCTGTGGCTGGTGCCGCGCCTGGCCGAGTTCGAAACCGCCTTTGACAACCTCTCGCTTCGGCTCATCACGACCGATCGTTGGCTGGATCTGGCCGGTGATGGCATCGATATCGCGATCCGCTATCACGCTCGTCGTCCGAGCGGCCCGTCGAACCGATTATTCATCGAGCGCGGTTTTCCGGTCTGTAGCCCGGCTGTGGCCACCACGGAAAGTGAAATGCGCCGCGCGCTCGCCGAGGGCCGTATTCTGGTCAACCAGGCACAAATCGACGAATGGCGCCTCTGGCGCGCGGCGCTAGCCGAACCGCTCGAGCTTTCTCGTCGGCGCGAAAGACTGGCCGATTCCAACCTGACGCTCGAAGCGGCAGCCCAGGGCTATGGCATCGCCATGGGTCGCGAGCCACTGGTATTCGATTTGTTGCAGCGCGGACGGCTTGTTGCCCCGCTGGGCCTGGATTTCCCGACCGGCGGCGCCTATGAAGTGCGGCTTCGCCAGGGCGCGACCCGGACCGATGTGCACCAAGCTGTCGCGGCATGGCTGGGGGATGCCCTGGCGCAGGCGATGGTCACGGTGCCAGCCGAGCCCGACGCGGAGCCGACTTGAACGCCTCGTCTTTGAGAAAAGAGCGCGTTTTAGAATAATCACGTCACAAGTGGCAGAAGCGACATCGTAGTCGCGCTTGCAGCGGTACGAGATGACAGCACTTTGTTCGACACTCGTGTGCCGCGGCTTGCGAAAACCTGTCACCATCCCNATCTAAAATTGGGTNGAATCATTTGCTCCAGCGAGGTCGAGACGCCCGTGTCTGATACGCCGAAGATTATCTATACGCTTACCGATGAAGCGCCCGCTCTGGCGACACGTTCGTTGTTGCCGATCATCGATGCCTATACCGATTCGGCCGGCATCCGGGTCGAGACACGAGATATCTCGCTGGCGGCGCGTATCATCGCGCATTTCCCGGACTATCTCTCCGATGATCAGACGGTCGACGATCACCTGGCCGAGCTCGGCGAGATGACGGGCAAGGCCTCGGCCAACATCATCAAACTGCCAAATATCAGTGCCTCCACGCCGCAGCTCAAGGAAGCCATCGGCGAGCTGCAGCATCAAGGCTATGACCTGCCCGATTATCCCGAAGACCCACAGAGCGACGAGGAAAAAGAGATCGCCTCGCGTTATGAAAAGGTCAAGGGCAGTGCCGTGAACCCGGTATTGCGCCAGGGCAACTCAGATCGGCGGGCACCGGCCTCGGTCAAGGCCTATGCCCGCAAATACCCGCACCGCATGGGCGAGTGGCACACGGACAGCCGTGCCGAAGTCACCCACATGAACGCCGGTGACTATTACCAGACCGAGGACTCGCACACCTTCGAAGACGATGCCGAGCTCACGGTCACCTACTTCGGCGATGCCGCCGAAACCGCGGTGCTCAAACAGGGCGTCAAGGTACAAGCCGGCGACGTCATCGATGCTGCGGTCATGCACGCTGAGCCGTTCCGGGATTTCGTGCGTCGTGAAATCGCCGACGCCAAGGAAAAGGATCTGCTGTTCTCGGTTCACCTTAAGGCCACGATGATGAAGGTCTCCGACCCCATCATGTTCGGCTGGGTGGTCTCCGAGTACTATAAGGAAGTCCTCGACGCCCACGGCGACACGCTCGACGAGGTCGGTTTTGATCCGCGCTCGGGCCTGGGTGATCTATACAAGAACATCCAGTCGCTCCCCGACGACAAGTTGGCTGCCATCGAGGCCGACATAGCCCGTGTNAACAACGANTCCGCCCCGCTGGCGATGGTGGATTCGCATCGCGGCGTGTCCTGCCTGCACTGGCCCAACGACATCATCATCGATGCCTCCATGCCGGCCATGATTCGGGATTCGGGCACCATGTGGGGCGCCGATGACAATCAGCACGCCGCCAAGGCGCTGATTCCCGACCGCTGTTATGCCGGCATCTACAAGGCCATGGTCGAGGATTGCCGCGACAACGGCGCGCTGGACCCGACCACGATGGGCACCGTGCCCAACGTCGGCCTCATGGCCCAGAAGGCCGAGGAATACGGCTCGCACGACAAGACCTTCCAGGCNCCNGGCCGCGGCGTGATCCAGGTCACCGATACCGCCGGCGACGTAGTATTCGAGCACAACGTGGCACGCGAGGACATCTGGCGCATGTGTGTGACCCGCGATGCCGCCATCGCCGACTGGGTGAAGCTGGCCGTGGCGCGTGCTCGCGATTCCGGCATGCCGGCGGTGTTCTGGCTGGACAAGAAACGCGGCCACGACAGCGAAATCATCGACAAGGTCAACAAGTACCTCGCCGATCACGACACCGACGGTCTGGATATCCAGATCATGGAGCCGGTAGCCGCCATAAAGCACACGCTAGCGCGTGCACGTGCCGGCAAGGACACGATCTCGGTCACTGGCAACGTGCTGCGTGATTATCTCACCGATCTGTTCCCGATCATGGAGCTGGGTACCAGCGCCAAGATGCTCTCGATCGTCCCGCTCATGGCCGGCGGCGGCCTGTTCGAAACCGGGGCCGGCGGCTCCGCGCCCAAGCATGTCCGTCAGCTTCAGCGCGAAGGCCATCTACGCTGGGATTCGCTCGGTGAATTCCTGGCCCTGGCGGCCTCGCTGGAGCATCTGGCCAAGACCTACGATAACCCACGTGCCCAGGCCATGGCCGATGCACTGGACAAGGCCAACAGCCAGTTCCTGACCGAGAACAAATCGCCCTCGCGCAAGGTCGGCGAGATCGATAATCGTGGCAGCCATTTCTATCTGGCCATGTACTGGGCCCGCGCGTTGGCCGATCAGGATCAGGACAGCGAGCTGTCCGAGATCTTCGGCGAACTGGCCGATACGCTGGAAGCCAACGAAGACAAGATCCTGCAGGAACTTAACAACGCCCAGGGCGAGCCGGAAGACCTGCACGGCTATTACTATCCCGACGACGAGCGCGTGAGCCAGATCATGCGCCCGAGCCCCACGCTCAACGACGCCATCAAGAAAGTGGCCGAGCGCGCGAAGGGCTGACGACACCAGCCCGATGACCTGGCCACGAGGTCAGGCCATCGGGCGCGGCAGCGTCAAACAGGCCGGCATCTCTCGGGGTGCCGGCTTTTTTTGTGCGCCCATGCGAGCTTGTGCCCGAGTCAATCGCGGGCAAAGCATCTGCTAGCATGGAAGTTCTCACTCGATCTGTCGCCTGCCCATGTTCAAACAGTGCACTGCACTCGCGCTTGTCGCCGTTGCCGCCGCCGGCTGTACCACGGTGCGCGAGACCCAACCCTCCCAGACCGCGCGACAGCAGCTCGTCATGTCGAGTGCCGCCGATTACGCCAGCGCCCAGATCACGCCGAACGTGCCGCGTGGCAACGCGATTTTCGTCGATACCACGGATTTCCTGTCCAATAGCGAATATCGCACCGGCTATGCCATGTCCAGCATCCAGTCACAGCTGTTGGACGAGGGCTACAAGATCGTGGGCTCGGTCGATCAGGCCGATACCATCGCGCGTATCAGTACCGGTGCGCTGTCGATCAACCAGTCGGACAAGTTGTTCGGTATTCCGAGCATCCCGATTCCGATTCCCTTGACCGGCACGGTATCCACGCCCGAGCTAGCGGCCTACAAGAAAGCGCGTCGGACGGGTGTCGCCAAGTTTCTGGTCTCGTTCTACGATGCCAAAACCGGCAACATGCAGGACGTCGTGGGCCCGGTCTACGGCTTTTCACACGATAACAAGTCCACCCTGTTCGGCGTGAGCTGGCGGGCGCAGAACCTCGTGCCCGAAGAAATGCAGGACGAGCTACAAGGCAAGGTCGACAAGAAGACCTTCAACACGGCCCCCGTCACCGACGACTCGGCGCCGGTGCGTACCGAAACGCCGCAATAAGCCAGGACGTTGGCGCGGCCGGCCACGGCCGCGCTACTC
>PBAO01000026.1 GCA_002715985.1 Lysobacterales bacterium | reverse complement strand
AGAAGGGCCGGGTTTCGGTGAAATCGACAAAGCCGAAGCCATCGGGCGGCGAGATGCTGATGATGCCAAGCGGGCCGTGGGTCAACGCGTCCCACTTGTCGAGCAACATATAGATGATGAAACCCACGCAAAGCGTGAAGATAGCGAAATAGTGCTCTTTCAGGCGAAGCGAAACCGCGCCCACGACCAGCCCGAACACGGCCCCGGCCAGGCCTGCCACGGCGAACGCCGGCCAGAAGTTCCAGCCATGATCGGCGGTGAGAATAGCCACCGCATAAGCGCCGATGGCAAAGAAGCCGCCGTGGGCCAGGTTCAGCTGGCCGCAATAGCCGGTGATGATATTCAGGCCATAGACCGCGATGGCCCACACAAAAGCCAGCGCCATCACATAGACCTGATACTCGTTGGCCGCCACGAACGGAAACACCGCGGCCAGGCCCAGCAGCACGACGAGCGTGGCCGGGTGATTGAACATATGGGTCAGGCGAGACATTAGCGCACCCCTTGCGAGAACAGGCCGGTGGGCTTGATCGAGAGAATGACCACGAGCAGCGCGAAGGCGATCACGTCCTTGTAGTCACCCGAGATATAGAAACCGCCCAGCGCCTCGGCGAAGCCGATGATCAGGCCGCCGACGATGGCACCGGGGATACTGCCCATACCGCCCAGAATGATGATCACGAAGGCTTTCAGGAGTACCAGATGCCCCATGGCCGGATAGACGAGATTGATCGGGGCGAACAACGTTGAAGCCACCGCGGCCAGGGCGCCGGAGATCGCGAACGTCATCATCGCCACGCGGTTGGCGTTGATACCCACGAGAAACGCGCCCTCGCGGTTCTGGGCCATGGCGATGATGGTCGAGCCGGCCAGCGTCTTCTTCAGGTACAGATGCAACCCGCCCATCAACGTGAACGCCGCCACGATGATCAGCACTCGCTGGGCAGGCAATGTGAGCCCGGCGAAGTGAAAAATCGTGTGCGACGGGGCGTCCAGGCGTCGGAAATCCGCGCCCCAGTACATCTGCACCACCGCCTCAAAGAACAACAGCAGTCCGATGGCCGCGATCTTGTCGTGAATGGGCGGCGCATTACGCAACGGATGGAACACCAGGCGCTCGCAGGCCACGGCCAGCCCGGCGACGATGACCGCCGCAGCAATCATGGCCAGCCAGTACGAGGCACCGAGCTCGCCGGCCACGTAATAAGCGACGTACGCACCGACCATGTACAGCGCGCCATGGGCGAAATTCGGCACGTGCAGGATGCCGTAGACCAGCGTCAGGCCCAGAGCCACCAGTCCATAGATACTGCCAAGCGTGAGGCCGTTGAGCAGTTGCTGTAGCAGTGCTTCCATATCGAGACTCCTTCAGCCCCTCGCCCGTCGAACGAAAAACCTGTGGTGGCTACAATGGATCACGAAAACCCCCTGTCTAATGCAGGCTTTCGCCCGGCTTGTCTTAGGTTGAGGGTCAAACTGGCACGCCCTCATAAGCTGGTCAATACGATTTTGAAACCATGTTTCATTGCGAAAACGAGCGTTTTCAATGCGCCCATAAAACACATAGATCATTGAAAATACACGGATATAATTTCCGAAATGGATTTTAGACGCCCGCTCGAAACGTCGTTTCAGTCTTGATCCATGGCGTTTCGACGGCAATTGATCCGACCAAAGGATAATCAGAACGTGCCCGTATTAGACGAATAGCCAATAAGCCATTATTTTTAATTTGGAATGCCGTTTCATTTTTGTTGACGCCCGTCGCTCGCCGGGTAGAATCGAGCCATCGAGTGTTTAACGCGGACCGTTTCATGCAGCGATTCGAAGGCCAGAGCGCTATCGTCACCGGCGCCGCAGGCAGCATTGGCGCGGCCACCGCGCGGCGCCTGGTGGCCGAGGGCGCTCGTGTCGCACTCGTGGACTGCTCGGCGGAGGCACTGAGCGCACTGGCTGCCGAACTGGGCTCGGCCGCGAGCCGGCATGTGGTGGATGTCGCCGATGCATCCGCCGTAGAAGCCGTCGTGGCAGACGTCGCCAGCACACATGGCGGCATCGATGTGCTGTGCAACAATGCCGGCACGGCCGGCAACGACTACAGCGGCATCACGGATACCGACATGGCCACCTGGCAGCGCCTGCTGGCCGTCAATCTAATGGGCAGCGTGGCCTTCACGCGCTACGCTGGTGCGGTGATGACACACGCCGGTCACGGCACGATCGTCAACACTGCCTCGGTCGCCGGCATTCGCAGCGGCGCCGGTGGTAACGCATACAGTGCTTCCAAGGCGGCCATCATCAATCTGACGCAGACGAGTGCCTGTGATCTGGGCACACACGGTATCCGCGTCAACGCGGTCTGCCCGGGCCTTGTGCGCTCGAACATGACGCAGCCGGTCTTCGACTACGCCGAAGCCCAGGGGAAAAGCCATAAACTGGGCGGGCGATGCGAGTTGAAGCGCCCCGGCGAGCCGGAGGAGATCGCCGCGGCGATCTGTTTTCTGGCAAGTTCGGATGCGTCGTTCATCACCGGCCAGGCCCTGCCCGTCGACGGAGGCAACACGGCCTCGCTGAACATGCCCGGCATGAAGGTGTAGGACGACAACGACCGTTCATCGATCGCGACGGTGTCGCGGTCCTCGATAAAGACATGACGCTATGAGCGATATCGAACGCGATGTGATGACCTACGACGTGATTGTCGTCGGTGCCGGCCCGGCCGGACTGGCCACAGCCATGCGCTTGAAACAGAACGCCCCGGATAAAGAGGTGTGCGTACTGGAAAAAGCGTCCGAGGTCGGTGCCCAGAATCTCGCCGGGGCCGTCATCGAGACCGGCCCGCTGGACACGCTGGTGCCGAATTGGCGCGACGATCCACCGGACATCTGTGTCGATGTGACCGGCGACGAGTTCTGGATGCTCAAAAAAGACGGGGCCACGCGTATGCCGACCCCGCCACAACAGAACAATCACGGCAACGTCGTGGTCTCGATCGCCAATATGATGGCCTGGCTGGCGCCCAAGGCGGAAGAGCTGGGCGTAGAAATCTACCCGGGCTTTTCGGCCGCCGAGGCCCTGTTCGACGACCAGGGTGCGGTCAAGGGCGTGCGCACGCCGGATATGGGTATCGCCCGCGACGGCAGCCTTAAAGGCACCTACGAGCCGGGTATCGAAATCCATGCCCCGATCACGGTCTTTGCCGAGGGCTGTCGCGGTCATTGCACCAAACAGCTCATCCAACGCTTCAAACTGGACGAAGACTGCGACCCACAGACCTATGCCATCGGGCTCAAGGAACTATGGAAAGTGCCGCCCGGGCGTAGCCAGCCGGGACAGGTTCAACACACCATCGGCTGGCCGCTGGAAAACGACATCTACGGCGGCAGTTTCATCTATCACCTGACCGAAGACCGGATTGCTCTGGGTTTCGTCGTGGGTCTGGACTATGCCGATCCGCGCTTCGAGCCGTTCGAGGCGTTCCAGCAGTGGAAGCATCACCCCAAGATCCGTGCACTGATCGAGGACGGCGAAATCGTCTCTGCCGGGGCGCGCGCGCTCGTCGAGGGCGGCTGGCAGTCGCTGCCCAAACTGGAAATGCCCGGCGCG
The DNA here is from genome assembly GCA_002715985.1 of Lysobacterales bacterium. Classification (GTDB taxonomy): domain Bacteria; phylum Pseudomonadota; class Gammaproteobacteria; order Nevskiales; family Salinisphaeraceae; genus Salinisphaera. The sequence goes on along the minus strand of PBAO01000026.1, from coordinate 50,453 downwards.
CTGATCGTGGGTGACGCCGGCGGCACACTCAACGTGCCCAAGATCAAGGGCATCCACACGGCCATGGCCAGCGGCATTCTCGCGGCCGATCATCTATGCGAGTCCGGCGTGGTCAACGGCTTCGATGCCGCACTTCGGGCCTCGGAAGTCGGCCGCGAGCTCAAGAAGGTCCGCAATATCCGCCCGGGCTTTCTGCGCGGCAAATGGGCGGGCCTGGCCAACGCGGCCTGGGAAACCGTCACCGCCGGCCATTCGCCCTGGACGTTGCATAACCACGCCGACTGGCGGGCCACCCACAAACTGGCCGCGGTCGAGAATCAGCCGACACCGGGCCAGGCCAACGATTGGCAGACAAGCCGTGACCTGGCGCCACGCGATCGCCTGGCCTCGGTCTATTTCGCCCAGACCGAGCATGACGAGAACCAGCCGGTGCATCTCCAGATTCTGGAACCGGATATCTGTGTCTCGCGCTGTACCCAGGAATACGGTAATCCCTGTACCCGCTTCTGCCCGGCTAACGTGTACGAAATGGTCGACAACGACGCCGGCGAGAAAGAACTGCATATCAACGCCGCCAACTGCGTTCACTGCAAGACCTGCGACATCAAGGACCCGTATCAGATCATCAACTGGGTCACGCCGGAGGGCGGATCCGGGCCGAACTACACGAATCTCTAAGCTGCATTGTCAACGGAGTATCGCCACTCATGAAAATACTAGTCAGCGTCAAACGGGCGATCGACTACAACGTTCGTATTCAGGTCGCCCCCGATGGCTCGGGCGTGGTCAAGAACGGCGTCAAGCACAGCATGAACCCCTTTGATGAGATCGCCGTGGAGCAGGCGATCCGCTGGAAGGAAGACGGCACCGCCTCGGAAGTGGTGGCTGTTGCCATCGGCGACGATGCCGTGGCCGAGCAGCTGCGCACGGCCCTGGCTTTCGGCTGTGATCGCGCCATCCACGTCAAGACCGACGACGAGATTCAACCCCTGACCGCAGCCCGCGTCTTCAAGGCCCTGGCCGAGCGCGAATCGCCGGATCTGTTCCTGATGGGCAAGCAGGCCATCGATGACGATGCCAACCAGACCGGTCAGATGACCGCGGCCAAGCTCAACTGGCCCCAGGCTACGTTCGCCTCGAAGATCGAACTGGCCGACGGCACGGCCGAGGTCACGCGCGAGATCGATACCGGGCTGGAGACCCTGTCGGTCGATCTGCCGGCCGTGGTTACCGTGGATCTGCGCCTGAACGAGCCGCGCTATCTGAAACTGCCGAACATCATGAAGGCCAAGAAAAAGCCCATCGAGGCCCTGGTCTTCGACGAGCTCGAGGTCGCCGCGGCCACGCCCATCGAAACCGTGACCACCAAGGCACCGCCGAAACGCGCCGGCGGCATCATGGTTGAAACCGTGGATGAACTGGTTGCCAAGCTGAAAGAAAAGAGCCTGATATGAGCCACAAGATTCTCGTCATAGCCGATCATCACGACGGCCAGCTTCTGGATGCCACGGGCCGTGCGGTGACGTGCGCCGCCGATATCGGAGGCGATATCGACGTGCTCGTGCTGGCCCATGACGGCCAGGCCATCGCGGACGCCGCGGCCACCCTGGCCGGGGTCTCCGGCGTGCATCTCATTGATAATGCGGCCAACGAGCACCCCATGGCCGCCGTGCTGGCCCCGCAGATCGTGGCCTTTGCCGACAACGGCGGTTATAGCCACGTCCTCGGGCCCAACACCACTTTCGGCAAGGACCTCATGCCTCGGGTGGCCGCGCTGGCCGACGTGGCCATGGTCACCGACGTCATGGCCGTGCACGGGCCCTACGAGTTCGACCGGCCCATCTATGCCGGCAATGCCATCACCACCGTGCGTGCGCCCGAGGCACAGACACTCGTGGCCTCGGTTCGCTGTGCCTCCTACGGTGCGGCCGAAAAGACCGGCAGTGCATCGGTGGCCGCGGCCACGGTCGAGGCCGAGCTGCCGAGCCATACCCGCTTCGTCGGCCTGGAACAGGCCGAGAGCGACCGCCCGGATCTGCAGACCGCGCCCAAGGTGATTTCCGGCGGCCGCGGTGTCGGCAGCGAAGAGAATTTCCGTATCGTCTATGACTTCGCCGACAAGATCGGGGCGGCCGTGGGCGCGTCTCGTGCGGCCGTCGATGCCGGCTATGTGCCCAACGATATGCAGGTCGGCCAGACCGGCAAGATCATCTCGCCCGAGCTGTATATGTGCTTTGGCATCTCCGGGGCCATCCAGCATCTCGCCGGCATCAAGGACGCCGGTACGATCGTGGCCATCAACAAGGATCCCGAAGCCCCGATCTTCGAGCTGGCCGATATCGGCCTCGTGGGCGATCTGTTCGAGATCATCCCGGCGCTCGATGCCGCAGTGAGCTGAACCGTGTCCGCCCGGTCCTTTGTCAACGTGGCAGCGCTGGCCGAACACATCGGCCAGCCGCTGGGCCACAGCCCCTGGATGACCCTCGATCAGGCACGGATCACGGCCTTTGCCGACGCCACGGATGATCAGCAGTGGATCCACGTGGACACCGCCCGCGCGGCGGCCGAGTCTCCCTTCGGCGCCCCCGTCGCCCATGGGTTTCTGACGCTCTCGTTGCTGCCGCGCCTGACCGGCGAGGTCTTCAACGTGGCCGGAATCACCACGCGGATCAACTACGGGCTCGATCGGCTGCGCTTTATCGCCCCGGTCGTGGTCGATTCGCGGGTTCGGGCGGCGGTCACACTGTCGGGGATCGATGATCGCGGTGATGGGCGTCACCTGGTGCGTACAGCAGTGACCATCGAGATCGAGGGTGGTGATAAGCCGGCGCTGTTGGCGGATTCTTTGACGTTGTATATCGAATGAGAATCGTGGGGCTTGAATCGCCGGACCACCTGAGATGTCGGGTTCGTGGCGAATATCATCCACGCGGCATTCGACTGGCCGGTCTTGCGCTACAGCGCGAAACCGGCGTTACAAGCATTCTAAAAACTATTATCAGCCATAAAACTCAAACAGCTACGCAATAAATACCTCGGAGGAGATTCCAAAATGCGCCAAGCCGTTATCGTATCCACCGCCCGCACGCCCATCGGCAAGGCGTATCGCGGTGCGTTCAACAACACCCAGGCTCAGGCGCTGGGCGGCCATGCCGTGGCCCACGCCGTCTCTCGGGCCGGGGTGGATCCCGGTTCCGTTGACGATGTGATCATGGGGGCGGCCATGCAGCAGGGCAGCACCGCGCCCAATATCGCGCGCCAGGTGGCCCTGCGGGCAGGCCTGCCGACCTCGATCGCCGGCATGAGCATCGACCGTCAATGCGCATCGGGCCTGATGGGCATCGCCACCGCCGCCAAACAGGTCGTCACCGATCGCATGAACTGTGTCGTCGGCGGCGGGCTGGAGTCGATCTCTCTGGTTCAGAACGAGCACATGAATACCTTCCGTCAGAAGGATCCGTGGCTGGTCGAGCAGGTGCCGGCGCTTTATATGTCGATGCTGGAGACCGCCGAGATCGTGGCCGATCGCTACAAGGTCTCGCGCGATGCTCAGGACGAATACGCCTATCAGTCCCAGATGCGGACCGCGGCCGCCCAGCAAGCCGGTCGCTTTGACGACGAGATCGTGCCTATGACCACGATCCAGGCGGTCAAGAACAAGGAAACCGGCGAAATCAGCGAGCAGGAAGTCACTCTGTCTCAGGACGAAGGCAATCGCCCGGAAACCACGCTGGAGGGCTTGAAGAGCCTGAAGCCGGTGTTTTCCAACGGCCAGCAGGTCGAGACCGGTGAATACATCACCGCCGGCAACGCCAGCCAGCTCTCCGACGGGGCCTCGGCCTGTGTGGTCATGGAAGCTGCCGAAGCCGAGCGTCTGGGCCTGGAGCCCTTGGGCGCGTACCTCGGCATGGCGGTTGCTGGCTGTGACCCCGATGAGATGGGCATCGGCCCGGTGTTTGCCGTGCCCAAGCTGTTGCAGCGGTTCAATCTGGATATCGACGATATCGGCATCTGGGAGCTCAACGAAGCCTTTGCCAGCCAGTGTCTCTACAGCCGCGACCGGCTGGGCATCGACCCCGAGATCTACAACGTCGACGGCGGCGCCATCAGCATCGGCCATCCCTACGGCATGTCGGGGGCCCGCATGACCGGCCACTTGCTTATCGAGGGCAAGCGTCGCGGGGCCAAGTACGGCGTGGTGACCATGTGCGTGGGTGGCGGCATCGGCGCAGCCGGCCTGTTCGAGATCTTCTAGAAGCCGTCGACCATGATCGATAAATTCTGGCCCGACATGGCCGCGGCCGTGGCCGACATACCCGACGGCGCGAGTGTGATGATCGGCGGCTTCGGCAGCTCCGGTATCCCGTTCGCGCTGATCGATGCGGTCTGTGCGGCCGGGCCGCGCCATCTGACCGTCATTTCAAACAACACCGGCTCGGGCGAAACAGGCGTCTCCGCGCTGCTGCGAGAGGGCCTGGTCGACAAGGTCGTCTGCAGCTATCCGCGCTCCAGGGGCTCGGTCTGGTTCGAACGGCTTTACCAGACCAACGCGATCGAGCTGGAACTGGTCCCCCAGGGCACGCTGGCCGAGCGCATGCGCGCGGCTGGCGCGGGGCTGGGCGGTTTTTTCACGCCGACCGGCTATGGCACGGCCCTGGCCGACGGCAAGGAGACCCGCATGATCGATGGCCGCGGACACGTCCTCGAGTCTCCGCTGGCCGCCGACTATGCCCTGCTTTCGGCCTACAAGGCTGACCCCTGGGGCAATCTCGTCTACAACACGGCGGCCCGCAACTTCAATCCGGTCATGGCCACGGCCGCACGCTGTGCCGTGGTCGAAGTCGGCGATCGCGTGGCGCTGGGCACACTGGATCCGGAAGCCGTCGTTTCGCCCGGCCTATTCATCGACCGCGTCGTCGTAAGAGAACAGCCATGAGCCTGCCCCGTCTGACGACCCACGAGATGGCCGCGCGCCTGGCCGCGGATATCCCCGACGGCGCTTATGTCAACCTCGGCATCGGCATGCCGGTGATCGTGGCCAACCACGTGCCGGCCGGCCGTCAGGTCATCTATCACAGCGAGAACGGTATCCTGGGCGTCGGCCGCTCACCGGAACCCGGCGAAGACCACGATCCCGACCTGATCAACGCAGCCAAGGATCCGGTCACGCTCATCGAAGGCGGTTGTTATTTCGACACCGCCGAATCGTTTGCCATGATGCGCGGCGGTCATCTGGATCTGGCCGTGCTCGGCGCGTTTCAGGTCTCGGCCACCGGTGATCTGGCCAACTGGGCCACTCATGACGCCACCTATCCGCCTGCCGTTGGCGGCGCGATGGATCTGGCCGTTGGTGCCAGGACCGTCTATGTCCTGATGCGCCATACCACGAAAGACGGCACCCCCAAACTGCTCGAAACCTGCGATCTGCCCCTGACCGGCACGGCCTGTGTCAGCCGTGTCTATACCGACCTGGGCGTGTTCGAGATCGATCGTGATAACGCCTCGGCGCACGTCATCGAACGCTTTGCCGGCGTATCAGCCCATGCGCTGCAATCGGTCACGGGCTTCAAGCTCGTGGAGTGATCCGGCCGTCGAAGCTGACGCGCTGATGTCGCAGGTTCGAATGGGCGCCATCTGGGCATTAAAAAGCCCGCCTGGTTGGCGGGCCTTGTTCAATCGGGTGCGCCCGGCAGAATGATTCGCGGCTGCGCCGCTCACCCTTCGGGCCAGTGCCGCTACGCGGCCCTGTTCGTCCGCGCGTTGCGCGGCCGTCGAACCTGACTTGTTGATGCCGCAGGTTCGAATGGGCTTCGTTCGGACATTAAAAAGCCCGCCTGGTTGGCGGGCCTTGTTCAATATGGTGCGCCCGGCAGGATTCGAACCTGCGACCTTCGGCTTCGGAGGCCGACACTCTATCCAGCTGAGCTACGGGCGCTTTGCAAACAGCAGGATACGCGGTCAGGTTCGGCTCGTCTATCCAGGTGACGAGAATGCGCCGACCTTGCCCGACAGGATGATTCGCGGCTTCGGCGCTTCAGCGCCTATTTCATTCCCCTGTGCCGAGCATGGCCCGGAGCGCGGCGACCTGGGCCTTGTTTTCGGTCGCAGCCGCGGCCTTGTCGCGTTGGCCAGTAGTGGCCGGCCAGTCGATTTCCTCGCGGGGCAGTTCGTCGAGGAAACGGCTTGGCGTGGTGTCGCTTTCTTCGCCGCCGCGGCGGCGTTTGCGGGCATAGGTCAGAGCCAGGCTCTTGCGTGCCCGGGTGATGCCGACATAAAGCAGGCGACGTTCTTCTTCGATGCGTTCGTCGTCGAGACAAGCATGGTGAGGCAGGAGCCCTTCTTCCATGCCCGCCAGGTAGACGTGGTCAAACTCCAGGCCCTTGGCCGCGTGGAGGGTCAGCAAGTGCACCTGGTTCTCGATGTCCTTTTCGGACTGGTTGGCGAAATCCAGCAACGACAGGCGCCGCACGACATCGGCCAGCGGGGTCGGCGTGCCGTCGTCGGCCTCGCCGATATGGCCCAGCCAGGCCAGGAATTCGTCGAGGTTTTCCAGGCGTTTCTTGGCCGCCCGCGTATTGGCTGAGGTGTCACGCAACCAGTCGCGATAATCGATATCGACCATGAGCTGATTGACCAGTTCCCGTGGCGGCGTGGATTCGCCGGCCATGGCCAGCGCCTTGGCCCAGTCGACGAACTCGGCCAGGCGACGACCCGGGCGCTCACCGACCCCACCGGCCAGGCCCACGCCGCGGGCGGCATCGAACAGGCTGATATGACGCGTGCCGGCATAGCGCGCCAGGGCCTCCAGCGTGGCCGGGCCCAGCTCGCGACGTGGCAGATTGATGATGCGCAGGAATGCAGCGTCATCATCGGGATTGACCAGCAGCTTGAGATAGGTGACCAGGTCACGGATTTCGCTGCGCTCGAAGAACGAGCGCCCGCCGGAGACACGATACGGCACGTTACGTTCACGCAACGCTTTTTCGAACGCGCGCGACTGGAAATTGCCGCGATAGAGCACGGCATAGTCGCCGTAGGCATTGCCGGTGCGCAGTTTGTGGGCCGATATTTCGGTGGCCACACGCTCGGCTTCACCGGCTTCATCCGGTCCGGAGAGCACGCGTACGCGATCCCCTGGGCCCATCGCCGACCACAGCGTTTTTTCATAGGCACGCTGGCTGGACTGGCCGATGAGCGTGTTGGCTGCCGAAAGCACGTTGCCCACCGAGCGATAGTTCTGCTCGAGCTTGATGACCTTGAGATGCGGAAAATCACGCGACAGATCGGCGATATTGCCGGGCCGTGCTCCGCGCCAGGCATAGATCGACTGGTCGTCGTCGCCCACCACGGTGAACGCCGCGCGCACACCAGCCAGCAGGCGCATCATCTCGTACTGAGCGGCGTTGGTGTCTTGGTACTCGTCGACCAGCAGATAGCGATAACGGTTCTGCCAGCGCTCACGCGCGGCCGGGTCGTCGCGCAGCAGTTGCACGGGCACCGAGAGCAGGTCATCGAAATCAACCGCGTTATAAGCTTTCAGCCGGCGTTGGTATTCAGCGTACGCCCGGGCCATGGGCACGTCCTTGCCGGTGGCCTCGGCCACGGCCTGTTCTGGCGCCACGAGCGCGGATTTCCAGGCGCTGATGGCCGCTCGTGTTTCCTTGCGCTGATCGCCGTCGCGCCCGACCAGGTCAGACAGCATCTTGTCGACGTCTTCGGCATCGAAGATCGAAAACCGAGACTTGTAGCCCAGCGTTTCATGCTCTTCGCGGATCATCGACAGCCCCAGACTGTGGAACGTCGATACAGTCAGCGCCTTGGCGTCCTGGGCGTCGACCAGCCTGGAGGCACGCTGCTTCATCTCGCGCGCGGCCTTGTTGGTGAACGTGACCGCAATAACGCGATGGGCGGCATAACCGCGCTTGATCAGATACGCGATCTTGCGTGTGATGACACCGGTCTTGCCCGAGCCGGCGCCGGCCAGCACGAGCAACGGGCCATCGAGATACCGCATGGCGGCATCCTGCTGGGGATTGAGTCTGGGCTGTGCCATGCGCGGGAGTTTACCAGCCGAACCCGGGTCTGGCGCCGCTGCTGAGCCACGGGCGGCGGGTGTTTGTGCCTAGGCCGACGGTAGCGCGTGGTTATCGCACAGCCGGCGCCTCAGTGGTGATCGTAGGGCTTGCGGCCGGGCCGGGCGTCCGCCGGGCGGATCGTCACGCCACCGATACGAAGACCGCTCCGGCCGTCGTCGTCTTCGACGAGTTCGATCGCATCGTGCGTTTCGGCCTGATCCTCAGACGGGCCCGGCTTGTCGGCCGGCGCGGCTGTATCGGCATATCGTCCCGAGGCGGTCTTGATGCAGGCCGAGGCCGCTGCGCTGCGTGCCGCCTCGGCCTGGCTGGCTTGCCAACCCACGGCGCCGGCCCGCAGCTCGTCGAGCGTGTTCTCGACCACGGCGCTGCAGGTCGAGGTGTTGCTGGCCTGACCATAACGGCCAGAGGCGGTTTTCACGCAGGCCGCCCCGGCGGCCGAGCGCACGATTCGTGCCCGACCGTCAGACCACGTGGTGCTGCCGGCCTTCATCTCGGCGGCGGTGGCATCGACGACGTCAGCGCAGTCGGCGGCCATGACGGACAACGAGACCCCAGAGGCCAGTACAAAAACAAGCGCGCGGGCGATGAACATGAGCATGTCCTTTCGTAGGGAGCAGGCCGCTTCAGCATACAAATTGCGTGCCAGGCCGGCCATGTGACCCCGCAAGGCCCTGTCATGCGCTTTGAGGCGGCCCGAGGACGCAATATCACGGCCCGATATGACATGGCACGGGACTTGCCTCTAGCGACATGGGCTGCAGACGCAGCGTCCGGGGGTGGCACGCGTTCGACTCGATGCACGGCGCTCGTTGCCTCGTAACCGTTCTAGTCAATGAGGGATGACATGACTCAGGGAAACACCGCAACGCGCATTGCACTATTGACGGCCGTGGCCGGCAGCGCCTTTTCGACGAGCGCGTTCGCGGGCGGGGATCTGACCGCCAACGCGACGTTCACCACCAACTATATCTGGCGTGGCTTGACCCAGACGCTCAATGACCCGGCTGTTCAGGGCGGTATCGACTATGTCGACGACTCGGGCCTGTACGTGGGCACTTGGCTGTCCAATGTCAAATACGCCAATGCCACCACGACAGCCGGTGCCGATGAATTCGTCGACGGCGCCAACTTCAACGGTGCCGGCGACCGGTTCTCTTACGAAAACGATCTTTACTTCGGCTATACCATGGATACCGGGCCCGTCTCCTGGGACGCCGGGTATCTCTATTACAACTACGACTCCGCGGCCGATTTCGACTTTGGCGAGGTTTATCTGAAGGCTGCAGCGGCCGGCTTCAGCCTGGCCGGCTATATGCTGACCAACACAGAGGCCAACGAAGGCCCGGGCCAGGATTTCAGCGCGGGCTCGACCTATTATCTGTCCGGCGATTACGGTATCGATGTGTATAGAGGCATCGTGCTGGGCGCCCACGTCGGTTATCACGCCGGCGACTTCTCCGAAGCCTTCAACGTGGTCGACGGCAACTATCTGGAATACAACGTGAGTGTCTCCAAGGCCGGCTTCTCGCTGATGGCCTCGGATACCGACGTCGACGGCATTGCTGCAGGCCCGGGTTATCAGAACGACGACGTGCGCTACGTTCTGTCGTACTCGATCGATATCGATCTGCTCGACTGATCGATCATTGCAGGAGACGACGGAACAGGCCCGAAAGCCACATGGCTTTCGGGTTTTTTTTATGTCTGCGGTACGGGCCCTCTACCCGGGGCGGTCCAGCTGTCGAAAACCGATTGCCTCGGCTACGTGGGCCGATCCGATGGCTTCGGGCGCACCGTCCAGATCCGCAATGGTGCGTGCCACCCGCAGAATACGGTGATAGGCCCGGGCAGAGAGTCCGAGCTGGTCGATGGCCCGCTCCAGCAGCGTCGCGGCGGCCGGCTCGGGCCGGCAGTGGCTGTCGATATCTGCCGCGGTCAGTGCTGCGTTGGGGCCACCGGCGCGGGCCTCGGCGTGCGCTCTTGCACCGGTAACGCGCGCACGCACTGCCGTAGTGCCCTCCCCGGCGTGCTCGGTGTCCATCAGCATCTGCCGGGTGATGGGGGCCACACTCAGATGCATATCGATACGATCGAGCAACGGGCCGGAGATCTTGGCGCGATAGCGGGTGATGCGATCCGGCGTGCAGTGACAGCGCCCCGAGGCATCGCCCTGATAGCCGCAGGGGCAGGGGTTCATGGCCGCCACGAACTGAAAGGCCGCCGGAAATTCGGCCTGGCGCGCGGCCCGAGAAATCGTGATATGCCCGGATTCAAGCGGCTCGCGCAACACTTCCAGCACCTTGCGATCGAACTCGGGCAATTCGTCGAGAAATAGAACGCCGCGGTGAGCCAGCGTGATCTCGCCCGGTTTGGGCGTGGAGCCGCCGCCGACCAGTGCCACGCCCGAGGCCGTGTGATGCGGCGCCCGGAACGGACGCTGCCCGAAGATTTCGGCGTTGAAGGCCGCCCCCGAGATCGAGGCGATCGCCGCGACCTCCAGCGCATGATCACGGGACATGGCGGGCAACAGCCCAGGCAGCCGCTGGGCCAGCATGGTCTTGCCCGCGCCGGGCGGGCCGATCATGAGCAGCGAATGGCCGCCGGCCGCCGCGATCTCCAGGGCACGCCGGGCCTGGGGCTGGCCGCGAACATCGGCCATGTCCGGGCCTGTCGCCTCCGGCGTGGGCGACGTTACCGCCGGCGGCGTCTGCCAGACCGCGGACTCGGGCGTGGCCAGCGACTGGGCCACATCGGCCAGATGGCCGGCCAGACGCGTGATGCGCTCGCCTGCCAGGCCGGCTTCGACCGCGTTGGCGTCGGGCAGGACCAGACACCGCTCGGCATCGGCCGCAGCCAGACTCGCCGGCAGCGCCCCGCGCACGCCACGCAGGGCGCCCGATAACGACAGCTCGCCGAGAAACTCGTGGCCCTGCAATGCCTTGACCGGTATCTGGCTGGAGGCCGCCAGAATGCCCAGAGCAATGGCCAGGTCGAAGCGGCCGCCTTCCTTGGGCAGATCGGCCGGTGCCAGGTTGACCGTGATCCGCCGCATCGGAAATTCGTAGCCGCTGTTGGTGATCGCGGCCCGTACCCGATCCTTGGATTCCTTGACCTCGGTTTCCGGCAAGCCAACGATCGCCAGGGCCGGCAGGCCCCCGGCCAGATCGACCTCAACGGCGACCGCGGGCGCACTCAGACCCGTCTGGGCGCGGCTGTGTACCGTGGCCAGCGCCACGATCAGTCGTTGTTCTGAGCGGCTTCGAGCGCGTCCAGCCGAGCCTCGAGTTCACCCAGACGTGCCCGGGCATGCACCAGGCTGTCACGGGTGGCCTCGAACTCTTCCCGCGGCACCAGATCCAGCTCGGCCAGCTGGGATTGCAGCACGGCCTTGAAGTTGGCCTTCAGTTCCTCGCGCATGGGCGCCACCTGGGGCGGCAGGGCATTGGCCAGACGAGCGGCCATATCTTCAAGCGAGCGCATTGCTAAACGACATCAAAAAACGATGCCTCTAGCTTGCACGCAAAGCCCCGACCGGGCAAAGGACATCGGATGACGGCGCCCCTGCCGGGAGTTGGCACGGTGAGTGCAAGGCAGTGTCCAGCCACGCCGTGGCCGCTGCGTGCTCGCGGCGGCCGGCTTCACGGGTATTAGAGGAGTCATGACATGAAACTGATCGCCGCCATCATCAAGCCATTCAAACTCGACGAGGTCCGCGAAGCCTTGTCCGACGTGGGGGTGCAAGGCATCACGGTGACCGAGGTCAAGGGCTTTGGCCGCCAGAAAGGCCATACTGAGCTCTATCGCGGCGCGGAATACGTGGTGGATTTTCTGCCCAAGGTGAAGATCGAGGTCGCCATCGAGGAGCCCGATCTGGATACCGCCGTGGAGGCGATCTCCAAGGCCGCGCATACCGGCAAGATCGGCGACGGCAAGATTTTTGTCAGCGAACTGGCGCAGGCGATTCGTATCCGCACCGGCGAGACCGGTCGCGACGCGATCTAAACACCGGCCCATCACCCATCAAAACGAGGGGGACATAACATTATGGAAAACCAGATATTCCAGCTGCAGTACGCGATCGATACCTTTTATTTCCTGATCTGCGGCGCACTTGTCATGTGGATGGCAGCGGGCTTTTCCATGCTCGAGGCCGGCCTGGTGCGCTCGAAGAACACCACGGAGATCCTGACCAAGAACGTCGCGCTATTTGCTATCGCCTGCATCATGTACATGATCTGTGGCTATATGATCATGTATGACGGCGGGCTGTTTCTGGACGGTATCGCCGGCGGCAGCTCCCTGGTTGCCGATGCCCTGTCGACCTCGGCCGAGAACGGCTTCGAAGGCAGCTCGGTCTATGCGGGCGCGGCCGATTTCTTCTTTCAGGTGGTCTTCGTGGCCACGGCCATGTCGGTGGTCTCGGGGGCAGTGGCCGAGCGGATGAAGCTCTGGGCGTTTCTGGCCTTTGCTGTGGTGATGACCGGTTTCATCTATCCGCTGGAAGGCAGCTGGACCTGGAACGGCGATGCCGTGTTCGGCCTGTATAACCTGGGTGAGCTCGGCTTTTCGGATTTTGCGGGCTCGGGCATCGTGCATATGGCCGGGGCCTCGGCGGCATTGGCCGGCGTGCTGCTGCTGGGCCCCCGTAAAGGCAAATACCGCGCCGATGGCCGGGTCGGGGCGATTCCCGGTGCCAACCTGCCGCTGGCCGGCCTGGGCACACTCATCCTCTGGCTCGGCTGGTTCGGCTTCAACGGGGGCTCGGTATTGAAGCTCGGCGATATCACGAGCGCCAATTCGGTGGCCATGGTGTTTCTCAACACCAACACCGCGGCCGCCGGTGGCCTCGTTGCTGCGCTGCTGCTCGCCCGTGTCATCTTCGGCAAAGGGGACTTCACCATGGCGCTCAACGGGGCATTGGCCGGGCTGGTGGTCATCACCGCCGAGCCCTCCACGCCCACACCGCTCGTAGCAACCCTATTCGGTGCCGCCGGCGGCATCCTGGTGGTCTTCTCGATCCTGTTCTTCGACAAGATCAAGATCGATGACCCGGTCGGCGCGATCTCGGTACACGGGGCCTGTGGGCTGCTGGGCCTGCTGCTGGTGCCCGTCACCAATGCCGATGTGACCTTCCTCGGCCAGATCGTCGGGGCTGCGACCATCTTTGCCTGGGTCTTCGGAGCCAGCCTGGTGGTCTGGGCGATCATCAAGTTCACCTTCGGTATCCGCGTATCGGAACAGGACGAGGCCGAGGGCACCGATCTGTCGGAGATCGGCATGGAGGCCTATCCGGAGTTCACTTCCGGCGGCAGCCGCCGCACCGCGTAATCTTGTGCCCTGCACTTTCAAGGTGCAGGGCGTTCGCACGCCATACGATCAGCCCCGTTGCGACGGGGCTTTTTCGTTTCCGGCGTGGAATTACAGGCCGCCAATACGCGAAAACGACCGAACGGCACCGCACCTGCACTAAAATAATGCAAACGCGCCGCCATCGTGCAGTTTGTTGGCAGTTACAGTCCGATTTGTCGTTGCCCCACGGGCCATCGCTATAATCCGACCCAAACTTGTGCACCCTGCGTTCTCATGTCGTTTTTTCTATCTCGTGGGCGGCTTCGGCTTCTCGTTCTGCTGCTTGCTGCTTGCGTGACATGCCCGGCCTGGGCCCAAGGCAGCGAGATAGACAAGGCCGATACGGCGTGGGTGATGATTGCCACGGCTCTCGTACTGTTCATGACCCTGCCGGGCCTGGCGCTGTTTTATGGTGGGCTGGTGCGCTCGCGCAATGTCTTGTCCGTGCTGATGCAGTGTTTCGCGATCTGTGCGGTGGCCTCGCTGCTCTGGTTCGCGGTGGGTTATTCGCTGGCGTTTTCCGGCAGCGGCGCCTTCATCGGTGATCTGTCCAACGTGTTCCTGATGGGTATCGGGCGTGACGACGTCAACGGCACGATCCCCTCACTGTTGTTCGTGCTGTATCAGATGACGTTCGCGGTGATCACGCCGGCGCTGATCATCGGCGGGTTTGCCGAGCGGCTGCGATTTTCTGCCCTGCTGTGGTTCTCCTCACTCTGGTTGCTCGTGGTCTATGTGCCGGTCGTGCACTGGATCTGGGGCGGCGGCTGGCTCGGCGAGATGGGCATGCTGGATTTCGCCGGCGGTACCGTGGTGCATATCACCGCCGGCGTGGCGGCCCTGGTGGGCGCGATCGTTCTCGGCCCACGGGCGGGCTTTCAGAAACGCGCCATGGCCCCGCACAACCTGACCATGACCGTCTCGGGTGCCGGCATGCTCTGGGTCGGCTGGTTCGGCTTCAACGGCGGCTCGGCCCTGGCCGCCAACGCCCAGGGCGTGAGTGCCATGCTGGTGACCCACCTGGCCGCTGCCGCAGGCTGTATCGCCTGGATGGCCTCGGAGTGGATCCGTTTCGGCAAGCCCAGCGTGCTGGGTATCGTGACCGGCATGGTCGCGGGCCTGGGTACGATCACGCCGGCGGCCGGCTATGTCGGCCCGGGCGGTGCGATCGTGATCGGCCTGGCCGCGGGCTGGGTGTGTTTCGTGGCCACGTTGTTCGTCGAACGCACTCTGCGCATCGATGATTCACTGGATGTGTTTCCGGTACACGGCGTAGGCGGCATGCTGGGCACGATCCTGGCCGGTGTATTCGCCGCGACCACACTGGGCCCGTTTTCAGGCTATGGTCTGTCGGATGCGGTTTCAGGCATCGGCGGACAGCTGGGCGTTCAGTTCATCGGACTGATCGCGGTACTCGTGTACACAGCGGTCGTGACCTGGCTACTGCTCAAGATCATCGGCGCCGTGGTGGGCCTGCGTATCGGACCGGAAGAAGAGGATATCGGTCTGGATATCAGCGAGCACGAAGAACGCGGTTATGATCTATAGCATGATGAAAGTCGCGGCCGGACACACGGTTCGGCCGGCGACGAACACACTTTCGTCGAGGGAGACGAGACATGAAAATGGTCACTGCGGTCATCAAGCCGTTTCGATTGGACGACGTACGCGAGGCACTTGCCGAAATCGGCGTACACGGCACGACCATGAGCGAGGTTCGTGGCTTCGGGCGCCAGAAGGGCCACACCGAGCTGTATCGCGGGGCCGAGTACGCCGTGGATTTCCTGCCCAAGGTCAAACTCGAGATCGCGGTTGACGACGAGCGCGTGGATGCCGTGGTCGATGCCGTCATCGGCGCGGCCAAGACCGGCCAGATCGGCGATGGCAAGATCTTCGTCACCCATCTGGACCAGGTGATTCGGATCCGCACCGGCGAGACCGACCGCGACGCGATCTGAGCCCCGGGCATCACTCGGGCCATGGCCAATGATCGCCATGGCCCGACGGGTTCAGGCCTGGGAGGCCAGACGCGAACCCAGCCACTCGCGCACACGCTGCCACGATCCACGCTTGACCCACTCGGCGTGGGTGATGTGTTTCGAGCGGGTCAGGTCGTGGTCGTAGTCATCGGACATCCGGCGAGCCAGTTCGGCGTCGACCGCCGTGACCACGATCTCGTCATCCTTGCCCATGGAGCGATGATTGAAGTTGGCCGAGCCGACGATCACCACCTGCTCGTCGATGAGCACGGTCTTGGTGTGCATCATCGACGGCTGGAAGCGATACAGATTGATACCGGCCGTGCTCAAGCGCTCGAACGTGGCCTCGGCGGCCATTGTGGCCACTCGGGAGTCGTTGTGCGGGCCGGGCATGAGCACATCGATCGCCACGCCCCGCGCCACGGCCTCTTCCATGAGCGTCATGAGGGCTTCATCGGGCACGAAATATCCGGTGGCCACCCGGACACGACGCCGGCTCACGGTCAGTGCCAGGCGAAAGATCGTGGCCACATCGCTATAGGCCACGGCGGCCGAGGTACGAATCACCTGTAGCGCCACGTCGCCGGGCGTCGGCTGCGGCGCCAGCGCGCGAAACAGATCATGACCGGCACGCCCGGCCTCGACCCAGTTGGAGACGAAAGCCGCGCGCAGCCCATCGACAGCCGGGCCTTCGATACGGAAATGTGTCTCGCGCCATTCATCCGGGTTGCGGGCATCGCCCTCCCATTCCGCGGCAATGCCCACGCCCCCGGTAAAGCCGACGCGATCATCGACCACCAGAATCTTGCGATGTGTGCGGTTATCGATCTGCCAGACACGCCAGCGTGCCTTGGGCCGGAACCAGGCGATCTCGACCCCAGCCTCGCGCAGCTGATCGATCACCGACTGCTGCATCCATTGCGCGCCGAAGGCGTCGAGCAGCACCCGCACGGCCACCCCGGCCCGTGCCCGATCGGCCAGGGCCTGACCGATTCGGCTGGCCACATCACCCTGCCAGTAAATGAAAGTGAGAAACTCGATCGTGTGCTCGGCGGCCTCGATGGCCTCGATCATCGGCGGAAATATACGATCGCCGTTGACCAGCACATCCACCTTGTTGCCGCCCACGAACGGCACACCCAGCGCCCCTTCCAGGCAACGACGATACTGTTTGGCCGACCAGGTCGGCACATCGGTCTGGTCGGTCATTGACCCCTCGCAATAAAGACCGGCCCAGGCGCCGGCCTCGAAAATAGACGCAGACAGGCCAGCGGGCCAAAGACCGCGACTGCCAGCACGAAGAACAGAACAACCTGTGCTGCAACGTGCACAGGCTGTGCCAGCGCTGAGGATGACAGAGACCGCGCCCTGTCGGCGAGTCGAACCGGCTTGACCGCGTCCACGCGCCGGCCCAGAGCCAGGGCGATCGCCAGATGCAGCTGCCAGGTCTGTGCGCGAACACAACCGGCCACCCGCCAGACAGCCTGTACACCGTGCGCCGGGCCTGCGGCCTCGATAACGCGCAACGCGTGCCTGAAATACGGGACGAGTCGCAGACGCCCGGTCGCGCTCTGCGGGGCATAGATCGCATCGGCGGTGGTGAAAAAGGTCTCCAGCTCACCGACGTACATGGCCATGATCAAGCCCATCAGCGCATAACGCCGCAGGCGGCCCTCGCACTCGAAACGACGCGCCGAGGTGATCACCGCATGGGGCAGAAGCTGCCATTGCCCGGCGTCGTGTATCCGGCCGGCCAGGCGCTGATCCTCCAGAAACGCCAGCCGCGTATCGTAACCGCCCAGTGCGTTGAAAAAACGGCGTCGGATCAGACAGCCCTGGTCGCCGTTGATGGTATAGCGCCGGTTGGTCCGGCTCTTGGCCGCCATATAGCGATACAACAGGCCGTGCGCCGGCACGCCGTCCAGCGCAAATGACAGCGCGAAATGCCCTGCCGTGCAACCGGGTGTGCCCGCCAGCGCGGCCAGTGCGTCGGCCAGCTGCTGCGTATGGATCAGGCGCGTATCGGCGTGCAGGAACAACAGCCAGCGGCCGGTGAAGTCCCAAGCCCCCTGATTCATCTGGTGCCCCCGGCCGGGCGCACACTCGATACAGCGCTGCCCGGCGGCCCGAGCGATGGCCACGGTTGTATCGCGTGAGCCGCCGTCGGCAATCACGACCTCGAAATCAACACCCCGCTGAGCGGCCAGATCCGCGAGCAGGCCCGGCAGCGTGTCGGCCTCGTCGAGCGTGGGCACAACGACCCGCAGATCCGGCACGACGTTCAGGGCGCGGGGACCGCCGCGGCCACTGCACCGGGCTCGAAACCCGGCAGATGGGCACGCAGAAACGCCGGAATCCGCTGCTCGAGCCAGTACACCGGCCGGCCCAGCCGATCACCGGCCACGAAACCGACGTGGCCGCCGCTTGCCGACAACTCCAGCCGCAGGGCATCCGAGAGCTCGTTCTCATCCGGCACCACCGACGGCGACATGAACGGATCATCCCGGGCATGCAGCATCAACGTAGGCGTACGGATCGTGCGCAGGAACCCACGGCTACTCGAGCGCGCATAATAATCTGCGGCATCGACAAAACCGTTCAGCGGCGCCGTCACCGCGTCATCGAAGCGGGCGAAATCGGTCAGTTCGTCCAGCTCGGGCAGGACGATATCACTGGCATAGACCCCCGCTGCCTGCTTGGCCCGCACCACCGCGCGCATGCCGGACAGAAGATGCGCCTGATAAAAACGCGACAGGCCCTGCTTGATCGCCTGGCCACAGGCGGCCAGGTCATAGGGCACCGACACCGCCGTGGCACAGGCCAACGGCGAGCGTTCCCCCTGCTCGCCCAGATATTTCAGCAGCACGTTACCGCCCAGGCTGTAGCCCACACCGGCCAGCGGCGCGCCCGGATACGTGCGGCGGACATGATCGATCACATAGGCCAGATCGCGTGTCTCGCCCGAGTGATAGGTCTGTGGCAGGCGATTGGGTACAGCCGATCCCCGAAAGTGCAGCAGTACGCCACGTCCACCGTGGGCCTGGATACGCGAAAGCAACCCGCGCGCATATTTCGAGTCGAGCGAGCCCGTCAGCCCGTGCAGCACGATGACCACCGGCGCCTCGGCCGGCGTGTCGGCCCGCTCGACCCATGACAGATCCAGAAAATCGCCGTCGGCAAGCTCGAGGCGCTCGGTGCGGGGGGACAGGCGCGGCATCGGCCGGGCCTTGGCGGCAAACAGCGTCTGGGCATGCGGGTTGGCCAGCCAGAAGGCCGGCTTGAACGCACTGGCGGTCAGCATAGAGATCCGGTCATGAAACGCGACGCGTAGTGTAGAGCGTTCACGGTTTCAGTATCGAGTCGAGATAACCGCTGCCCAGATTGTGCATCTGGCCCTGAATCCAGTCGATTCGGCTGGCCACGTGGCCGCTGGGATGCACGGCATCGTATTCGGTGGGCGCCGGCAGCACGGCGGCCAGCGATGCACACTGGCGCCGGGTGAGCGCACTCGGTGGCCGATCGAAAAACCGTCGTGCGGCCTGATCCACCCCGAACACGCGCGGGCCGAACTGGGCCACGTTGAGATAGACCTCCAGCACACGGGATTTCGGCCAGACCAGTGTCATCCAGACCGTCACATAGGCCTCGATGCCCTTGCGGATATAAGACCGTGCCGGCCACAGAAACAGGTTCTTCGCGGTCTGCTGGGTGAGGGTACTAGCCCCGCGCATGCTGTTGCCGCGGGCATTCGCGGCCAAGGCTTTCTCGATCGCGTCCCAGGCAAAGCCGTGGTGATCGGGAAAGGTCTGGTCCTCGCTGGCCACCACGGCCAGCGGCATGCAGGCCGCGATGGTTTCGATGGGCACCCAGTGCTGATACAGCGTCGCGGCCTGGCCGTTGTCGACAAGCTGCTCACGCGCATGGGTCATGAACGCCGTGGTCGGTGGATCCACGAAACGAAAGACCAGCAGCAACACCCCCGGCGCCAGCGCGGCCGTCAGCGCCAGCACCAGTCCCCACCGCAGCACGCGTTTCACGTGCTGCGCCGAGACCGGCTGCGGGCATGACGATGACTACTGCTGATCGGCACTGCGATACGTCGAGGAATCGCCGGTGTAGTCCGAGGTCGCCCCGGTGCCCTGATAGCCGGAATCGTTGGCCCCCTGCTGCACGGTGATGCCGTTGCCGGCGCTCCCGCTGTCGTAGGGCTGGGTCTGGCCGGAGAGCGTGCCGGAGGAGACCGGGGCCGACTCGTAGTCGCTCTGCTGGCTCGTCGCCGGCGCTGTCTGCCCGGCGCTGCCGGTGTTGCTGTCGTAATTGAACTTGTCGCTCGAAGGCGGCATGTACTGGTTCAGCGTATAGACGAAGCGCTCGCCGGCCGGCGGCAGGGACTGGCCGGTATCGCGACGCAGCAGCGTGCGGGCTTCGATGCCCGGTTCGTTATAGAACAGCCAGTTGGCGTCCTTGTCGATACCCAGGCGTGCCCCGCCCAGCGATACCCCGCCGAACAGGCCTCTGGAGCGCGAGTAGGAATAGACCTCGGCATCGAAGCTCATGTTGGTCGAAGCCCCCACGCTGCGCCCGAACGGCCCGGCGGCCACGGTGGCATCACCGCCCAGGCTGATCTGTCCGTTGGCGATCCGATCCACGCTGCGCTGGGTCTTGAACACCAGGATGATGTCGGTCGAGGACACGCCAGCCTGAAAGCCCACGGATCCGCCGGTCAGGGTGATGAAGCTCGGATCCGACCAGTCCCCGTCGCCGGTGCGTACCGAAAGCACGCCCTTGCCGCGCTGCACGCCGCCCAAGAAGCTGATCTTGAACACGCTGGGGATCACGGCCACACCGTAGGCCTGGCGCAACAGCGCCTGCGGCACCGCGTTTTCGGGAATGTTGACGAACTGCTGCAGTACGCTGGTGGCATCATCCAGACGCTGTGCGGCCTCGTTTTCGGCGATATCGGCCTGGGCCGTGGTGCCGGCCGTCAAGGCCATCAGACACAGAATCGCGCCTGCCCGTTTCCAAAGTTTCATAGGCTGTGCATCACTGGTTGGGCGGCGGGTGGTTACCTGCCGCGGGAACGCATCGATCGACTCGCGTCGATCGCCTTGGGTATCAACCCATTGTCTAGACCACAACGGGCCGGCATCGATCCATTCGACCGGCCTTGCGCTGTCATCATCCCGGCCCCTCCATTAAACGCCGCTGTACGGCCAGCTCTTCATGCTCGCCCGGGTCGGCCGGCGTGTACGTGCCGTCCGCCCCCAGCAACCAGGCGTTGCTGTTATCGGCCAGATACAGCGACAGCTCGCGCTCGACCCGATCATACAATGGCCCCCGTTCGACGGGGAAACAGGTCTCCACGCGACGGAAGAAGTTGCGATCCATCCAGTCGGCGCTGGCCAGATACAGCTCGGGCTCGCCGCCGCCTGCGAAATGAAAGACCCGCGTGTGTTCGAGAAACCGCCCCACGATCGAGCGCACACGGATATTGTCCGACACCCCCGCCACGCCGGGGCGCAGACAACAGATCCCGCGCACCACCAGGTCGATTTCCACCCCGGCACAGGAGGCCGCGTACAGCGCGCGGATCGCCCGAGGCTCGACCAGCGAATTCATCTTGGCCACGATGCGTGCCGGCTTGCCGGCGGCGGCGTTGTCGGCCTCGCGCGCGATCTTTTCGAGAATCGCGTCGTGCAGGCGAAACGGCGCATCGATGATGCGCGCCATGCCCGATACCTTGCCCAGGCTCGTGAGCTGCAGGAACATCTCGTGTACATCGTTAGCGAGTGTCGGCTCGCAGGAGAACAGGCCGTAGTCGGTATAGAGCCGCGCGGTCTTGGGGTGATAGTTGCCCGTGCCCAGATGGACATAGTTGACCAGGCCATCGGGCTCGCGGCGCACGATCAGCGTCATCTTGGCGTGGGTCTTGTAACCCACCACGCCATAGACGATATGGGCGCCGGCGGCCTGCAGGCGATTGGCCAGCGCGATGTTGTCGGCCTCATCAAAGCGGGCCCGCAGCTCGACGACCACCGTGACTTCCTTGCCGGCCTTGGCCGCCCCCACCAGGGCATCGACCACGGCCGATTCCGGGCCGGTTCGATACAGCGTCTGCTTGATAGCCAGCACATGCGGGTCTTCACCGGCGCGCCGCACGAATTCGATGACCGGCAGGAACGAATCGAACGGATGATGCAGCAGCACGTCTTCGTGGCGAATCGCGGCGAAGATATCCCCCGAGGGGCTCATCAACTGCGGCAGGCGCGGTGAAAACGCCGGATATTTCAGATCCGGGCGATCCACCGCGTCCAGCACGGACATCAGGCGGTTGACGTTGACCGGGCCGTTGACCTGATACAGATCGTCGCGAGAGAGCAGAAACCGGCCCAATAGATAATCGCTGAGTTTCTCGGGGCAGTTGTGGGCCACCTCCAGGCGGACGCAGTCGCCATAGCGTCGGCCCGGCAGCTCGCCCTCGACCGCGCGCAGCAGATCCTCGACCTCTTCTTCATCGACATACAGATCCGAGTTGCGGGTCACCCGGAACTGATAACAACCACGCGCATTCATGCTGGGGAACAGATCGCCCACGTGCTCGTGGATCACCGACGAGAGAAAGACGAAATCGTAGGGACCGCTGTCGGTTTCGGCCGGCGGCAGCTGGATGACCCGAGGCAGGGCTCTGGGGGCCTGTACCACGGCATGCGCGATCTTGCGCCCGAAGGCATCGGTGCCGTCCAGATCCACGATGAAGTTCAGCGACTTGTTCAGAATGCGCGGAAACGGATGCGCCGGGTCCAGCCCGATCGGGCTGATCACCGGCAACAGTTCTTCCTCGAAGTAGCGATCCAGCCAGGCGCGCTGTTCGGGCTTCCATTCCGCACGCCGCAGAAACCGGATATCTTCAGCTTCCAGCGCAGGGATCAGGGCCTTGTTGAGCGTCTGATACTGCTTGTCGACCAGCGTATGCGTGCGCTCGGAGACCGCGCGCAGCACCTCGCGCGGCGAGCGCGAGTCGGCATCGGTGGGCGGGTTGGACAACTCGGCCTTCTGTTTGAGCCCGGCCACCCGCACCTCGAAGAACTCATCCAGATTGGTCGAGGAAATACACAGGAATTTCAGCCGCTCGAGTAGCGGCACGCTCGTATCGATGGCCTGCTCGAGCACCCGATCATTGAACTCGAGCAGCGACAACTCGCGGTTGATGAACAGCTCGGGGGCCTCGAAAGCGCTGGGCGCGGGGGCGTCTTTGGTTTCACTCATGCGAGACTCGCGGGCATTCTAAAAGCACAAATTGAACGTGCGACGTAGCAAGACTACATGACAAGCCTATGACTGAAGCCCTGACCGCGCGCCTGGCCTATCATCAGGTCGATGCCTTCACCCGCTCTGCTTTCACCGGCAATCCCGCCGCTGTCTACGTGCTCGATGACTGGCTGAACGACGATCGCCTGCAGGCCATCGCTGCCGAGCACAATCTGGCCGAAACCGCATTCGTTGTGCCCGCATCCGCCAGTAGCGGCCATCTGCGCTGGTTCACGCCGACCTGCGAGGTCGCGCTGTGTGGGCATGCCACGCTGGCCACGGCGCATGTCCTGCTCACCGAGCGCACGGATTTCGCAGCGCCCTTGACGTTCACGACCGAACAGGCCGGCGAGCTCTATGTCGAGCAGGTCGAGGGCCGACTCTGGCTGAACTTTCCGGCCGACGCCCCCACGCCCTGTGACGAGGACCTCGACGCGGTGGCCAGCGCATTGGGCACCACGCCCGACGAATGGCGCCTTGCCAGCAACTATGTCGCGGTGTTCGCCTCGCAGGCGACCGTGGCCGCACTGGCGCCCGATTTCGCGGCCCTGGCCCGTGCCCTGGCCGGCACCGATCGCGGCGTGATTGCGACCGCGCCGGCCGACGCCCGCCAACCGGACGACAAGCCGATCGATTTCGTATCGCGCTACTTCGCTCCGGCCCACGGGATCAACGAAGACCCGGTGACCGGCTCGGCCCATTGCACGCTGGCGCCCTACTGGGGCCAGCGGCTGGACAAGACAGCGCTGGCCGCCCGCCAGATCTCTGCGCGTGGCGGCACGCTGGCCTGCCGCATCGCCGATGACCGGATCCACATCGGCGGTGATGCCGTGACCGTGGCCGCCGGC
The DNA here is from genome assembly GCA_002715985.1 of Lysobacterales bacterium. Taxonomy (GTDB): domain Bacteria; phylum Pseudomonadota; class Gammaproteobacteria; order Nevskiales; family Salinisphaeraceae; genus Salinisphaera. The sequence continues at coordinate 26,873 of PBAO01000026.1, read as the reverse complement.
ACGTTGTTCATCGATACCTCGGATGTGATCTCGTGATCCGTCTGGTACTTGTCTTCGCCGCACTGTACGGCGGCCTGGCGGTCTGTCTGGGCGCATTCGGCGCGCATGCGATCAAGGCCCGGATTTCACCGGACATGCTGGCCATCTGGCATACGGCCGAGCAATACCAGTTCTATCACGCGCTGGCACTGCTCGGCGTCGGGCTCATGATGCGTCAGGGCCTGACCGGCACGCCCGTCAATATCGCCGCCCTCGGTTTCATCGTCGGCACCGCGATATTTTCGGGCAGCCTGTATCTGCTGGCGGCCAGCGGCGTGCGCGTGCTGGGCGCGATCACGCCGATCGGCGGCCTGTGCCTGATCGCCGGCTGGGCGGCACTCATCTGGGCCTTCTGGCGCGGGCTGTAAGCCCGGCTATGACGCGCCGGGCGCACGACGCAGCGCTGACGGCGTGGCGGCATAGATCCGTCGAAACGCGCGGGTGAAGGTCGGGGCATCGGCAAAGCCGGTGTCGTGGGCGATCTGGCTGATCGGGCGGCGTGTCTCGATCAGCCACCGGCGTGCCCAGACCAGGCGCCGGCGCAAGACCACCTGCTGGGGGGCCATGCCAAACACCAAATGGCACCATTGATTGAGCGCCGAGCCACTCATCGCCAGATGACGCGACAGTTGCGCATTATCCGGCGGCATGGCCAGACGCGCATCCACCAGCGCATCGAGGCGTTCGGCACGATTATCAGCCACATCGCGGTCGCGCGCTTGCGGGGCGTTCAAGAGCGCGCCGGTCTGTACCGCGAACAGCGTGGCCCACTGCTGAGCGATCAGCGGTGGGCCGCCGCCGGCCAGCTGTCGACTGGCCGTGGCGACCAGCGACGAGAACTCGCCCGAGGCCGCCAGGCGCTGCGGAGCCTCGAACAGGCTTGCCAGATCGGTTTCCGGTGCCAGCCGGGCCAGCGCCCGCATGACTTCGTCGCCCAGATCGACATCCACGACCAGCAGCCGGCTGTCATCACTCGTGCCCGCGTAATAATGCAGCACATCGCGCGGCACGATGCCGATCTCGCCCGTAGCCACGTCGAAGGCCGTATCAGCCAGCTCACAGTGGACCCGGCCCGACAGGCCGAACAACAGCTGGACAAACCCGTGCGCATGCTCGCCCGAGCCGCGACGTATCGGGTTCAGACGCGCCTGCGTGTGGCCGTCGATCGACGCTTTCATAGGACACCCGACCGGACGATAGTCCGATCTTCTTGTAACCAGGGACAAATTTTAAGAAAACTGAAACAACACAGCCAATCGCTACGGGCCTTAGGCTCGATGACATAAGACATGCCGTGGGCGCCAACCGGTCCACGCGTCGCGGCCGCATAGGCCACCGCCGTCGATTTTCTCGCGTTATCGGAGTCTCACGAATGCATTGGTCAACCCCCGCGCTTTATCAGGACGCCGATTACCAGGATGTGCTGGCCACTTATCGTATTGACGAGGCCGAGCACGTGGCCCGGCTGCTGGATGTGGCCGCCCTGGATGACGCCGCGGCCCGGGACGTCGAGAAACGCGCCGCCGATCTGGTGGCGATCGTACGCGAGAAAGCCACCGAAGGCGGCGGTATCGATGCCTTCATGGCCGAATACGAGCTCTCCAGTGCCGAAGGCGTGGTCCTCATGTGCCTGGCCGAGGCTCTGCTGCGTATCCCCGACGCTGAAACCATCGACAAGCTGATCGAGGACAAGATCGGCGGCTCGAACTGGGAAAGCCATCTGGGCGAGTCGAAATCCTGGTTCGTCAACGCCTCGACCTGGGGCCTGATGGTCACCGGGCGCATGCTGCGCCGCAACGATCTGCCCGAGCGCAACTTCAAATCCACGCTACAACGCATGGTGCGCCGCTCGGGCGAGCCCTTCATTCGCCAGGCCGTGCGCCGGGCCATGCGGGTGATGGGCCATCAGTTCGTGATGGGCCGCACTATCGGCGAAGCGATCAAGAATGCACGCGCGCTGGAAAAACGCGGCTATTCCTACTCTTACGACATGCTGGGCGAGGCCGCGCGCACGGACGCCGATGCCAAGCGTTATTTCGACGATTACCACAACGCCATCGTGGCCTGTGGCGAGGAAAGCCGTGACCGCGGGCCGGAAGACGCACCGGGCGTCTCGGTCAAGCTCTCGGCCCTGCATGCCCGCTACGAGCTGGGCCACCGCGAGCGCGTGATCGCCGAACTTTTTCCACGGCTGCAACAGCTCACGCGCCTGGCCGCCCGATACGATATCAACCTGACCATCGACGCCGAGGAAGCCGACCGGCTGGATCTGTCGCTGGAGCTGTTCGAGATGGCCTCGGGCGATGCGCTGCTGGGCGACTGGCAGGGCCTGGGTCTGGCCCTGCAGGCCTACCAGAAGCGTGCACTGGACGTGATCGACTGGCTGGCTGTCGTCGGGCGCCGCCATGGCCGGCGCATCATGATCCGTCTGGTGAAAGGCGCCTACTGGGACACCGAGATCAAGCGCGCCCAGGAAGCCGGTCTGGCCGGCTATCCGGTATTCACGCGCAAGGCCAATACCGATGTCTCGTACATGGCGTGTGCGCGCCGGATTCTGAGCCACTCGGACGTGTTCTTCGGCCAGTTCGCCACGCACAACGCCCACACGCTGGCTTATATCCGGTATCTGACCGGCGAGCGGCGTGATTTCGAGTTCCAGCGCCTGCACGGCATGGGCGAGGATCTGTACTCGGAGATCGTGGAGAAGAACGACGCGCACGGGCGCCCCCGTCCGCGCTGTCGAATCTATGCGCCGGTCGGCGCGCACGAAGACCTGCTGGCTTATCTCGTGCGCCGGCTGCTGGAAAACGGCGCCAACAGCTCGTTCGTCAATCGCCTGGTCGATGAGAACGAGCCGATCGCCGATATCGTGGCCGATCCGGTGGCCACCGTGCGCGCTCAGTCGCCCGTGCATCACCCNCGTATCGCGGCCCCACACGATCTCTACGGCCAGCGCCGGCCCAACGCGAAAGGCCTGGATCNGTCGGATCTGCGGCACCTGGAGACACTCGCCGCCACCATGGCCGAGGCAGATGGCCAGTCCTGGCAGGCCGCTCCGCTCATCGGTGGGGAAATCCCCGAGCGGGCCCAGAGCACACTGGCCGACGGGCGCGGCCAGGACGTGCCCAACCCGGCCCGGACCGATCAGATCGTCGGGCAGGTGATTCATGCCAACGACGAGGACGTGGAACAGGCCCTGGCCACGACGACGGCCGCCTTCAACGACTGGTCGTTCACGCCCGGCGCCGAGCGCGCGGCCTGCCTGCGCCGCTATGCCGATCTGCTGGAAGCGCATATGGGCGAGCTGATTGCCCGTTGTACGCGCGAGGCCGGCAAGAATATCGCCGACGGCATCGCGGAAGTGCGCGAGGCCGTGGATTTCTGTCGGTATTATGCGGTTCAGGTCGAGGATGAATTCTCGGGGGATACGGTTCTGCCCGGGCCGACCGGTGAGCGCAACACCTACGGGCTCTACGGGCGCGGCGTGTTCGTGGCGATCTGCCCGTGGAACTTCCCGCTGGCGATCTTCTCTGGCCAGGTGGCCGCTGCCTTGGCCGCCGGCAACGCCGTGATCGCCAAGCCCGCCGAGCAGACCTGTCTGGTCGGCGCCCGTGCCATCGAGCTGATGCACGAGGCCGGCTTTCCCGGCGACGTACTGGCCTATCTGCCGGGCGGTGGCGAGATCGGCGCCAGATTGGTGGCAGATTCGCGTATTGCCGGCGTGGCCTTTACCGGCTCCATGCCCACCGCCAAGAAGATCAACCGCACCCTGGCCGAGCGCGACGGCCCGATCATCCCGCTGATCGCCGAAACCGGCGGCCAGAACGCGATGATCGTGGACTCCTCGGCGCTCATCGAGCAGGTCGTGGCNGACGTGGTGCGCTCGGGCTTTCAAAGCGCCGGCCAGCGCTGCTCGGCCCTGCGTGTGCTTTATGTCCAGACCGATATCGCCGATGACCTGATCGAGATGCTGTCGGGCGCGATGGCCGAGCTCTCGGTGGGCGATCCCTGGCAGCTGGGCACCGATGTGACCCCGGTGATCGATGCGACCGCCCGCGACAAGCTGGCCGAGTACGCCGCCTATGCCGATGCCCATTTCAAAACCCACTACACGTGTGCGCTGAATGAAGCCCACCAGGCCGGCACGTATATTGCACCCAGAATCTACGAGCTGGACTCGATCGACCAGCTCGGCGACGAACAGTTCGGCCCGATCGTGCATATCATCCGGTTTGGCGCCCGTGATATCGATCGCGTGGTCGATGACATCAACGCCCTGGGCTATGGCCTGACGTTCGGTATCCACAGCCGGATCGATACCACGGTCGAGCGGGTTCTCAAACGTTTGCGCGTGGGCAACGCCTACGTCAACCGCAATATCATCGGCGCGGTGGTGGGCGTGCATCCGTTTGGCGGCGAAGGCCTGTCCGGCACGGGCCCCAAGGCCGGCGGACCGCACTATCTGCACCGCTTTGCCACCGAACGCAGTGTCTCGCGCGACACCACGGCGGCCGGCGGCAACGCCTCGCTCATGTCGCTCGAAGAAGACGAGCCGGCCGAGCATGTATACGTCACGCCCGAGCCGCAGCGAATCAACCAGGACACCGACCAGGGCTCTGCGTGACGGACCAATGACTAACGGATAATCCGGCCGTGGCGGCGTAATCTGCCGCGGCGACGACAAGAATCAAAAGGGGAATCGATATGCAGGAATCACTCACCACNGCCACCTGGCTGTGGCTNGNCATACCCATGCCGCTGTGCGTGCTNTTGAGCCTCGTCAGCTATATCCGGCACAAGGCCGGGAAACACTGAACCTCCGCTCTTTCTCGCGTTACTGATTCCCAAAGACGAGCACGCGCATGGATATCGCATTCCCCACTCTTGTCACCTTCCTGATCTACCTGGCGCTGATGATCGGCATCGGCGTGGCGACCTATCGGCTGACTGCCAGCCTGTCGGACTACGTGTTGGGCGGGCGTTCGCTCGGCCCGGGCGTGGCGGCGCTGTCGGCCGGGGCTTCGGATATGTCCGGCTGGCTGCTCCTGGGCCTGCCGGGCGCGATCTATGCCTCGGGCATGGCCAGCGCCTGGATCGCCATCGGCTTGACGCTGGGCGCCTACCTGAACTGGCAGTTCGTCGCCCGACGGCTGCGCATCTATACCGAGGTGGCCTCGGACTCGATCACGGTGCCGGATTTCCTGCATAACCGCTTCGAGGACAAGACCCGTCTGCTGCGTGTGCTCTCGGCGATCGTGATTCTGGTCTTCTTTGCCTTCTATACCTCGGCCGGCATGGTCGCCGGGGCCAAGCTGTTCGAGGCCACCTTCGGCCTGGACTACACCTTGGCCCTGTGGGGGGGTGGTGTCATCATCGTTTCTTACACCTTTCTGGGCGGCTTTCTGGCCGTGGCCTGGACCGATTTCATCCAGGGCATGATCATGTTCTTCGCCCTGCTCATCGCCCCGGCGCTGGCCATCACCACCCAGGGCGGCTGGAGCGAAACCGTGGCCCAGGTGGGCGCGATCGATGTCTCCTACAACAACATCCTGTCGGGCATGTCGTTGTTCTCGATCGTCTCGCTGGCCGCCTGGGGCCTGGGCTATTTCGGCCAGCCGCATATCATCGTGCGCTTCATGGCCATGCGCGATCATCGCGACGTGCCCACGGCCCGGCTGATCGGCATCGCCTGGATGGTGGTCTCGTTGTTCGGGGCGATCGCGGTCGGCTATACCGGTATCGCCTACTACGCCGACAACCCGCTGGCCGACGGCGAGAAGGTCTTCATCCTGATGTCCACGGCACTGGCCAACCCCTGGGTGGCCGGTTTCCTGCTGGCCGCGATCCTGGCGGCGATCATGTCCACCATCAGCTCACAGCTGCTGGTGTCCTCGTCGGCCCTGGCCGAGGATATCTACAAGGCCTTCATCCGACCCAAGGCAGCCGAGGCCGAGCTGGTCTGGGTCGGCCGGCTGGGTGTGCTGGTGATCGCCCTCATCGCGTTGCTGATCGCCGGCAACCCGGATTCCAAGGTGCTCGATCTGGTGTCTTATGCGTGGTCCGGGTTCGGTGCGGCCTTCGGCCCGGTGATCATCCTGTCGTTGTTCTGGCGGCGCATGACGAGCACCGGCGCACTGGCCGGCATGCTGGTCGGGGCGATCACCGTCATCGTCTGGAAACCATTGTCTGGCGGAATCTTCGACATGTACGAGATCGTGCCGGGCTTCATCTTCTGTGCGATCGCGGTCGTCGTGGCCAGCCTGCTGACCCGGCCCAGCCAGCGCGTGCTGGAGACCTTCGATACGGCTGCCGAGCGCTGGAACGCGGTCGAACGCTGATCACACGCCCGACACCCATGAAAACGACGCCCGACAGTTGTCGGGCGTTTTTTTTGGCCGCCATCGTTTCTAAAAAGACAATTGTGCAAATTTCCGGATTCCTCTAATGTAACAAGACGTATTTTCGGATGAGCCATGCGTCCATGGAAAGCCTCGAGAACAAGATCGCAGTCGTCACCGGTGGCGGCGGCGACGGTATTGGCAACGCGTTGTGTCTCGCCCTGGCCCGGGCCGGGGCCACGGTCGCTTTCTGTGATATCGCCCGGCTCGATGAAACAACGCGTGCCGTCGAGGCCACCGGCGCCAGCTGTTACGGCGCCGAGGTGGATATCGGCGATCGCGACGCGGTCTCCCGCTTCATAGAGGACGTCGTGGCCCGCTTTGGCGGTATCGATATCCTGATCAACAACGCGGGCATCGCTCTGGGGGATCGCGGTTTCGAAGAGCTCTCGATCGAGGACTTCGAGCGGATCACCCGTATCAATTACTGGGGCGTGGTACACACCACGCTGCTGGCCCATCCGCACATCATGAAATCCCGTGCGGGCGCGATCGTGAACCTGTCCAGCAGCCAGGGCATTCTGGGGCTGCCGTTTCTGGTGCCCTACTGCACGACCAAGTTCGCCGTACGCGGATTTACCGACGCCTTGCGCGCCGAGCATCGGCTGCGCGGGGCCGAACACGTGCAGGTGCATACCGTGCACCCGGGCGCAGTGGCCACGAACATCACGCTCAACGCCGACTATCACAACGACTCGACTCAGAAGTTCCATCGCATGTTGCAGAAAGGCACCGATCGCCACGCGGCCGCGGCAATCATCCTTAAAGGCATCAAGAAGAATCGGGCCCGTATCATGATCAGCGACGGCCGGGCCCAGGACATCCTGACCCGTCTGCTGCCGACTGCCTGTATCAAGGTGGTCGGCTGGCTGATGCGTCGTCGCGGGATGACCCCGCGCCCGATGACGCACAAATCGGTCTGATGGCATTTGCCAAGGTGATCCTATGACGTCCCGGCACTCCGGCAACAAGATCTGGCCCGTGGTGATCATCGGCACGGGATTCGGCGGCCAGTCGGCCGCGGTGAACCTCATCAAGCGCGACATCACGGATTTCCTGATGCTCGAGCGGCGTGACTTCATGGGGGGCACCTGGTGCCAGAACAGCTACCCGGGGGCCGCGGTCGATGTGCAATCGCCGCTGTACTCGTTGTCGTTCGAGCCCTACCCCTGGTCACAGATGTTTGCCGAGCAGGATGAGCTGGCCGAATACACGAATCACGTGATCGACAAATACGGCCTGCGCGAGAAAACACGGGTGAACCACAACGTCGAGCAGGTGGTCTGGGAAGAAGACAGCGCCACCTGGCGTATCGAGATCACCGACGCGCCAACGCTTCACGCGCGAATCCTCATCAACGCCTCTGGCCCGCTGTCCACGCCCAAGATCCCCGACACGCCCGGCCGCGACTCGTTCATCGGCGCCCAGTTCCATACCAACGACTGGCACCACAACGTGGAACTTGCCGGCAAGCGCGTGGCCATCGTCGGTTCGGGCGCCAGTGCGGCCCAGGTGATCCCGGCGATCGCCCCCGATGTGAGCCATCTGCATGTCTTTCAGCGCACCCCGCACTGGGTCATACCGCGCCCGGATCGCAAGTTCGGGCGCCTCACACGGTGGCTGCTGGGCTTCAAGCCGATCTACAAGACGCTGCGCGGCGTGCTCTACCTGGCTCTGGAATCCCGTATCGTGGGGTTCAAGTATTCGCGCACCATGCTCAACCTGGTTGCCCAGAAGAAAGCCGAGAAACATCTGAACAAACAGGTGCCCGACGACGACCTGCGGGCCAAGCTCACGCCGGATTTCACCATCGGCTGCAAGCGCATCATCCTGTCGAACACGCTCTACCCGGCGCTNNNGCGCGATAACGTCACCCTGCATGACGCCGACGACGGTATCGCCAAGGTCACGCGCTCCGGGCTGGTCACGAAACAGGGCCACGAGATCGATCTGGACGTGCTCGTCTGGTCCACCGGCTATGACGCCACCGACGGCATGATCTCCTACCCCGTGGTGGGCCGGCACGACGAGACGCTCGCCGATTTCTGGGCGGATTATCCGCGTGCCTATCTGGGCACCACAATTCCCGATTTTCCCAATCTGTTCATCGTGACCGGGCCCAATACCGGTATCGGCCATACCTCGGCGATCTTCATGATCGAGGCCCAGATGGACTACATCATGGCCTGCGTGGAGCGGGTGCTGGGCAGTGACGATGTCAGGCGTATCGAGGTCACGCCTCAGGCCGAGGCCGGCTACACCGAGCACGTCCACGACGAGATGACGCGCACCGTCTGGCACAACGGCGGCTGCAACAGCTGGTACAAGAGCCGCTCGGGCCGCGTAGTGGCGATGTTTCCCGGTTTCACCTTCATGTTTCGGCGCATGGCCCGCAACTTCAAGCGCGAGGACCACGTGATCGCCTGAGCGGCTGGTTCGTGGTCGTCATGAAGCATCGCCTCGACAAGACCGTTGTCATGACCAGCGCCCTATCCGCCGGACCGAGCCGATGCTTTTGCCAAGCGCGGCGCACGCCTGCTACGCCGCGATAGGCAGGGCCTGTTGTCTGACTAGCGAGCACCGGGCGGCCGCACAACGAACGCGGCCCGGTCGCGGTGTCTTTGCAAATCGACGCGATTTGAACGACACGACGCATGGCGGACATGTTTTCGATACCGACTTTGGTCTGACGCGATATCGCCAAGCGCCGCGCTGCCCGTTAAGAATCAAACACATGAACGTACGAGCCGTGCCCGCCCTGGCGGTCTGTCGAAAGTCGTAGACGCGCTCGACGCGTCATCGCCATACGCTTTCGACAACAAAGACACGTCGGGGACAGGCCATGATCGATACACACTATGGAACGCACCGGCGAGCGCGCGCCGGCATCCAGATAGTTGTCCTGGCTCTGGCGTTGGCGGCAGCCGGCTGCTCGGACGACGACAATACCGATATCGGCAGTCGCGCCGGCAGCGACGGCATGGCCGAGGCCCAACCCGGCACGCCGCCGGAAGTACCTGCCGGCGGCTATGCCGCGACCATTCGCACCACCACCAACGGCGTACCGCATATTCTGGCCGCCGATCTCGGCTCGGCCGGCTTTGGCGAAGGCTATGTCCAGGCCCGCGACAACGTGTGCCTGATCGCGGATTCGATCCTGCGCGCCACCGGCCGACGAGCCGCGTTCTACGGCCCCGGGCCGGACAATATCAACGTGATCACGGATTTCAGCTATCGCGCGCTGGGGCTGGCCGACAAGGCTGAAGCCAAGTTCGACGATTTGAGCGATGATTCAAAAGCCATGATCACGGGCTTTGCCGCCGGCTATAACAAGTATGTGGCCGAAACCGCACCGGCCGATCTGCCGGGTAAATGCGTTTCTGCCGACTGGGTACAGCCGATCACGCCCGAGCAGCTCTATGCCTACTATCAACTGACCGCACTGTATGCCAGCGGCGATCAGTTCGTGACCGGTGTGACATTTTCAGCGGCCCCACCCGGTGTGAACCCGGCACCGCGCCCGGCCACGCCTGACCAGACTCGTATCGATCTGACCCACGCCAACCGCGTGGCGCACCTTGGCCAGACCGGCGGCACGCCGGCCGATATCGGCAAGAGCGGCGATTGGGCGGTTCACGATATCGCCAGCAATGCCTGGGGCCTGGGCAGCGAGTACACCGAGAACGGTCGAGGCGCGCTGCTGGCCAATCCGCACTTTCCTTATACCGGCAATCGCCGGCTCTATCAGAGCCAGATCACCGTGCCCGGACGCTACAACGTCAACGGTGCAACCCTGATCGGCGTGGCGATTCCGCTGATCGGCTTCAACGAGCACGTCGCCTGGAGCCATACCGTCTCCACCGCCCGGCATTTCACGGCCTATCAGCTCACGCTTGCAAAAGGCGACAACCTGGCCTACGTGAAGGACGGCGAAATCAGACCCATCACCCAGCGCGATATCACCATCGACGTGGCCAACGGCACGCCGACACCGACCCGCCTGACCAAGACGTTCTATTACTCCGAGTACGGCCCGATGCTGGCGGCCAACCTCATCAACGCCAACCTGCCCGCCTGGGGCCAGGCGATCGACGATACACGCGTGGCCTACACCTATCGCGATGCCAATGCCGACACCGCCCGCCAGACCATCGATCAATGGCTGGCCATGGGCTCGGCCTCGAACCTCGATGAGTTCAAGGCGCCGTTCCAGGCCTGCGGCAGCGTGCTCTGGACCAATACCGTCTATGCCGACGACGCCGGTCGTGCTTTTTATATCGATGCCTCGGCCACACCGTATCTCTCCGAAGCCGCACTCGCCGCACTGGCCGCACGCCGTCAGGCCAGCCCCCTGGTGGCCGGGCTTTATCAGGCCGGCGTGACCCTGCTGGATGGCAGTACCTCGCGAGACGACTGGGTCGAAGGCGATTGCAACGGGCGTGTGCCTTATGACAGCCAGCCCAGGCTCGAGCGCGCCGATTATGTCCAGAACGCCAACGACAGCTTCTGGGTGACCAATCCGGAGGCGCTGCTCACCGGTTACTCGCCGCTGTTCGGCCCGGTCGGCCAGCCGCTGTCGCCGCGTACGCGGATGAGCCTGCGGCTACTCGATAACCCCACGGATGCCGGGCTGTCCAACGTCCAGCCCGGCGGCGAGGATGGCAAATTCACGGCTCGCGAGATCATCGACACGCTATACTCCAACCGCGCCTACTACGCGGAAACGCTGCTGCCTGCCCTGCTGGAACGTTGTGACGCTGCGGGCGATACCGCCATCGACACCGGCGACGGTAATTCCCGCCGCGTGGCTGACGGCTGTGCAGCGCTGGCCGGCTGGAACGGCGTTTTCGACAACGACAGCACCGGCGCCCAGGTCTTTCGGGTATTCATCGCCGAATTCACGCCCGAGCTGAACCGCGAGCTCAGCGTGGCCTTCAACCCCGACGCCCCGGCCACCACGCCGAACACCCCGGCCCCGCTGGCCGGCGATGCCGCCAGCGACGCCATGCTCGGCGCGCTGGCCCGCGGTCTGAATACACTGGATACCGCCGGCATCGCCTACAACGCCCCGCTTGCCAGCGTGCAGTACCAGCGCCAGTCCGCCTCCGGGCGGCCGGGCGGCGCGGCCCAGTACGCCGGCCCGCGTATCCCCTGGCCCGGCACCCAGAACATCGAAGGCGGCTTCAATATCGTCGAACCTGACACCAGCCCGGTCGAAGAAGGTACGCGCTATGTCCGCGTTGCCCCCGAGGCCATCCTGCCACAGTCGGGCCAGCTATCAGCCGAAGAGGGCGAAGGCTGGTCGATCGCCCGCGGCACCAGCTGGCATTTCGGCCTGGCCTTCACCGATCAGGGCCCCGAAGCCTATGGCCTGGTCAGCTACAGCCAGTCCGATGACGCCGGTTCGCCGTATTTCTCCGATCAGGATACACGCTACTCGAACAAGAACCCGCGACGCCTGCGGTACTCCGAGGCCGAGATCGCCGCCGACGACAATCTCGAACAGGAAACGATACGGCGTTCGCCATAGGATCGACAGCCACCGATATCGTCTTGCTGCAACCGCCGGATCATCGCCCGTCTACGCGCAACGCCTGCGAGCCGGTGCACGGCATCGTTGTGGCTGCGGGTCAGCCACGAGCATGATCCGGCCATCACGAGACACCCTTCAACGGTCGTCAAGGCCGGCTTCGGCGCGGGCCAGCAGAGCGAACTCTTCGTCGGCGGATTTGGCCACCAGATGATATCGACCGTGGAACGCATAATAGGCCGCGCCCAGGGCAAAGATGACGAGCGTGTAGGCGAACGCGATCGGGTCGAAGGCAAATACGCCGGTCAACGCGACGAGCGCAAGCACGAGCGCCACGCCTGAGGTGATCTTGCCGCCGGGCGTCCGATAGGGCCGCGCCAGCGCCGGCTGTCGTACACGCAGCAGGATATGGCTTGCGGCCATGAGCGCATAGGACAGCGTTGCCCCGACCACCGCCATCGCCAGCATGCGATCGCCGGCGCCCGACAACGAGGCCAGAAACCCCAGCACGCCGGGCACGACAAGTGCCCACGTCGGCGCCTTGCGCCGGCTCGTCAGCGACAGGAACCGGGGCAGATAGCCGGCGCGCGAGAGTGCGAACACGAGTCGGCTATAGCCGTAGATGATGGAAAAGAACGAAGCGACCAGCCCGGCCAGCGCCAGCACGTTGACCAGCATGGCCAGCTTCGTGCTGCCGGTCTCGCGCAGTGCCTCGACCAGCGGCACGCCCGAAGCACCGATCGTCTTCGCGCCGGCCGCGCCGGCCAGAAGCACGGTCACCAGAATGGCCGTGAAGATCAGAAAACACATGGCGGCAATGATGCCGCGCGGTACGTCGCGCGCCGGGTTCTTGGCTTCCTCGGCGGCCAGCGGCACCCCTTCCACGGCCAGAAACAGCCACATGCCGAACGGCAAGGCCGCCCAGATGCCATACCAGCCGTAGGGTAGGAACCTCGAAGCGCCCATCGCCTCGGTCGGCGCGATATCGAACAGGTTGGCGCTGTCGAAGTCGCCGACGAGCGCAGCTGCCGTGGCCAGGATAGCGAATACCGCCAGCGCGCTGATGCCNAGCATGACCTTGAGCGCCTCACCCGCGCCGGCCAGATGGATGCCGATGAACACGACATAGAACGTGGCATAGACCAACGGCCCGTCCAGGCCGGTCAGCTCGGCCACCGCGGATCCGATGAATATCACGATCGCCGCCGGCGCCAGAGCATATTCGATGAGCACGGCCAGCCCGGTCAGATAGCCGCCCGCCGGGCCCATGGCCTGCCGGGCAAAGCTGTAGCCCCCGCCGGCCGCGGGGATGGCCGCGCTCATTTCGGCCAGCGACAGCACGAGCGAGAAATACATCACCCCCATCAGGACCGCCGCGATCACGAAACCGCCCCAGCCGGCCTGCCCGATACCGAAATTCCAGCCGGCGAAATCACCGGAGATCACGCCCGCTATGCCCAGGCCGGCCAGCAGCACCGGGCCGGCGGTACCGGATCGGAGCTGGCGCTTGGCCAGGTATGACGAATCAACGGTGTCCTGTGTCATCTTGTCCTCGCTATGCAACAGCAACGGCTGTCGCGATGGATATCGAACCACGCCCGGGCAGGCACGCCATGCCGCCCGCCGGCACGCCACGGCCTTCGCAGCGTTGCGGCGAGCAGCATCTCGTCGGACGCGTCGGTGTGACCGGCCGTCGGCCCCACCTGCCTTGTCGGCCGGTTATCGGGTGAGAAAATTCGTCTGATCGGTGTCGTGATCGAGCACCGCGTCGTCACTGCGGTCCTTCAACGTGACCCCGGAGGCTCGGTCACGCCGGGCTGCGCCCAGCAGATAGAACAGACGTCGTGCGGCATCGGCCATGCCGAGCCCCGCCGGACGGACGTTGGAGATACAGTTGCGTTTCTCGTCGGTCACGCCGACCCGCGGCGCCCAGGTGAGATACAGGCCGAGACTGTCGGGCGAGGACAGGCCGGGCCGCTCGCCGATCAGCACCACGACGCAGTCCGCGCCCAGTATCTCGCCGACCTCGTCGCCGATGGCCACCCGCCCCTGCTCGACCACGGTCAACGGGGCCACTCGCCAGTCGTGATCACTGTCGGCGGCCAGCTCGGCGGCCATCGCCCGGATGAACGGCGCGGCATGGCTGGCTACGGCATGCGACGACAGCCCGTCGACCACGACGACGGCCAGATCATAGCCGTTGCCGCTGGCGGCCTCGCTCAATGCGGCCCGAGCGTCGTCGTCGAGCCGGCGGCCATAGTCCGGGCGCTGAAGATAGGTGATCCGATCAGCGGCCTGGCTGTGCAGGCGAACCGGCGCACCGCGCGGCCATGGGGTCGGCGGATCCGCCAGGGCATCGCAGAGCGTTTCGACATCCAGCGGCAGATGCACGGCATCGCGGGCCTGGGCGTGGGCGAGCTGAAACTCCAGCAATCGGGCTGTCGGCAGGCTGATACCGGCCCGGCCCAGCCCGATGCGGGCATCCGTGAACGCCCGCAGTTTGCGCCACGGGTTGTCGACGACATGATCATGCCGGGCGGCCGGTGCCGTGTCGAAGGGCTCAGCCATGATCGGCACCTTCGGGCAGCTGGTCCAACGATTGGGCAAACGCCTTCGGCAGCGTCTCGGCCAGTCGATAATCGGCCCCGTCGGTGAAGATGCCGGCGCGCGATAGCCAGTCGCCGAACTCCGGCGCCGGAGCCAGATCCAGCGCGCGCCGGGCATAGAGAGCGTCGTGAAAGGACGTGGTCTGGTAGTTGAGCATGATGTCGTCCGAGCCCGGAATGCCCATGACGAAATTCACCCCGGCAACGCCGAGCAGCGTCAGCAGGGTGTCCATGTCGTTCTGGTCGGCCTCGGCGTGATTGGTGTAGCACACGTCACAGCCCATCGGCACACCGAGCAGCTTGCCGCAGAAGTGGTCCTCCAGCCCCGCGCGGATGATCTCCTTGCCGTCGTATAGATATTCCGGGCCGATGAAGCCCACGACCGTGTTGACCAGCAACGGATCGAAATGCCGGGCCACGCCATAGGCTCGCGCCTCGCACGTCTGTTGATCCAGTCCGTGGTGGGCACCGGCCGAAAGCGAGCTGCCCTGCCCGGTCTCGAAATACATGACGTTGTTGCCGACCGTGCCGCGTTCGAGTGCAAGCGCGGCGTCGCGGGTTTCGGCCAGATCGTTCAGCCCGAATCCGAAACTCGTGTTCGTGGCCTCGGTACCGCCGATCGACTGGAACACGAGATCCACCGGCGCCCCGGCCTCGATCGCCTCGCGCGTGTTGGTCACGTGGGTCAACACACAGGACTGCGTCGGAATGTCGTATTTGTGGATGACCTCGTCCAGCATCTGCATCAGGCGGATCGACTGGGCGACGTTGTCCGTGGCCGGATTGATCCCGATCACGGCATCACCGTTGCCATAGAGCAGGCCGTCGAGAATGCTCGCGGCGATGCCCGTCGGGTCATCGGTGGGGTGATTGGGCTGCAGACGGGTCGAAAGATGGCCCGGTTTGCCAATGGTGCTACGAAACGCGGTGATCACACGACATTTGCGGGCCACCAGAATCAGATCCTGATTGCGCATGATCTTGGCCACGGCCGCGGCCATCTCCGGCGTGATACCGGGCCGCACGGCCGCGATTACCTCGGCCGTGGTGTCGTCGCTCAGCAGCCAGTTGCGAAAATCACCCACGGTGAGATGCGCGATCGGCGCAAACGCCTGTGTGTCGTGGCTGTCCACGATCAGCCGCGTGATCTCATCGGCCTCGTAGGGAATCAGCAGATCCTCGAGAAAGGTTTTCAACGGCAGCTCGGCGAGCACCATCTGGGCCACCACCCGTTCCTCGGCCGTCTCGGCGATCACGCCGGCCAGACGGTCCCCCGAGCGCGCCGGTGTGGCCTTGGCCATCACCTCGGCCAGACCGGAAAAGCGCCAGGTTCGATCCCCCAGCGTATATCGATAATTGCTCATGGTTGATGCCTTGCAAAATCTCTGCCAGCCATATCGACCCGGCGGATGATCGGCGTCGATCGCCCTGGCTTGTCGTGTCCGTTCGGGCCGCCCAAAAAACACACGCAGCCTCGCTGCCACAGCGCATCGCGGCCGGGCCGGATGACCACATCGCAGCGGATAGGCGGCCGAGCGCGGCCGTCGTCGTGGCCAATCGCGCTCGCGACGCGGGCCGGCGCAGCCGGCCCGTCAACGCCGGGCGCGTCTAGAACAGGCCGACCGGCCCGTCCGAGTACGACACCAATTGGCACTTGGTCTGCTGATAGTGGCCCAGCGCTTGTTTATGGGTCTCGCGCCCGATGCCCGAACGCTTGTAGCCGCCGAAGGCGGCGTGTGCCGGATACTGGTGATAGCAGTTCACCCAGACCCGTCCGGCCTGAATCGCGCGGCCCACGCGATGTGCGCGATTGATATCACCGGTCCAGACGCCGGCCCCCAGGCCGAACTCGGTATGGTTGGCAATACCTATGGCCTCGGCCTCGTCCGAAAACGTCGCGATCGCTTGCGTGGGGCCGAAGATCTCTTCCTGGAAGATCCGCATGTCGTTGCGGCCCTTGAACATCGTGGGCTCGATATAGAACCCGCCGGCCAGATCCCCGCCCAGGTTGGCGGCCTTGCCGCCCAGCAACAGCTCGGCGCCCTCATCGCGACCGACCTCCATATAGGACATGATCTTGTCGAACTGCTCGCGCGAGACCTGGGCGCCGATCTGGGTGTCGGTGTCCAGCGGATGGCCCTGTCGCAGCGTTTTCGCGCGTGCGATGGCCCGTTCCATGAGTGGCTCGTAGGCGGCCTCCTGAATCAGCGCGCGTGACGGACAGGTACAGACTTCGCCCTGATTGAGAAACGTCATCATCAGGCCTTCGACGCATTTATCGATGAAGGCCTCGCCGCGCTCGAGAACATCGGCGAAGAACACATTGGGCGATTTCCCGCCCAGCTCGAGCGTGACCGGCACGATGCGCTTGGCCGCATTGCCCATGATGCGGCTGCCGACCGGGGTCGAGCCGGTGAAGGCCAGCTTGGCCACATCGGGATGCTCGGCCAGAGCCGCCCCTGCTTCAGCGCCCAGCCCGTGGACGACATTGAGCACGCCCGGCGGAAGAATATCGCCGATGAGTTCGAGCAGTTTGCAGATCGAGGCCGGCGTCTGCTCGGCCGGTTTGAGCACGCTGCAGTTGCCGGCCGCCAGCGCCGGGGCGATCTTCCAGGCGGCCATCAACAAGGGGAAATTCCAGGGAATGATCTGCCCGACCACGCCGAACGGCTCGTGGGTGTGATAAGCCACCGTGTTTTCGTCGATCTCGGAAATCCCGCCCTCCTGGGCACGAATACAGCCGGCGAAGTAACGAAAATGATCGACCATCAACGGCATATCGGCGGCCAGTGTCTCGCGCACGGGCTTGCCGTTGTCCCAACTCTCGGCCACGGCCAGCGATTCGAGATTCGCCTCGATGCGGTCGGCCACCTGGAGCAGCAATCGGGCACGCTCGGCAGCCGGTGTGGCGGCCCAGGCCGGCGCGGCCCTGTTTGCCGCCGCGACCGCGGTCTCGATATCGGCGGCGCCAGAACGCGGCACTTCGCAGAATATCGCCCCGGTCACCGGGGTGACGTTGCTGAGATAGCGCCCGTCCTGGGGCGCCTGCCAGTCACCGTCGATGAAGTTGTCATATCGATCGGCAAAGTCGATCAGGGCGTCGGGTTGGCCCGGATTGGCATAAAGCATGATTGCACTCCCGCAACAATTGATAGTCACTCGTCTGGACACGCATTGCGCTGCGTTGATCAACGCTAGCGCGCCCAAGCCAGTCCGACTTGTCGCTCAGTCGCAAAGCATTGTTCTTCAGTCTCACTCAGCCACCACGGATGCCGATGTTGACCACCGCCAAACGCGTTGCCCGGCAACGGGGCAATCCCGATCAACTGATCGAGAACCGCGTAGCCATCGCCGGCCAGAATTCGCAGCTGTCGATCTACGACACATATGCCCCGGCGGCCCGGGTGGCGCTGTCGTCAAACCATTTGCTGTACTGCGGCATGATTCACGGTCGCAAGATCATGCACGGTGCCACGCCCACGCCGCGCGAGTTCTGCCCCAACGAATCGTTCGTGATCGCCGCCGGCCAGCCGGTCTATATCGATTTCCCCGACGCCCGCCCGGATTGCCCGACAACCTGCATGACCGTCGAAATCGATCATCGACACCTGCGCCGTGTCTGCGACCGCCTCGAACACGACACGCCCGGCGCCGGCCACGCACCGCAAGCGCCCGCTGCGCCGCAGGCGTTGCACGTGTCGCACGGCGGTCGGGTGCAGGCCCTGCTCAATCGGCTGATGCGGCTCTACTGCGATGACCACCGCGACCGCGACGTGCTGATCGATCTGGCGCTGGACGAGTTGTTGATCCGCATGCTGCGCACGAAAAGCCGCGCCCTGCTGCTTGAATCCGCCCGCTCGGATGAGCCACCCCGCCATGGCCTGGCCGCCGCACTCTGGCACCTGCGCCAGCACATCAGCCTGCCCATCGATAGCCAGGCCCTGGCTCGATGCGCCTGCCTGAGCAAGGCCCAGCTTTATCGACAGTTCAAGCGCGAACTAGGCTGCACGCCGGGCCAGTTTCAGCAGGCGCTACGCATCGAGCAGGCTCGAGAGCGGCTGGCTCGGGGCAACGAATCGATCACCCACATCTGCTTCGATCTGGGTTATGCCAGCGCCAGCCATTTCTGTCGCTGTTTTCGCCAGGCCACCGGCCAGACACCGAGTGCGTTTCGCAGCCAACACGCCGGTGCCCCGAGCCCTCCCGAGCGCCCCTGATTCAGCACGATGGGCCGATACGACAACGCACGCTCCGCGGCCTCGGGCGCCCCACCGGGTCAAACGCCTGCGCCTTCGATCAGTCCTCGATAGGCGATCCGGCCACGACAGATCGTCAGGCGCACGTTGAAAGCGGCATCCAGCACCACGCAATCGGCATCGTACCCGGGCGCGAGACGGCCTTTGCGGTCTGCCACGCCGAGATCGGCCGCGGCGTTGGCACTGGTCATGGCGATCGCCTCGGCCATGCCACAGCCGGTGTAGGCGCGCAGGTTGCGAAACGCCTGGTCGAAGGTCAGCATACTGCCGGCCAGCGTGCCGTCGGCCAGCCGCGCCTGGCCGTGCTCGACGATCACGGGCTGGCCGCCGAGCGTGTACGCGCCGTCGCCCAGGCCTTTGGCCCGCATGGCATCGGTAATGGCCATGAGGCCGGTGGCACCGGCCGTGCGATAAGCCAGGTTCACCATCGCAGGGGCTACGTGGTGCCCATCGGCAATGATTTCAGCGCGTGCGGCCGGGTTGGCGAGCAGCGCACAGGCCGCCCCGGGCTCGCGGTGATGCAGACCGTTCATGGCATTGAACAGATGCGTGCCGCGAGACGCGCCGGCGGCGATCGCAGCTTCGGCCCGGGCCGCGCTACAGGCCGAATGGCCGATCGAGGCCCGCACGCCGCTCGCGGCCAGGTGCGTGATCAACGCATCGCCACCCGGCACCTCGGGCGCCAATGTCACCACCCGAATCCGCTGCCCGCTCACCGCCTGCCAGCGCTCGAAACGATCGATATCCGGCGCCGTAATGTACTCGGCCGGCTGCGCACCGGCTTTATCAGCGTTCACGAACGGGCCTTCCAGATGCACGCCCAGCATCTCGGCCGTGCCCGGCGGGCTGTCGTAGGCGCCTGCCACCCGCAGCGCTGCCTCGATGGCGGCGGGCGCCCCGGTCATGGTCGTGGCCAGAAACGAGGTCGTGCCCTCGGCCGGCAGATACGCGGCGATGCGTGTCAGGGCCTCGGCGCTGGCGTCCATGACGTCGGCCCCCATCGCGCCATGGATATGGGCATCGATGAAGCCGGGCACCACGTGCCAGTCAGCGGGCAGCTCGATGCCAGGCAGGGTCGCATCATCCGCGCCGGTGACAAGGCTGTCGTCGATCGACAGGCAACGCCTGTCGATATCGCCATGCACGCGGGCACCACGCAGCTGCCAGCGTGTACTCGTGATCGCGCCTGGCTCAGTCATGGATCAGTGGCTCGCGTGTTGCTCGGCCCGCCGCGCAGCGCCCATGGCGGGCGAGTGGCGCGGGGCGACGAGTCCGGCCCGTGATGCCGGCCCCAGGCGCGGGGCCAGCGTATCGGCCAGCCCGCCGGTCAGCGCTAGCGGCAGCGACGAGTCGCCGGCGGCCAGCGCGGTGATGATGGCATCGATCTGCACAGCCGCACGATTCAGCAAGGCAACAGCGGCCGGGCAGGCGTTGTCAGCCGCGGCCACGATACACGGCGCCAGGGCCGCGAAATCCCCGGCGCGTGCGTTACAGGCCCACTGCGACAAGGCCGTTGCGTCACCGGCATGCGGCGCCAGCACAGCTGCCGACAACGCATCGGCCGGGCAACGCCCGTCGGCTGCCGCCAGCCCATGCGATACCGCGGCCAGACCCAGCCAGGCCCCGCTGCCGGCATCGTCGTGAGGAAATCCCCAGCCGGCCACGCGATGGGTCTGCCCTGAACGCGTGGCAAAACCGATCACGCCCGTTCCGATCGAAACGATGGCGCCGTCGCCCAGGTCATGGGCCCCCAGACAGGCCGTGTGGGCATCCGACAGGACCTCGAGCGATGCCGCCGGCGGTGCCTCGGCCAGAAACCGCGCCCGCGCGGCCTCCAACTCGATGCCGGCGATACCAACGACAACGTGGGCTGTCGCCCAGGCCATATCCGGGGCGATGGCCGCCACGAGCTGGCGGATCCGCGGCCAGGCCTGTGCCGCATGGCCGTTGAGGCTGCTGGCCGGCCCGATGCGCTCACCGAGACAGCGCCCATCGCCATTCAGCACCACCACTCGTGTCTTGCTCGCCCCGCCATCCACGCCGATGCACAGGCCGGGCCCAACGCTCGCACTCATCGCATGCTCTAGATACGTACCGACTGCCACGCACGATAGCCGATCCCGCAAAGCCGTTGTCGTATCCCGCCCGGCCTGCCCGCCGCAACGGTGGCACGGCGTGCGCACAACAGACCATCAGGCCCATCTCACAAAGCGCCAGATTGCCAGCCGCGCCCGCGACTGGCGCTGTTGTCGGTCGGCCAGGACACCACGACCGAGTGCTCGGGCCCCGTGTTGTCGAACCAAACCTCCGCGCCATGCGCATCGGCCACGGCGTGTACGATCGAAAGCCCCAGGCCGGTGCCGGGCGTGGCTTTTTCGACTCTGAAGAACGGCTCGAAGAGACGTTCCTCGTGTGCCCGGGTGCCGGGGCCTGCGTCGAGGATACGCAGCCAAACCGATGTCTCCTGTCGCTCAAGCTGCACATCGACGCACGTGTTCATGGGCGCTACCTCGATCGCGTTGCCCAGAAGATTATCGATCAAGCTCTGGAGCAGCGTCGGCTCGCCCCGAACCACGATATCGTCGGGCAAGACGGTGGCGCCCAGCGAGACGCTCTTTGCATGGGCCTGGGCGTGACGCATGGCGATCACCTGGCGCACGATTGGCGCCAGGTGAACATCGCGTGTATCGATACCCAGCTGGCTGGCTTCGGCCAGCTGCTGTAATTGCGCGGCCAGATGCGTCATGTGCGTAATACGCTCATCGATGCGGTCCAGCGCGGCCTCGCGATGGCTCGGGTCGTGCGTTCGACGCAGAAAGTCGACCTGGCTCTGGCAGCCGGCCAGCGGCGTCCGGAACTCGTGGTTGGCCGCAGCTGCAAAGACACGCTGACGCTCGACAACGCGCCCCAGACGCGACAGCAACGCATCGATCACCCTGACGAGCCCGGCCAATTCTCTGGGCAGAGCCGCGGGCGACAAGCCGGTTGGCGATGGATGATGGACATCGATCTGGCCGAGCACACGCTGTAATTGACGGATCGGCGCCAGGCCGCGCCAGAGCATGAGCAATCCCACGATCGCCAGCGCCAGAAAGAGCCAGAACAAATACTGCTGAAGCCGTTTTTCGAAAACCTCCGCCCGATTCCGTTCGGCGACCGGGTCGATCGCCACCTGAATGATCAGATCGGCCGTATCGATCGGCGTGGAGAAGATCCGCCAGCGCTGCCCGTCCAGGGTACGCCTGGAAAATCCGGGCCGAGCCGGCTCGAGCTGCTCGGGAAAGCCGATACTGCGAAGAACGAGTTCGCCATCGTTTCGTCGCAAGGCGAATACGGGCGTATTCACCGAGCGTCCGGGCGAGTCGTCGACGATCAGCCCGGAGATACGCGTGTCGTGGAGCCGGCCGGAGTTCTGAAAGCGCTCGAGCAAACCGCTGCTGGCCGAGGCCAGCGTGATGGCCGTCTGCTGCAAGCGCGAGTCGATGTCCATGGCGGCCAGCTCGCGCGCATTGTGTCGTGCGTCCACGAACAGGATCGCGGCCGCCACACACAGCATGAGAAACAATAACCCGGCAAGACGAACATGAAGACTTATGGCCGCGATCTTCACGCGACGACTCGATAACCGATGTTACGCACCGTGGCGATCCGCGCGCTGCCGATTTTCTGGCGTAGACGATGAATCAGCACCTCGAGACTGTTGCTCTCCGGGCCATCCGACCAGCCATACAGCAATGACTGCAGCCGCTCGCGCGGCACCGGGCCGCCAGCCCGGTCCAGCAACGCCTGGAGCACCACGAACTCATAGGCCGACAACACGACGGGCTGCCCGGCGCAGGTCACGGACCGCCGGCCGATATCCATGCACAAATCCCCGACCTCGCGCCGTTCGTCGGCATAGCCGGTCGAGCGGCGCACCAGCGCTCTCAGGCGGGCCTCGATCTCTGCCGATCGAGCCGGCTTGGCCACATAGTCATCCGCGCCGGCATTCAGAACATCCACGCAGTCCCGACTCGCGGCGTGCGCCGTCAACACCAGCACGGGCGCCGCCACACCGCGATCACGCCAATGAGAAAGAATACGCTCACCGTCGATATCCGGCAGCGCCAGATCGAGAATCACACCGTCGAACGCATCGGCATCGAACGCCTGACAGGCCGCGCGTCCGTCGACAAGCCAATCCACACGATGGCCGTCCAACGCTAGCGCGGCCGACAGTCCTTCGCCCAACACCTCGTCATCCTCGATCAACAGTATGCGCATAAGACACCGAGCCTGAACCGCCCGAGTATTGAACCACATCCCGGCACGACCACTGCACTAAGATTCGGTTAATAAACCATGCACAGGGTGCTGGTTACCGGGCACGACGCCTGGTGCTCGTTTCAAACTGGAGTCATGAAAATGCTCAAGAAATTGGTTCTGACCGGTATGCTCGCGCTGAGCGCAACGACCGTATTCGCCGCGTCTTTCGATCAGTTGGATAACAACGGCGACAACACGATCACGAAGGACGAATACTTCGGCAGCATTAGCGACTGGGGCACGTACAGCGACTGGGACGTCAATGGCGATGGCCTGATCGACGAGTCCGAATTCGACGACGGGCCGTTCGACGGGACCTATACCTATTACGACTACAACAACGACGGCTATCTCGACTCGTACGAGCTCTACGACGGCGTTTACACGTCATACGATGCCAACGACGACGGCATCTGGAACGACAACGAGTGGAACATGTTCAACGAGGCCGGCTTCCTCAACTGATTGAGCGCCTGCTTCAACCGCCTGTCTGCCGCGTCGCTCGGCAGGCAGGCCGGCTGAACGCTTCCCCGGCGTGCCGACGCCATCACCTGCGGTCCCTACAGGTGTTCGGCACGCCGTTTTCCACGCGTGCGCTCACCGCCCGCCTCCGTGGCCCGATCCGATCGCTCATAGGCGGTCTGTCATCTTGTCGGTCTGTGTCTTTTCACCGAGCGGCTGGCTGGCCCCATGCGACGAAACACCACGCCCGAAGCCCAGTTCGTCGCTTCAACCCGCGGCTCAGGCTGACCGCCCCCCGGTCGACGACTCCCCAACCTGAAAACGCCGCGCCACGTCGAATCGTTAGGCATCCTGACAAGACCAGTTGGTATCTGCAGCCCCGGTAGCCGCAGCCCCCAATCGCTTCGAGAAATGCGTTGTGCCGGGCCACTGCGTCGGCGATGTCGCGCTCGATCGACATCAGTTTCTCCTGCACGCCGGCCAGATCGATCTCGGGCTCCGGCTTCGCCGTGCTGACACCGCGCGAGAGGTTCCGGCTCCAGTCGCTCGGCGTGATCTCGTGCGGATCCATCCGCCGGACATGGCGCTCGAGCCGATTCGGGCAGACCTTGAGTGCCGATCCCGATAACAGCTCGAGGGTGTTCCGTGACCGCGCGCCTCGGACGCGCCACAATACCGCCCGCGCACACTTGTCTGCCCATTGGACGAAGACCATGACCTGGACCCCGACCCGCGACGATTTCAACACCTACATGCTGCCCAACTACAACCCGCAGGCGACCATTCCGGTGCGCGGCGAGGGCAGCCGGCTGTGGGATCAGGACGGGCGTGAGTTCGTGGATTTTGCCGGGGGCATTGCGGTGAATGCGTTGGGGCATGCGCATCCGGCCCTTGTGGAGGCATTGAAGACCCAGGGCGAGCAGCTTTGGCATCTGTCCAATGTCTATGCCAACGAGCCGGCGCTGCGGCTGGCCAAGACGCTGGTCGAGGCGACGTTTGCCGACAAGGTGTTCTTCTGTAATTCCGGCGGTGAGGCCAACGAGGCCGCGCTGAAGCTGGCGCGGCGTTATGGCCATGATCATTACGGCCCGGCCAAGGACAAGATCGTGTCGTTTCGCCAGTCATTCCATGGGCGGACGTGGTTCACGGTGTCGGTCGGCGGCCAGCCGAAGTACACCGAAGGCTTCGGGCCAATCCCGGGCGGCATCGTGCACGGGCAATACAACGATCTGGATTCGGCGCGCGAGCTGGTCGATGACAATACCTGCGCGATCATCGTCGAGCCCATGCAGGGCGAAGGCGGCGTGACACCGGCCACGCCGGCGTTCCTGGAAGGCCTGCGCGCCCTGGCGGATGCCCATAACGCGCTGTTGATCTTCGACGAGGTGCAGTGCGGCGTGGGCCGAACCGGGCATCTCTACGGCTATATGCATTACGGCGTGACGCCGGACATCCTGACCAGTGCCAAGGCGCTGGGCGGCGGCTTTCCTATCGGCGCGATGCTCACCACCGAGCGTGTGGCCGAGGTGTTCGTGGTCGGCACGCACGGCTCGACCTACGGCGGTAATCCGTTGGCCTGTGCCGTGGGCCAGGCCGCGGTATCGACCATCAACACGCCCGAGGTGCTGGACGGTGTCGCCGAGCGCCACGCGCTGTTTCGCAAGCATCTGGAAGCCATTGATGCCAAGTACGACTGTTTCGCCGAGATCCGGGGCCTGGGGCTTTTGATGGGGGCGGAATTCAACGCCCGCTTTGGTGAGGCCGGGCGCGATACGTTGGCCGCGGGCATCGATGAAGGCGTGATGCTGTTGGTGGCCGGGCCGGGCGTGCTGCGCTTTGCGCCCAGCCTGATCATCCCCGAAGCCGATATCGTGGAGGGCATGGCACGCCTGGAGCGGGCAATCGCTCGGGTGGCCGAGTCGGTCGGGTAGTTCTACCAATGGCTGCATAGCCCACGAAACGGGCAGACTGAGCGCCTGTTTCCAGCGCTTTGCAGACCGTCATGTCCGACCAACCCAATATCCCCGCACAATCCCAGGAACTACCTGGCAGCGAGGCCGCCTTGCAGCCGGCCGCCGAGATGATCCGCGACGGCTATAAAGGCGCGGACAAGCTCACCGACAAGGTGGCACTCGTGACCGGGGCCGATTCGGGCATCGGCCGCTCGGTGGCCATCCATTTCGCCCGCGAAGGCGCGGATGTGGCCGTGGCGTATCTCAGTGAGACCGAAGACGCGCAAGAGACCAAGCGCCGGGTCGAGGCCGAGGGCGCGCGCTGTCACCTGATCCCTGGTGATCTGGCCAATGCCGACACCTGCCGGGCCACGGTGGCCGAGACGATCGAGGTACTGGGCGGGCTCAATATCCTGGTCAACAACGCCGGCACGCAATGGGTCAATACCGACCTGACCACCCTGCCCGACGCGAAATGGGAAGACACGTTCGCGGCCAACATGCACAGCCAGTTCTATCTGGCCAAGGCCGCACTGGCGCATATGACCGCCGGTGACACGATCATCAACAACGCCTCGGTCAATGCCTATATCGGCCCGGATTTTCTCGTCGATTACTCGGCGACCAAGGGCGCGATCATTGCCTTTACCCGTAGCCTGTCGAATCAGGTGGTCGGGCATGGCATTCGGGTGAACGCGGTGGCTCCCGGGCCGGTCTGGACGCCTCTGCAGCCGGCCACACTGGGCGCGCACGACCCGGAGATGGTCCAGAACTTCGGCGCCAACACGCCCATGGGCCGCTGCGGCCAACCGAGCGAACTGGGGCCGTGCTTCGTGTTTCTGGCCAGCCGGGATGCGTCATTCATGAGCGGGCAGACACTGCATCCCAACGGCGGTATTGTCGTCAACGGTTAGCTTTTTTACGCCGACAGGGATCGTCGTCGGCGTGTCTCGCTCAAGGAGTGTGCGTGTCCGTCATCGACCCGTTAGAACATGCCAACCCGGCCCCCGGCGCGCGCTGGATCGACCAGCCCGTCCATCGACTATGGCTGGACCAGGAAGGCCTGCGGCTGTTGCATTTCTATCGTGCTGCGGCCCTGCCGGGGGGCGGCTTTGCGCCGCTGGACATCCACGGCCGGCTGGCCGAGGACGCCGCGGCCGATACGCTGGTCACGGCCCGTCACACTCATTGTTATAGCCTGGCCGCGATGGCCGGCGTGCCCGGCGCGGCGTCGATGGCTGCCCATGGCGTGACCGCCCTGGCCGAGCTGCTGCGCGACGGCGAGTACGGCGGCTGGTATCAACGCGCACCGGCCGCCGGGGGCG
>PBAO01000025.1 GCA_002715985.1 Lysobacterales bacterium | reverse complement strand
GCTGGCGGCCGCCGTGTCGATTCATCCCGGCGCGCCCAAGGCCGCACAGCGGCTGGCGCGTTGGGCCGATGACGGAATCCGCCGTCTGGCCTGGTGGCCGGGGCCACAGCATATCGACCCCGCCGGCCCGGCCGTGCGTGCGATCACGCCCGTGCTGGCCGACACCGGCATGACGGTGTCGTTGAACGTAGGGGCCGTTACCGATCGGCTGGGCGCGCGGACCTGGATTGCCCCGGCCAGCGTAGCCGCGCTGCTGGATCGCGATGTGCCCGTCGAGCTGCGTCTGGGCGAATCGCTGGGCCCGGCCGGGCAGGTCTTGATGCCCGAACTGCTCGCCCTGCTGCGCCAGTACCGCGGGCGGGCCGGCCTGACGATCAATCTGGGCGGGTTGATCGCGACCGACGACGGCCGGGATCTGCTCGTGGGCCTGCTGCAACACCCACAGTTCTACGATCACCTGGTTTATGGCAGCGGTTATCCCGAATCCATCGTGGCCGAGCGCGTGCGTCTGGACGCACTGGTTGCTCGTGGCCTGATCGACAGCGCCGACCGGGCGCCGCTTGCCGATATCCGTGCCACCAACCCGTTATTGTTTGTCTACGTGCTGTATCGGCGGCTGCGGCTGCCGGGTACCGATCTTCGCCTGCCCGTTTCGGTGTTCACGGCCGGGTCATGAGGCGTGTTCTTTTCATATCGTGCACGAATGAACGCGAATGGCAGGAAGACAATCCGCCGATGGACGCCGATTGACGCAGATGAAAAGACAAGATGAAACGCCACTAAAATTCATCTTGCGGGCCTTCACGGGCCTGCGCGAGCGACGACGACGCGGTGGCGTGCACGCCACAGAAGTTATCTGCGCTACATCGGCGTCCATCGGCGGATAAAAAACCGCCTGTATTCATTCGCGCTTATTGGCGTTTATTCGCGGACCGCAAAAAAACCGGCCACGAAAATAGGGCCGGCTTTTTGGAAGCGTCGGCCCGAGGACCGCTATCGCGTGGTGTTAAAACCGACGCGGGCCGCGCGGGCGTTCTTCGCGCNCGCGGGCTTCGTTCACGCGCAGGGAGCGGCCCTGCAGGTCTTTCTGGTTCATNCCGTCGATCGCTTCACGCGCTTCGTTGTCGTTCGGCATCTCGACGAAGCCGAAACCGCGGGAGCGGCCGGTTTCGCGATCCATGATCACCTTGGCGGAGGTGACTTCGCCGAACGCCTCGAAGGCGCTGCGCAGGTCGTCGTCCGTGGAGCTCCACGACAGNTTGCCAACGTAAATATTCGTCACGACTGATCTCAGCTCATAAAACACGTGTCATTACTTGTAAAACCGTCCGGACCCGTCAATGACACCAAAACTAAGACCAACGGAACACGGCTGAGNCCAGCCGCCCTACATTGAGTCTACCCGAATGGCAAGCCCCCGCAAGATACCCGATAGGCGTATCGGACGAACGGTTAGCGCGGGCTCACACGAAACCCGCACGTGNCTTATGGATGCGTGCAGTTCGGCCGGTTCGAGGTCTGCTGATAGAGCGCCAGNGCCNGGTTCATGTGGGACTCGAGGCCCTGGATACGGGTCTGGTTCGAGGGGTGGGTCGACATNAACTCGCTGGGCTCCTCGCCATTGGAGGCCNGACTCATGTTTTGCCACAGCTGGACCGCGGCGCGGGGGTCAAAGCCGGCCCGGGCCATTAGTTCCAGCCCGATGGTATCGGCCTCGCTTTCCTGGGTGCGCGAGAACGGCAGCAGGATACCGACCTGGGCGCCGACGCCCAGCGCGGACATGATGGCCTGACTGCCGGCGCCGCCACCGCCGCCGCCCAGNAACGCCGAGAGCGCGGTCAGCCCGCCCTGTGTGGCGTACTGTTGCGACATGCGCTCGTTGGGATGATCGGCGATGACGTGGCCGACCTCGTGGCCGATGACGGCAGCCAGCTGATCGCCGTTGTTGGCAACGCCGAGCAGGCCGGTATAGACACCGATATGCCCGCCCGGCAGGGCAAAGGCGTTGACCTGATCGGATTTAAAGACCACGACGTCCCAGCGTTGGACATCNGCGGATTCGTTCAATCCGGGTACGTTGGTGATGGCGTTGGCCACGCATTCCACGAAGCGATTATCCGCGGTAGAGGCATCGGTCGGGGTTTCTTTCTTGATCTGGGCAAAGCTTTGTTCGCCCATCGCGGCCATGCGCTCGTTGCCGAAAAAAGTCAGTTGATTGCGACCAGTGGGCGAGGTGGCACAGCCGGCGAGCACGAGCGAAGCCATNCAAANCAAGATGACGCGTTTCATCGTTATTGCCTATGAGACGTCGGGACGGAATGAATTGCCGTCTAGGCTAGCAGGCTGACCTGAACGGTTGGCAGTGTGCTTTGGGTACAATCACGGCCATGGATGATGTCTCTGAAATTCTCGACGGTCTCAATGATGCCCAGCGCGANGCNGTCGGCGCGCCGCCGACNCACATGCGCGTGCTGGCCGGGGCCGGCTCGGGCAAGACCCGCGTACTGATTCATCGCATNGCCTGGTTGATCGGCGTGGAGGGCGTCTCGCCCCAGTCGATNCTGGCGGTGACGTTCACCAACAAGGCCGCCGGNGAGATGCGGGGCCGGCTCGAGCCCATGCTGCGGATTCCNGCGCGCAGCCTGTGGGTGGGCACGTTCCACGGCATCGCGCATCGCCTGTTGCGCATGCATTTCAAGGAGGCCGGGCTGCCCCAGGCGTTTCAGATCCTGGATTCGGACGATCAGCTGCGCCTGGTCAAGCGNGCCATGCGNGGCTTGGGCGTGGACGAGCAGCGCTGGCCGCCCAAGCAGATGGCCGGCTTCATCAACAGCTGCAAGGANGCCGCCGAGCGCCCCGGTGATCTGGCCGATAACGGTGACTATGCCCGTACCCAGATGATCGCCATCTACAAGGCNTACGAAACCGCGCGCGAGGCCGCCGGNCTGGTGGANTTCCCCGAGCTGTTGCTGCGCGCCTACGAGATCTGTCGCGATGACGCCAGCCTCCTGGCGCATTATCGCAAGCGNTTCTCGCACNTCATGGTCGACGAGTTCCAGGACACCAACGCCCTGCAATATGCCTGGGTGCGCCTTTTGGCCGGTGACACGGGCAAGGTGTTCATCGTGGGTGACGATGACCAGTCGATCTATTCCTGGCGCGGCGCGCGGGTCGATAACATCCTGTCGTTCGAGAGCGATTATCCCGACACGCATACGGTGCGCCTGGAGCAGAACTATCGCTCGACCGGCACCATCCTGGGCGCGGCCAACGGGCTGATCGGGCACAACCTCACGCGTCTGGGCAAGGAGTTGTGGACGGCCGGCGTCGACGGCGAGCCGATCGATGTCTACGGCGCATTCAACGAGTATGACGAAGCCCAGCACGTCATCACCCAGATCGGCAACTGGATCGCCAGTGGCGGTACGCGCTCGGATGCCGCGATTCTCTATCGCTCCAACGCCCAGTCGCGAGTGCTTGAAGAACGCTTGATCGCCGCCGAAATTCNGTACCGCATCTACGGCGGGCAGAAGTTCTTCGAGCGCGCCGAGATCAAGGACGCGCTGGCCTATCTGCGCCTGACGCAGTCACGATCCGACGACGCAGCCTTCGAGCGCATCGTTAACACGCCAACCCGCGGTATCGGCAATACCACCGTTGACAAGATTCGCGCGCACGCACGCGAACAGATGATGAACCTCTGGCAGGCCGCCGCCGACCTGGCCGACGGTACGCTTTCCGGGCGGGCGGCCAAGGCCGTGAACAACTTCATCCAGCTCATCGACGAGCTGGACAACACCATCGAAGGCATGGCGCTGCACGAGGCCGCCGAGACCGTGATCCGGGCCACCGATCTGAAAACCCACCACGGCAAGGGCGGCGATGAAAAAGCCGAATCCCGCAAGGACAACCTCGACGAGCTGGTCTCTGCCGCTCGGGCTTATACGCCCGACGACGACGAGACCATGGACGAGATCACCCAGTTTCTGGCCTATGCCTCACTCGAAGCCGGTGAGAACCAGGCCGGCGAATGGGATGACTCGGTTCAGCTGATGACCCTGCACTCGGCCAAGGGCCTGGAGTTTCCGCTGGTCTTCATGGTGGGCATGGAAGAAGGGCTGTTCCCGCATCAGCGAAGTGCGGAGGACGAGAACGGCCTCGAGGAAGAACGACGGCTGGCTTATGTCGGCATGACCCGCGCCATGGAAAAGCTGTATCTCTCGCATGCCGAGGTACGGCGTATTCACGGCAGTGAGAATCTATGTGCGCCGTCGCGTTTTCTGCGCGAGGTGCCGGCCGAGTTCCTGCGCGAGACCCGGCCCCAGGCCGGCATCAAGCAGCCCGTATTCCGCCCCGGGCGTATCGGCCAGAACGAGGAGAAAGCCGGCGGTCTGAAGCTCGGCATGCGGGTGGCCCACAAGAAATTTGGCGAAGGCACGGTACTGGCCTTCGAAGGCGACGGCGCGCGCGCGCGTATCCAGGTCAACTTCGACGATGTGGGCGCCAAGTGGCTGATCGCCGGCTACGCCAAGCTGGATCCGGTCTAGCTCGCCGACCGGGCTTCGAGGCCTGTTCGATCCGTCAGTCCGCCTGGCGGATCATGGTCTCGATACCGTTGGATTTCAGCCGNTGGGAGAGCTCNTGGGCGCGCCCGGCNGAGTCCACGCGCGTGGANTGNACNCGATAGATGGTCTTGCCCGAGCTGGTGTTGACCGAGGTGACGTCGGCCGTCACCCCCAACAGGGCCAGCTGGGCCTTGCGCCGGTCTGCGTCGGCCGGGGTCGAGAATGCCCCGGCCTGAATGACATAAGCGCGTCCGTTGGCCGACGGCGCTGCACGCTTGGGCTCGGCCGGCCGGGATGTTGTCGGCTTGGGCGTTGACGGCTCGGCCTCGTGTGGCTCNTGGGCNGNCGGNGCCTCGGCNNGGTTCTTGTGNGCNCCCTCGGCGACGTCGACGTGATAGTTCGGCAACATCTTGTAGAACGAAAACCGCGGTTGTTCGTCGGGCCCAGCGGGTTCTTTCGGTGTCTCCGCGCTTTTAGCAGCCGTGTCGTCTGATGCCGGCTGGCTGGCCGTATTCGATGCGTTTTCGGTGGGCACGGCGATATCCATCTCAGCTGTGCCGCCGGGCGTGCCGGCCGGGCGCGCGAAGATGTAATAGCCGGAAATCAGCACGATACCCACGAACAGCCCCGACAGGCCCCAGACCCAGCCGGGTGTGCGTCCACGCGGGGCCTTGTTGTTCGTCGCGGTGTTCTTCGCCCGCGAGGGTTTTTTTGTTTTCGCCGGGCGCGCAGGCGGGTTGCGCCGGTTGGTCTTGGCCCGCGTGTTCTTCGGCGNATCGCCGTTGTGGCGCGATGAATAATCCCGTGCCATGACTANGGCCTTGCTCGGNGCATNACATACGCTCCGGGGCCGANATGCCCAGCAGATCGACNAGNCCGTTGGCCAGNACNTGCNGNGTGGCGGCNACNAGCGTCAGGCGGGCGTTNCGCAGGCCCGTATCGCCGTCGAGAAATTTCTGGGCGTTGTAGTAGCTGTGAAACGCATCGGCCAGATCGCGCAGATAGTGCGGAATCGCCTGTACGGCTGATTCTTCTGCGGCAGCGGCCACGACTTCGGGATAGCGCGACAGCGTGGTGATCAGACGCTGTTCGTGCTCGCTGGTCAGCTGCGACAGATCAGCCTCGTCGCGCTGCCAGGCCAGGCCTTGCTCGTCGGCCTGGCGGAAAACGGCACAGATCCGCGCATGGGCGTACTGGATGTAATAGACCGGGTTGTCTTCCGACTGGCTGCGCGCCAGGTCGATATCGAAGGTCTGCTGGGAATCCGGCTTGCGGGCGACCAGGAAATACCGGGTGGCATCGCGCCCGACCTCGTCGATCAGATCACGCAGGGTGACGTAGGAGCCGGCCCGCTTGGAGAGTTTGACCTCTTCACCGGCCCGCATTACGGTGACCATCTGGTGCAGGATATAGTCCGGCCAGCCGGTGGGGATGCCGATATTCAGGGCCTGCAGGCCGGCGCGCACGCGCGCGATGGTGCCGTGGTGGTCCGCACCCTGTTCGTTGATGGCCCGGCCAAAGCCGCGCTCCCACTTGGCGCGGTGATAAGCCACATCGGGCACGAAATAGGTATAGCCGCCTTCGGCCTTGCGCATGACGCGATCTTTGTCGTCGCCATAGTCGGTGGTTTTCAGCCACAGTGCGCCGTCGGCCTCGTAGGTATGGCCGGCGGCCACCAGAGCATCGACCGTGGCCTCGACCCGACCATCGGCATACAGCGCTGATTCGAGGGCATAGTTGTCGAACACGACACCGAAGGCACGCAGATCCTCGTCCTGCTCGCGGCGCAGATAGGCCACGGCGAATTCACGAATCGCCCCGTGATCGGTCGCATCAGCGGCGGCCGTGACCTCGCGGTCGTCGGCGGTCACGGTTTCGCCGGCCAGATAGGCCGCGGCCACGTCGGCCAGGTATTCGCCGCGGTAGCCGGCCTCCGGCCAATCGGCATCGGCCGGGCTAAGCCCGGCACAGCGCGCGGCCACCGAGGTGGTCAGGTTGTCGATCTGTACGCCGGCATCGTTGTAGTAGAACTCCCGCGTGACCGCCCAGCCCGAGGCATCGTACAGACGGGCCAGCACGTCGCCCACGGCGGCCCCGCGCCCGTGGCCGACGTGCAGCGGGCCGGTCGGGTTGGCCGAGACGAACTCGATGAGCACTTTGTCACCGCCGCCGATATCTGACCGCCCGTAGGCCGAACCTGTGTCCAGCACGGTCTCAATGGTGCGCCGGAACGCGGCCGGGTTCAGAAAGAAGTTCAGAAAGCCGGGTCCCGCGATTTCAACGCGCGCGATGGTGTCATCGGCCGGCATGGCATCGACGATGGCCTGGGCGATCTCGCGCGGGTTGCGTCGGGCGGCCTTGGTCAGCTGCATGGCCAGGTTCGAGGCGAAATCGCCGTGCGCGGCGTCTTTCGTGCGCTCGACGTGCACGTTGGCCGGAATCTCGATGTCCGGCAGGGCACGGGCAGCGGCATCGGCCAGAAGGCCTTGAACGAGTGCTTTCAAGTCGGCTCTAGGATCACGTGGGATACAAGGGCAGAAGTCTAACGTGGGTACTCCACCCAGACCATGTTTGCGCGCATCGTTTGTTGGTTTACAACAGATCCTGTGGGTCCACGTCGATCGACCAGCGTACACGGCGGCCCTGGGGCAGCTCGGGCAGGGNCTGNTGCCAGTGATCGAGCACNGGATGCAAAAGCGCGCGCGTTGNCCCGTGCAAGAGCAGCTGGGCCCGGTAACGCCCNGCGCGGCGCGCCATGGGCGCCGGCACCGGGCCCCAGCAGGCCAGTGCCTCGCCNNGNGGCACCAGCCGGGCGGCCTCGGCCAGAAACGCATGCGGCGGGTCGGGCTCATGGGCCTCGGCGCGCAGCAGNGCCAGATGGCCGTAGGGCGGCAGAGCCGTGGCCTCGCGCTCGGCCAGTGNGGCCTCGGCAAAGCCGTCGTAGCCCTGGGTAAGCAAGCGTTGCAACAACGGATGCTCGGGGTTGCGGGTTTGGAGCCAGACCTCGCCGGGGCGCTCGGCGCGGCCGGCCCGGCCGGCGACCTGTGTCACGATCTGGGCCATGTGCTCGGCGGCGCGAAAATCGGCCGAGAACAGCCCGCCGTCGATATCCAGCACGCCGACACAGGTCAGGCGGGCGAAGTCATGGCCCTTGGCCAGCATCTGNGTGCCGACAAGCAGCTGCGTGGTGCCGGCCGCGGCATCGGCGAGCTGGGATTCCAGCCGGCCCTTGCGCGCCATGGCGTCACGATCAAACCGGGCGATCGCCACGTCAGGAAAATGGCTGCGCAGGGCGCCGGCCACGCGCTGGGTGCCGGCGCCTAGGGCCACGAGCGTGGTGCCGTCGCAGGCCTCGCAGCGATCCGGGGCCGCGTGGGCGGCCCCGCAGTGATGACACACCAGCCGTGCGGCCCCGGCGTGGGCTGTCATGGGCGCATCACAGCGCGTGCAGGGCGCGATCCAGCCACAATCGTGACAGGCCAGCGCCGGGGAGAACCCTCGCCGATTGATGAACAGCATCACTTGGTTGCCGGCCTCGATATGCGGGCGGATACGCTCGATCAGCGGTGGCGACAGCCCGCCGGCAAGCGGGCGGCTGCGGATATCGATGATCTTGATCCGCGGCATGGCGGCGCCGGTGGCCCGGCGGGCCAGGCGAACATGTGCAAAGCGTTTCTGGCGGGCGTTATACAGTGTCTCGAGTGCCGGTGTCGCCGAGCCGAAAACGACCGGGATACCGGCATCGTGGGCGCGCTTGGTGGCTACATCGCGGGCGTGATAGCGCAGGCCGTCGCCCTGTTTATACGAGCCGTCGTGCTCTTCGTCGATCACGATCAGCCCCAGCCGCGGCATGGGCGTGAAAATCGCCGAGCGCGTACCGATGACGATATCGGCATCACCCGTGGCCGCGGCCCGCCANACATCCGCCCGTTCGCCGTCCGAGCGCGCCGAGTGCAACACGCCAATGGCCACATCAAAGCGTGCTCGGATACGCGCGATCANCTGGGGNGTGAGCCCGATTTCCGGCGCCAGNAACAGACATTGCTGTCCGGCGGCCAGGATATCGGCCATGCGTTGCAGATATAGCTCGGTCTTGCCGGAGCCGGTCACGCCCTCCACCAGCGCCGGGGCAAAACCGTCGGAGGCGCGCAGGGCGGCCAGCGCGCTCTGCTGGTCATCGGTTAAAGCCAGCGGCGTGCCGGCCTGGCCGTGCTCCAGCCCGCCGGGCAGATCCACGGCCTCGATCAGGCCGCGTTCGGCGAGCGCCTTCAGCGGCCGCGCGGCGGTCGGAAAACGGGCCAGGAGCGTGCCGTGGGCCACGGCCTGGCCGGCCTCGGCAAGGGCGGCCAGAATCTCGCGCTGGCGCGGGGCACGGGCCAGATCAGTCGGCGGCGGGCTGTCGGCATCCACGATCTGCCAGCCGCGATGCCGCGAATCGGTATCAGCCTTGTCCGCGCGGCGCAGGGCCACCGGCAAGGCCGTGGCGATCGTCTCGCCGATGGGGTGATGATAATAACGGGCCGTCCAGCGCAGCAGCCGTAAAAGCGGGCCGTCGAAGAGCGGCTCGATGTCCAGACAGCGGGTGATGCGTCGCAGCCGCTTACGCTCGATGGCCGGCTCGGTATCACAGGCCAGTATCACGCCCACCAGCGGCCGCCGGCCGAACTGCAGCAGAACGCGTGCGCCCACGGCGACGGCCACATCCGATGGCACCAGATAATCGAACAGCCCCGGCAACGGGACCGGCACAGCCACACGGATGACACGATCGGGCACCGGATCCGTCATGGCCTGGCCTGTGGATAAGTTGGTGGAAACTTTCTGGAGAAATCGCTCATAGAAGCGAACTAACGGTTAAGAGATTCTGTTTGGAAAAATAAATATCATTTAAAAACAATAATTTAAGAATTTCTGGCGACGGGCGCAGGGCGCCGAGTCTTGTTGTGCACAACCGCCATCTGATGTGGAAATCTTTATTTTTCCGCCGCGAATCAGTCATTTGAGCGGGGGAGACGGCGGGCGAGAGCGTCGGATGGCAACCAGCAGCTCGTCGGCGATCAACAGACTCAAGCCCCAGAGCAGGGTCTGGCCGGCACAGTGATAACAGGGCAGGTTCAGCGTGACCCCGCGGCGGCGATAGCGGGTGGTTTTCCGGTGCATGGGCTCATCCAGCCAGCCCAGCGTGATCCATTGCCAGCCGGCCACTTCGTGATTGGGCGCCAGTGCCTGGGCCGGCTGGGGCCAGCGATAGACGAACGGGGACAGAATCAGCGGCGCACGGCGGCTGTGATCCAGCGTACGGATATCCGACAGGCGTGTGATGGCGTCTTCGGCTGACAGCGTGAGCCCCAGTTCTTCCCGGGTTTCGCGGATCGCGGCGGTCGAGCCGCTGCGGGCATCGCCCATTTCAAGACGACCGCCGGGAAACCCAAGATGTCCCGACCAGGGATCCCCCACGCGCTTGGCCCGCTCGATGACCAGAACCTGTGCGCCCTGATCGGATTCGCGCAGTACCAAAGCGACCGCCGCGCGCTTGAGCCAGCGCCGGGCCGGATGGCGCCGGGCTCGATGGCCCGACAGGGCTGAAATGATCGGAGCGAGTTCATGCATGCCTACAGTCTAGCGCCTGTCGGCGCTCGCCCGGCGCTGGGTTGTCTTATGGCACCCGGCCACGTTCCTTCTGATAGTCCGCAAATAAACACGAATTCGCGCGAATGAATACAGACGGTCATCCGCCGATACACGCGGATTGCCGCGGATGCCAGCCAAGAGTGACAAACGGTCTTGCCGCGATCGTCTTCTGGCACGAGAGACGTTCTTTGAAACGGTCCGCAAATGAACGCGAATAAACGCGAATAAATGAATACAGGCGATTTTTATCCGCAGATAGACGCAGATGAAACGCAGATGGCTGGGTCGATAATCGTATGTAGTCGACATAGCCGATGCCAGCAACACCTCCGGCAAGACCATCCTTTATCTCTCGTTTTTTGGCAGTAAGCAGCGTTAACTGCCGACTAACCGCCTGTATTCATCTGCGTTTATTGGCGTTCATTTGCGGACGAGCATTTCGTTCATCTCTTTTTTTCATCAGCGGCAATCGGCGTGCATCGGCGGATAACCGTCTGTATTCGTTCGTCTGCATTCGCGGATAAATATATCCTCCGGGCACAAAAAAGCCGCCCCGAAGGACGGCTTGTTCAAACGCGCGGGGCGAGCAGACTAGATCTGCTTCAACCCGCTGGTCAGGTCGGCACAGACCTGCTTGGCATCGCCAAAGACCATGCGTGTGTTGTCGCCGAAGAACAGCGCGTTCTGGACGCCGGAAAAACCGGTGCCCTTGCCGCGCTTGATCACGTAGACCTCCTGGGCGGCATCGACGTTCAGGATCGGCATGCCGTAGATCGGGCTGCCTTCATCATCCTTGGCGGCCGGGTTGACCACGTCGTTGGCGCCAATGACGAGTGCGGCGTCCGCGGTCGGGAACTCCGGATTGATCTCGTCGATGTCGTAGATCATGTCGTAGGGTACGCCGGCCTCGGCCAGCAGCACGTTCATGTGCCCGGGCATGCGTCCGGCCACCGGGTNGATGGCGAACTTGACGTCCACGCCGTGATCCTTCTGCAGGGCCTGCACGAANTCCCAGAGCTTGTGCTGGGCCTGGGCCACGGCCAGGCCGTAGCCGGGCACGATGATCAAGGAATCGGCATAGGCCATGGATGCCGCGGCGTCGAAGCCTTCGACCGATTTCATCTCGCCTTCCGGGCCACTGGCCTCGGCCCCGTCGTCCACGCCGAAACCAGCGAACAGCACGTTGGTGATCGAGCGGTTCATGCCCACGGCCATCAGCCAAGTCAGAAGTGAGCCAGCCGCGCCCACGACCATGCCGGCGATGATCATGGCCGGGTTGTCGATCACATAGCCTTCAAACGCCACGGCCAGGCCGGTGAAGGCGTTGTACATGGAGATAACCACCGGCATGTCGGCGCCGCCGATCGGAATCGTGAGCAGTACGCCGAAGACCAGGCTGGCCAGGAAGAACAGCGTGACCAGTACCGGCGCGCCGTCGTCCGAGCCGACGATGGACCAGCCGAGGATCACGATCAGCACGGCGAGCGCGCCGTTGATGATCTGGAGGCCCGGCACGCGGTAGCTCTTGTCGAGCTTGCCTTCAAGCTTGGCCCAGGCAATCAGCGAGCCCGAGAACGACACGCCGCCGATCAGCGCGCCCACCACAGCCATCAGGATCAGGGCCAGGCCGTGTTCGAAGGCCGCATGCGAGTACATTTCGACCAGGGCAATGGCGGCAGCCGCGCCGCCGCCCATGCCGTTATACAGTGCCACCATCTGCGGCATGGCCGTCATCTGTACGGCCTTGCCGGTCTTGTAGGCCGCGCCGCCCCCGATGCCGATGGCGATGAGCATCAGCAGGTAGTGCCAGAACCCGCCTTCGATGGCCGGGTGGAAGAACGTGAAGACGACGGCCACGAGCATGCCGATACCGGCCAGCTTGATGCCTTTCTTGGCCGTACGCGGCGAGCCCATCTGCTTGAGGCCGTAGATGAACAGAACGGCCGCGACAAAATAACTCGCGTTGACGATGAAATCCCAGAAACTCATGTACAGGTTCCCCTAATTCGTTATGTGGTGGCGGCCGTTCAGTCCTTGGAGGACTTGAACATCTCGAGCATGCGCTCGGTCACGACATAGCCGCCGACCGCGTTACCGGCGGCCAGAATCGTGCCGACGAAGCCGATCAGCGTCTCCCAGAAGCCGTCTGCGTTGCCCAGGGCCACCATCGCGCCCACGAGCACGATGCCGTGGACGAAGTTGGAACCCGACATGAGCGGGGTATGCAGGATGGTCGGAACCCGACCGATGATCTCGTAGCCGGTAAAGGCAGCGAGCATGAAGATATAGAGTGCGACAAAGCCGGTAATCATGAGGTTATCTCCCTGGGAATTCGCTGGGCGCTGGCGTGGCGATCAAGCACTTTCCAGTGCTTTCTTGACCGATTCGTTGACCAGCTCGCCGTCGCGGGTGAGCACGGACTTGGCCAGGATCTCGTCGTCCCAGTTGAAATCGATCTTGTAGGTCTTTTCGTCGGGCTTGGCGTCTTCCTGGCCGTCGTCTTCCACGACGAACAGCTGAATGAAGTTGAGCAGGTTCTGGGCATACATCTCGCTGGCGTGCTCGGCCAGAAGGGCCGGCACGTTGGAGGGCCCGTAGATGGTCACTGCCCCGTGGGTGACGGTTTCGTCAGGCTGGGTCAGCTCGCAGTTACCGCCGCCCGAAGCACCCAGATCGATCAACACGGCACCGGGCTTCATGCCCTCGACCATGGCCTTGGACACGATCTTCGGCGCCGGCTTGCCGGGTACGGCCGCCGTGGTGATCACGGCATCGGCATCGGCCATGTTTCGGGCCAGCATGTCCTGCTGCTTCTGTTTTTCTTCCGTGGTCAGCTCGCGGGCATAGCCGCCATCGCCTTCGGCCTTTACGCCTTCGGCGACCAGGAACTCGGCGCCCAGAGACTCAACCTGCTCCTTGGTATCGGTGCGCACGTCATAGCCATAGACCTTGGCGCCCAGACGCCCGGCAGTGGCGATCGCCTGCAGGCCGGCCACGCCGGCGCCGATGACCAGCACCTTGGCCGGGCGAATCGTACCGGCGGCGGTGGTCAGCATGGGCAGGAAACGCTCAAGCGAGTTGGCTGCCATGAGCGCGGCCTTGTAGCCGGCGGCCGCGGCCTGCGAGGACAGGGCATCCATGGACTGGGCGCGGGTGATACGCGGGATCAGCTCCATGGCGAAGCAGGTGACCTGCTGTTTCTGCAGTGCGTCGACGACGTCGGGGTTGTTGTGGCCCTGCACGAAGCTGACCAGCACCGAGCCCTGTTTCATCCTGGCGATGTCGTCGGTGGAGGGCGCGTTCACGGCCAGCACGATATCGCGGCCGAACAGCTCCGAGCTGTCCTCGGAAAAGTTCACGTCATCATCAAAGGCATCGTCGGGAATCCGGCTGGCGTCGCCGGCGCCCTTTGCGATCAGCAGATCGACGTCGAGCTTGGTCAGTTTCTTGGCCACCTTGGGCACCATGGCGACCCGTTTTTCCCCGGCGGCGGTCTCTCTCGCAACAGAGATCGATACGGTCATAGTTATTCTCGGCGTGATGGTACGAAAAAGCGCCGATGCCTTGTTCCGGCCTGTGCATGACAGGCCTGATCCCCCGGCAGCGGCGTGTTTCAAGCAACCTCGAGTCTAACCATAATTTCCGGACAATGGCGAGCGCCGCCGGTTTGGACGATCAACCGGCCGTGGGGCGCTGCGGCTGTTCCTCGACGTAGGTACTCGGCACATCAAAGCGGCTGTCGGGGAGGGTCTTGTGGGAGATGCTCGACAGGGTGCGCTGCTCGCCGGACACGCTGTCGATGAAGCGGATCGGCATGCCGTCGAGGTTTTGATAAGGCAGGCCAATGCCTTCCAGGCCGGTGCCTTCGAGCATTTCCTGGAGCAGGGTGAACATCGATTGGACGGTCTCGTAGCTCGTGCCGGAAAGCCCCAGCGAGCCGGCGCTCGCCACGCACATGGTATCGGCGGCCTCGCCGTTGCGAATCACCTGATAGATCTTGCAGGGCACGCCGTTGACGGTGTCGCGCGCGCCGGTGGCCTCGAGGCCCACGCGCCCGGTGCCGCCCATGCCGGGAATTTCATCGGCCATGGCCACGCGCGCAGCCGTGCGCTTGCCCTCGGGCAGCTGGGACAGGCGCTGTTCCATGCGAGCACGCATCTGATCCATCTGGCTGCGGATGCGCGCCGCACTCGTGCGATCCAGGCGCGTATAGCGGCTCTGGCCCGGCTCGACCGAAAGAATGGCCGGGTCGTCGGCGCGATAAAGCTGCCACTCACGCCCTTCGCCGTCGATGCGTATGGCCTCGGGCGTGATCGCGACGTCATACGTGCCCGAGGCACCGGCATAGGTCAGCGTGGTGTCAGCCTGCGCGGTGCCCGCGCCGACGAGCCCGGCCAGTCCGCAGGCCAGCGCCGTGCTCGCGGCCAGCCGCTTGGAAAATCGTGTCATCTGGAAACTCCTTGGTGTATCCGGCATCTGGCGGCGCTTGGCGCGTACGCTAAACTAAGACGATGCTTCTGATCGATGCCAGTGTCTATATCTTCCGGGCGTTTCATGCCCTGCCGTCGAGTATCAAGGGCCACGACGGCCAGCCGCTGAACGCGCTGCACGGGTACGCCGACTGCCTGCTGCAGCTGCTGGCCGATGACGCCGCCAGCCGGTCGGCGGTCGCCTGTTTCGATGAATCTCTGACTTCGTCGTTCCGCAACGCGCTTTATAGCGATTACAAGGCCACCCGAAGCACTCGTTGCCCAGATTCAGGCATGTCGCGATCTAAGCCGGGCGCTGGGAGTAGCCACGGTCTCGAGCCCGGTCTACGAGGCCGATGATCTTATCGGCACGCTAATGCACGGCCACGAGGGCCCGGTCACGATCGCCAGTTCCGACAAGGATCTGGCTCAGCTGCTGCGCGAGGATCACGACGATACGCTATGGGATTTTGGCCGTGATGTGCGCTACGACCGCCAGGCCATTCAGGCCAAATTCGGCGTGCGC
Organism: Lysobacterales bacterium; assembly: GCA_002715985.1. GTDB lineage: Bacteria > Pseudomonadota > Gammaproteobacteria > Nevskiales > Salinisphaeraceae > Salinisphaera. The sequence goes on along the minus strand of PBAO01000025.1, from coordinate 9,326 downwards.
TGCGAGCAGATACCGGATTATCTGGCGCTGGTCGGCGATACGGTCGACAACATTCCCGGCGTGGCCGGCATCGGGGCCAAGCGGGCCGCGACACTGCTGGCCCACTGGGCTACGCTTGATGCTCTGCTGAATGATCTCGACGGGCTTGCCGGCGCCGATCTGCGCGGGGCAAAAGGGCTGGCCGACAAACTGGCCGCCGGCCAGGCCCAGGCACGACTATCCAAGCGCCTGGCCACGATCGTCACCGATATCGATCTGTCGAGCGCGGCGCGTGTCGTCGAGCGCGGCCCGGTCGACGATCAAGCCCTGGTTGATCTGTGCGAGCGCGTGGGCGCCGGCCGCGGCCTGCGCAAGAAACTGAGCGTGGCCACGGTTTGAGCAACGAGACGATCAGTCAGGCACTGGCCGCCATCATCACTACCGCTACCGGCCGGGCATTCTCACCGGGCCAGCGCCACCGCGCGCTCGGCGGCGACGCCAGCCAGGCGAGCGTGCTCACCGGTGACGATGGCCGGCGGTTTTTCGTCAAGCTCGACCGCGCCGCGGCCGAGCCGTTACTGGCCGCCGAGGCCGCCGGCCTGGAAGAGCTGGCCCAATCGCGCACGATCCGTGTGCCTGCGGTGATCGCCGTTGGCAATACGCAAGGCCGGGCGTATCTGGTGATCGAGCACATCGATCTGCGCCGGGCCGATCGTGGCTGTCTTATCCGCTTTGGCGAAGCGCTTGCCGAGCTGCACGGGATCGTTGCCCCGCGTCATGGCTGGCATCACGACAACCTTCTTGGGGCGACGCATCAATACAACACCCCCCACGGCGATTGGCTGGAGTTCTGGCGTGAAAACCGCCTGGCGGTGATGCTCGATGCGCTTGCCGGGGACGAGCCGGCGCTGGCCCGTGACGGTGATCGCCTGCTTTCGGTGCTGCCCACATTGCTGGCCGGCCATGCGCCGGAGCCCTCCTTGCTCCACGGTGATCTCTGGTCGGGCAATATGGCGATGGACGAGGCCGGACGCCCGGTCATCTATGATCCGGCGGTGTATTACGGGGATCGCGAAACGGATCTGGCCATGACCGAGCTGTTCGGCGGGTTCGGCCCAGCCTTCTACGAGGCCTATTGGGCCAGCTGGCCAATGCGTGCCGAATACCGTGAAATCCGCCGCCCGTTGTATCAGCTGTATCATCTGCTCAACCACGCGCGGCTGTTCGGTAGCAGCTATGTCGCGCCTAGCCAGCGCATCATGCGCCAGCTCACAGCCATGGCCTGATATTTGGCGCTACGGGGACGGCTGTGTTACCAACACGCCGCATTCAAGTCGCACGACCGGCTTGTGGGCGACGATTTTCTTTGCGATGGGCCCATCATGAGCGATATTCCCGTACTGGACACGCGCCCACCCGCCGGCCTGAGCCCGGGCGGTGTGGCTGCCAAAAAGCTGACCAAGCGCATCCGCCGGCTGACTGGCCAGGCCATCGTCGATTACGACATGATCCGTGACGGCGATCGCTTGATGGTGTGCCTGTCGGGCGGCAAGGACAGCTATACCCTGCTGGATACCCTGTTATACCTCCAGCGCGTGGCCCCCATCGATTTCACGCTCCGCGCGGTCAATCTGGACCAGAAACAGCCGGGTTTTCCCGAACATATTCTGCCCAACTACCTGGCCGAGCTCGGCGTGGATTATGAGGTCATCGAGCGCGATACCTATTCGGTCGTGACCGAAAAGATCGCCCCCGGGGCGACCATGTGCGGCCTGTGCTCGCGCCTCAGGCGCGGCATTCTGTATCGCTATGCGCGCGAGCAGGGCTTCAATCGCATCGCGCTGGGGCATCATCGTGATGACATCGTCGAGACGATGTTTCTCAACATGTTTCACGGCGGGCGTATGGCTGCCATGCCGCCCAAGCTGCTTTCCGACGACGGCGATAACGTGGTGATCCGGCCGTTGTCCTATTGTGCCGAGAAAGACATCGAGAAATTCTCGCGTCTGTCACAACACCCGATCATTCCCTGCAACCTGTGTGGCTCACAGGAGAATCTGGCGCGCCAGAACGTTAAAGCCATGCTCGCCGAGTGGGAAGCTGCCGATCCGGGGCGCTCCGAGCGCATCTTTCGTTCGATGACACGCATCGCGCCCTCGCAGATGGCCTATCGTGATCTGTTCGACTTCGCCGGGCTGACCGCAGACTGAATCGCCGGCCGCAACGGTTTGGCGGTGTTTTGATAGTCTTCATTTTGACGAGACGGGTTTTCTATAGCGCTGGGCAATAGCGGGAATCCGAAATGGTACGGAGCCCGTAAGCGCATATTTCTTGAAAACCATTCTCAGCCGCCGCATACTTCTGCAACGTGTGTACGGTTGTGCACACCAACGATTTTCTAGTGTCTGACGAGGTTCGCCTGCAATGAGCGAAAGACGTTTCCCGGGCAATCAGCACATGGATGACCACTTCGACTGGTGGAACTTCATCCCCATGGGCCTGATGCACCTAAGCCTCATCGGTATTTTCTGGACCGGCTTCACCGTGACTTCGGTCGCGCTGTGTGTGGGTCTATATATCCTCCGTGTGTTTGGTATCACTGGCGGCTATCACCGATATTTCTCCCACCGCGGCTACAAGACCAGCCGCGTGTTCCAGTTCGTCATGGCGTTTCTGGGCGCGACCGCGATGCAGAAGGGCCCGCTGTGGTGGTCGGCCAAGCATCGCGAGCATCATCGCGACACCGACGAACCCAATGACGGGCACAGCCCGCGGCAGTACGGTTTCTTCGATGCTCATGTTGGCTGGATCTATCGCGAGGCGCGGTCCAATCCCGACATGGACCTGATGAAGGACTTCTCGAAGTATCCGGAACTGCGCTGGATCGAGCGGCATCAATATATGCCGGGCATTCTGACGGCCATTTTCTGTGGTCTGGTCGGCGGCTGGTCAGGTTTCTTGGTGGGCTTCATGCTCTCCACGATCCTGGTTTATCACGCTACGTTTACGATCAACTCGTTGAACCACATGATTGGTCGTCAGCGTTACCTGACCGGTGACGACTCGCGCAACAACTGGTTCCTGGCGATCCTGTCGCTGGGCGAGGGCTGGCACAACAACCATCACTATTATCCGGCGACTGCGCGTAACGGGTTCTTCTGGTGGGAAATCGATGTGACCTACTACATGTTGCTGGGCCTGTCGAAGGTTGGCCTGGTATGGGATCTGCGTCAGCCGCCCAAGACCATCCTGGCGAATGAAAAAGCGCCCACACAGAAGATCATCGACAAGTGTGCGGTCTATATCGCTGAAGGCTTTTCGGCCGATCGCATCACCGCCAATCTGCGCACACGCTGGGAAGGCAGCCACATCATGGAAGACCTGCGCGGTCATGCCCGTGACAAGTGGAGTGCTGCCGAGGCTTACGTGGCCGAACTGGAGCTGCCGGATCTGCCAAGCGCCGACGAGCTCAAGACGCGCGCACAGAAACAGTTCAAGATCCAGCACGAAGGCCTGGATCGGGCCATCGAACGGGCACAGGCCATGCTGCGACGCTCGGTCTCCGAGCGCCTGATCGAGCAGGCCGCTCGCGACGAGCGCCAGGCGGCTGCCTGATCGACTGCTAGAAAATCCGCTCTAACGAGCGACAAAGCCCGCCCTCTTCGGAGAGCGGGCTTTTTTATGTTCGTGGGCCGCGCCTTCAACGTGCATCTGCCGATGGGGTCAATTGAAACGCGCGTAGGGGTAGCGTTGAGGCGGGTCGCCTAGCCCGGTGGCTTATAGCCTGTAGCGGCTGCAAGGGTGTTCTCGAAAACACCATCCGAAGATTTCACAGCTTCCACAGATTGCGCAGATTATGGTTTGGGCGTTTTTGTCCGCCGGCCGGCCCATTTGGGTTGCTCGCGCCGGACGCGCCATGTCGCGTTACGGACCTTGACCTGGTACGCCACGCTCGGCGGCCCGCGCCTTGCCTGACACGCCCGGCGCGGGCAATGCGACGGCATATCCTATGACGACACGCCCTAGGCGCCGACCAGCTCGGCGTGCAGCCAGTCGATCACGCGCTGTTTGTTGGTGTCGATCGCCTCGGGGGCGGCGCTGTAGACCGACAAACCCCGGGGCAGATTCAGGGCCGCGGCCAGCGGGCGGACCAGTTGCCCGGTGTCGATGAGATGTTCCAGCCCGCGTTGCCAGCCCAAGGCGATACCCTGGCCCATCAACGCCGACTGGATGACTACCGGATAGTTGTCGAACGTGGCCCCGCGTGGCGTGGCCACGCGCGCGCCGACGCCGGCCAGCCAGTCGTTCCAGGACAGCCAGCCGTCTTTCGGGTCGTCGCGACAGTGCAGGATGTCGTAATCCGCCAGATCGGCCGGGGTCAGGCTGTATTGCCCGGCAATCGCCGGGCTACAGACCGGAAAAACGGCATCGGGCACGGAATAGATCGGCGTGAGCGCGCCGGCCGGGCGCGTGCCGCACTGCAGGGCGAGATCAAAGGCGGTTTCCGCGTGGCTCAGGGGCTGGGTCGAGGCATTGACCCGCAGGCGCAGATCCGGATGACTGGCATGAAACGCCGGTAGACGCGGAATGAGCCAGTACATGGCCACATAAAGCTCGGCCAGAAGCACGATATCGTCATCATCGCGGCGGGATCGCAGCGTTTCGGCGCTACTGGCCATGGTTTCCAGGCCGCTGGCCACGGCGCGTGCCAGCTCTTCACCGGCTGCGGTGAGCACGACGGCGCGATGCCGCCGCTCGAACAGGGCCAGCCCCAGGTCATCTTCGAGCGCGCGAATCTGGCGGCTCACCGCGGCCTGGGTCATCGACAGCTCGGCGGCAGCCTGGGTGAAGCTCTCCAGGCGGGCGGCGGCTTCAAAAGGCAAAAGCGTGGCCAGTGGCGGCAGGCTGCGGCGTAGGCGATTCATGCATTTGATATTACCTGAAGTAATGCCAGCGAATCGAAATATCGTGTGACGGGGGCATGCGTCGGGCTCAGGATTAGCGGCACTCATCCCGCCACCGCCTGCCCTATGCATCCGCTCGGTTCAGGGCCTGTTGCCGTTTCATGCGAGCCCGCGTTGGAGACCGCAAATCGTGTCCTGCAAGGCGCGAGTCGCCGCATCGTGGCGTGCCACGATCAAGGCTCGCAACGCCGCAGGGCGCCCATCTTTAATTTTTATGGGCGGCCCAACCCTTCGGGACAAGCGCCCTGAAATTAACGACACGTCGGCAATCCAGCGTTCTAGCCCACTTGCGCAGCATGACACCCTAAGGGGACTACGCCTCGTCTTGCTGTAAAACAGCGCTTGGCGCGGACTCGTATGAAACGGCAACAGGCCCTACGCCAGCATCCGGCGTGTGGCGATGGCCGGGTTTTCATCCAGGGCACAGCAGCGTCAGCCAGGCCAGATTATAGACCGCGTGTACGCCCATCACGGGGCCCAGCCGGCCGGTGCGCTCATAGAGCCAGCCCAGCACGAGCGAGGGCAGAAACACCAGCCCGATAACTGCGCTGTCTTGCAGCACGACATGGCCGGCAGCGAACACGATGCTGGCCAGGGCATTGGCCGCGCTGATCGGCCCGAGGCGTGCACGCCGCAGCGCTTGATTCCGGGCCAGCAGGCTTTGCAGCCCGCCGCGGAAGACGATCTCTTCTATGACCGGCGCGGCCACCACACCCATGGTCAGGATCGATCGCGCCGGCCAGTGGGGGTGCCAGCTGGCCCAGCCGGTCACGATCGCCACCAGCGGGCCCAGCGGGGTGAGCCCAAGGGCCACCCACAGGGGCCAGCCTGTCGTCCGACGCGGGTCAGGCCGCAACTAAACCCTGCCCTGCCCGTTACGCCGCACCATGAGCACCCCGGCAGCCAATACGCACAGCACGAGCCAAACCGGATCAAACGCCTGGCCCGGCGCCATGGTGCAACCGCCACCCGAGCCGCCGTCGTCATCGCCGCTCTCCGTGACCGGGCGCTCGGCAGCGCGCGGCTCCGGCGTGGCTGGCTCGGCAAACGCCCNGACGTACTGGCCGCGGGCCGTACCGACGATCGTGGCGGTCTGGGTATCCGGGCAGTGCACGCCGTCGGCCAGCTGCCAGCCGATATCGCGCAGGGCACAGCTGGCAAGCCCCAGCCCGTTCAGGACACTGGTCTCGACCGATTCGAAGGGTTCCATGATCTGGTCAGGCTCGACCGCCGCCGACCAGTGTGAAATNGAGCTGGCGGGCAGAACGACTTCNGGCGCNAAGAGCCGNATCCGGCCTGCTTGGCGGCCGGCCGTCAGAAAATTGGTTGTCGCCGCGTTGGTCATCNCCGAGGACCAGACCACGAACGGCGCATCGTTCAANGCNTTCGCTCGTCGGGCCACGGGCAGTTCCGGAAACCGCGGCTGGCCCGTCAGCGACAAATCCTGGGCGTATAAACCAAAGACACTGGGAAATCGCTGGCCGTCGTGAAAGACGAGGTAGGCGCCCTGGCGTATATCGCGGGAATCGGTCAGCGCGACAATCGCCTGAAAGCCCATGCCGTGGATCAGCTCGTGCACGACGCTGCCCACGAAATCGATCTGATTATTGCCGGGCGCGCCACGCAGTCCGTAATACCAGGTGGCACCGCGCAGGCAGTCGTTGGCCGCCACATCGAGCTTGCCGTTCATGAACAGTCGGGCATCGGCGCCCTGCGCCAGACGCCGGCCGGCAAAGGCGTTGGCCAGCGCCAGCGGATAGACCACATCACGCCGTGGCGCGCCCGGGAAATTCGCCGTGTAGTTCGTGGCACCCCCGATACCCAGCGTGGCCGAATTCCGTGTACAGACCAGATCCGGATGATCGCTGTCGACACGGGCATCGATACGAATCGGCACCGGGCTCACCAGTCGCGAGGTCACGATACGCACGGCGTAACGCAACGCGATCCGGCGCTGCGCGCCCAGCGTGGTGCCGGTATTGCCATCGACGGGCGCCACGCGACGCGTGTCAGACAACCCCGCGCCACTGCCTGCATCGAGATTGCGTATCGTGAAATCCGCTGCCAACGCGCCCGATGCCAACCCCGCCAGCAAAAGCACGGCCACGACACGTCGCATGATCGCGATCATTCGTTTTCTCTCTTTGTGAGCCCGCGACCGATCAGTGATCGGCGCATGCGGCCCGGCCACGCTCGGCGGCCACGAGACGCCCGTTGTCGCAGCGCAGGACAGACATGTGCATGGCGCCAGCCGGCGCCACGCGCAGCATGTGGATGCCCTCGGGCGTCGTCCACGGCTGATATCGGTCGGCTTCGACGCGCTGAGCGGCATCGCCGGCCGCGTTGGCCGGGGCCCGGGGCGTCGCGGCGCCAGCCCCCGCGCCGTCACGCCAGGCGCGCTGCTGCGGCTGGTGGCCGGACTGCGCCGCCCACGCGGTCAGCGTGACCGTTACCCCGGCCAGAATTAGCCCTGCGGTGGATGCCCTACATCGCGCCATCGCCATCGCCCCATGACCAATCGGTCGTTCTTATCAAGACCACTTGCTTATAGCACCGATACGTGGCGACTTGAATACACCTATTTGCGTATGATTCAGGCCATGGTCATAGCCGTATCCGCCCATGTCTGATATCGCCTGGCGCCCGCTGCTCGAAGAACTTGTCGCCACCCGCACGATCAGCAGTGACGATCCCGCGCTGGATTGTGGCAATCGCCCTGCCGTCGAGGCCCTGGCCGCGCGGCTCGAGCGTGTGGGTTTTGATTGTCGAATCCAGGCGTTACCAGATCGTGACGACAAGGCCAACCTGATCGCCACCAAGGGCGGCGGCGCGCCCGGTGACGGCCTGGCCCTGGCCGGGCATATCGATACCGTGCCCTTCGACGCCGAGGGCTGGGACAGTGATCCGTTCGTGCTCACCGAGCGCAACGACCGGCTCTACGGCCTGGGCAGCACCGATATGAAAGGCTTTCTGGCGCTGGCCGCCGAGGCCGCCAGCCGGGTGGATGCCAAGCAACTCGCCCGCCCGTTGACCCTGATCGTCTCTGCCGACGAGGAATGCGGCATGGACGGGGCCCGGGCGCTGGCCGATATGGCCGCACCGGCGCGCTTTTGTGTGATCGGCGAGCCAACGTCCCTGGTGCCGATCCGCCGCCACAAGGGTATTTTCATGGAGCGCATCGAAACCCGCGGGGCCTCGGGCCATTCGAGCAACCCGGCCCACGGCGCCAACGCCATCGAGGCCATGCACCGGGCGACGTCGGCGGTGCGCGCCCTGCGCGACGAGCTTATCGAGCGCCAGCGTGTGGCCGGTTTTCCGGTGCCGCACGCCACGCTCAACCTTGGCGCGATCCGCGGCGGCGATGCGGCCAATCGCATCCCGGCCCGGTGTCGTCTGGATATCGACCTGCGGTTTCTGCCGGACATGACGATCGACGGGCTGCGCGCGGAGCTGCACGAGCGTGTGCGCGCGGCGTTGTCCGACAGCGATTGCACGGTGGCCTTCACCCCGCTGTTCGACGGCACGCCGGCCTTCGAGACAGCCGGCGACGCCGAGATCGTTGCCGCCTGCGAACAACTGACCGGGCACAGCGCACAGAGCGTGGATTTCGGCACCGAGGGCGCTTATTACAACGCCATGGGCATGCAGACGGTGGTCATGGGCCCGGGCGATATCGCACTGGCCCATCAGCCCAACGAATATCTGGCACTCGATCAGATCGAGCCGGCCCAGCGGATACTCGCCGGGCTGATCCGGCGTTTCTGTATGGATTGACCCGGCTTCGTGCGCTTGACCATCGCCCCGGGCGAGCGCATTTGATCTAATACGCGGATGCGCGATTCCTCCGATATGACCCACGACAACGGGCTGGTGGCTGCCCTGCGCGCCTCGGCACCCTATGTGCATGCCCATCGCGGGCGCACGTTTGTCATCCACCTGCCCGGCGAGGCCGCGGCCTCGGATCGCTTCGCCGATCTGATCTATGACATCGCCCTGCTGCACTCACTCGGTGTGAAGATCGTGCTGGTCTTCGGTGCGCGGCCCCAGATCGATGACGCCATGGCCGCCGCGGATATCGCCCCCAACTTCCTCGCCGGCGTGCGCGTGACCGACGGCGCGGCGCTGGCCTGTGTGCGCCAGGCCGTGGGCAGCCTGCAGATGTCGATCGAGGCCCATCTGTCGACGAGCCTGGCCAGCACGCCGATGGGCGGCGCCCGGATTGCGACCGTCAGCGGCAATCTGGTCACCGCGCGCCCGGTGGGCGTGGCGGGCGGCGTGGATCACGGCCATACCGGCGAGATACGACGCATGGATACGGCCAGCCTGGCCGCCCATCTGAGCCGCGGGCATATCGTGTTGCTCTCGTGTATCGGCTACTCGCCC
>PBAO01000024.1 GCA_002715985.1 Lysobacterales bacterium | reverse complement strand
TTCCTCCGCCCGTGACAGACCTATGAGCAACAACGAACAACAAAAGCGCGCCGCCGCCGAGGCCGCCTATGAATACGTCGTCGAAGGCGAGTATCTGGGGGTAGGCACCGGCTCCACGGTCAACCATTTCATCGACGTGCTGGCCGAGCGCCGCCCGGCCATCAAGGGTTGTGTCTCAAGCTCCGAGGCCACCACCGCGCGCCTGAAACGTGCCGGCTTCGATGTCGAGACCCTCAACTTCGCCGGCGATCTGTCGGTCTATGTCGACGGCGCCGACGAGGTCAATCCACAGCTGGCGCTGATCAAGGGCGGTGGCGGTGCCATGACGCGCGAAAAGATCATCGCCCAGGTTTCCGACACCTTCGTGTGCATGGTCGACACCTCCAAGCAGGTCGACGTGCTCGGCGCGTTTCCCCTGCCGATCGAGGTGATCGAGATGGGCCGCAGTGCCGTGGCCCGGGCGCTGGTCCAGATGGGCGGCCTGCCGGAGCTGCGCGAGGATTTTCGCAGCGACAACGGCCACCCGATCATCGATGTCTACAACCTGGATCTGACGGATCCGAAAGCCGTGGAAGCCCGGATCAACGCCATGCCCGGCGTGGTCACCGTGGGCCTGTTCGCGCACCGCCCGGCCGATGTGCTGATCGTGGCCGGTGCCGACGGCGTGACGACCCGGAAACGCTAACCCCGACCTGCGAGATGTCATGAACGACGATCTAGCCACGATCACGCTCGAAGCCAACGGCGCGCTGATCGATTATCTCGGCGAAACGGCCGAGATCGCCATGGGCCCGCCCTATACCGTCGAGCGCGTGCGCGGCGTCGCCGCCGAGCGCTGGCCGGCCGCGGTGGGCCTGATCTCCCAGTCCGCCTGTGCCCGCGGCGATACGCTGCTGGCCGATGATGACCCGGTCAGCGACGGCGAAACCATCGTGCTGGTTCCGCCCGTCTCCGGCGGCTGAGTATGCACCTGACCGCCGAACCGCTCGATCTCGACGCCTTGCTGGCCGAGACCGAAGACGAGACCTGTGGCGCGCTCGTGGCCTTTGGCGGCACGGTGCGCCTGGCCAACGCCGGCAAGACCGTGGCCTCGATGGACTACTCGGCCTACGGGCCGCTGGCAGCACGCACCATGGCCGACATCGAGGCCGAGACCCTCGAAGCGTTCGATATCCGGCACTGTCGCATGGTTCATCGTACCGGCCGACTGGTGCTCGGCGAGGTCAGCGTCTATATCGTGGTTCGCGGCGTGCACCGCGCGCCGGCGTTTGCCGCGGCCGAACACGCGCTCGAGGAATTGAAGGCCCGGGTCGCGGTCTGGAAGAACGAAACCTACAGCGACGGCAGCCAGGCCTATCTCGAAGGCACCGAACTGGCACGTCCCGAACGCTCTCGCAACTGATCTTTTCGACAAGGCGGCTCGATGAAAAACGTCGGCATGAAGCCCGATTCACTGCGCTCGGCCACCGCCGGCGCCAAGTTCTATGCCCCGGCGCACTGCCTGGAGCGAATCGCGGCACGCGATACCGAAAAAGGCGACCCGCAGGCCAGCGCGCGTATCGCCGGCATCCTGGCCGCCAAGCGCACGGACGAGCTGTTGCCGCTGTGCCACCCCTTGCCGATCCATGCCGCGGAAGTCCGCTTCACGATCCACGCCGATCACGTGGCCATCGCCGCCGACGTGCACACGATCGGGCCCACCGGCGTCGAAATGGAGGCACTGACCGCCGCCAGCATGGCCGCTCTGACCCTCTACGACATGCTCAAGCCCTACGCCGAGCCCGATGAGCTGGCCATTGGTGATACGCATCTCATCGACAAGACCGGCGGCAAGTCCGAGCACGTGCGCCAACTCGACGCGCCGGTCAAGGCCGCGGTTTTTGTCGTGTCGAACCCGATCGTCGACGGCAACAAGCCGGATACCGCGGGTCAGCAGGTCAAGGCCGATCTGGAAGCAGCCGGCTTCACCCCGATCGACTATCAGCTGCTGGCCGAAGCGCCGGAACAGCTCCGGGCCGCTATCGACCAGGCACTGGCCGACGCATGCGGGCTGATCGTCACCGTGGGCGGTACGGGCATCGGCCCGAAAGACAAAGTGGTGGAAACGGTCGAGCCGTTGTTGACCACGCCCATGCCGGGCCTGATGGAAACAGCAAGAGCCTTTGGCCAGCGGCGTAGCCCTCAGGCGGTGATGTCGCGCGGCGTGGCCGGTTTCATCGGCGACACGCTGACCCTGACCTTTCCCGGCTCGCGCGGCGGCGCCGAGGAAACGATGACCGCGCTGCTGCCCAGCCTGGTGCATATCCTCAAGATTCAGGCACGTTTCGCCAGCGGTCAGTAACACGACATGGAAAACAGCCGGCGCAAGATGCGCCGGCCGGCTCGTGTCGTTACTCGTCTTCTTTCACGGCCACCCAGTGCAGGGTGCCGGATGTATCGTCGGCCATGGCCTGACAGGCATAAGGCTTCTGATTCATCGTCACGACCGCGCCCGGGCTATACGCCTGGTCCTTGCTCAAGCAGACATGACGCAGCGGGTTGCTCCCGGCCATCGGCCCGTCGGGCGGCGGCGCGTGATGGTCATGGCCGTTATGCGCGCCCATCGGTTTTTTATGACCCATCGGCTTGTCGTTATCGTTCCCCGCCTGCTGGGGCATCGACGAACGCGGCTGCTGCTGTTGTTGCGGCTGCACCTGTTGACGCTGTGGCTGCTGGGCTTGTTGAGACGGCGACTTTTGTGACTCCGGCAGCGTCTGTGAACCGGCTGCATCACCTGTGTTGTCGCCGCCGGATTGGGCCCAGACCGGCACGGCAACGATACCGGCCACCGCGACCAGGCCCACGGTCAAGATACGCTTGGATCGATACATACATCCTCGGGACGTTGATTTGTTTCGATCTCTAGACGACGCGCTATTGCCCCGAGCGTCAAGACCGTTTATCGGCTGTCTGTCAAAGCCGGCCCGGTCGTTGGCGGCAAGCGCTCACGCCCGGCGCGGTGCATGGGCGTTGACATAGATCGAGTAGAGTGACTGGCTAGCCGTCATGAGCAGCTGGTTCTGTTTTTCGCCGGCAAAACAGACGTTCGCGCATTTTTCCGGGAGACGGATCCGCCCGAGCAGCGTGCCGTCCGGGGCAAACACGCTAACGCCGTTATGTGTCGTGCCGCCTGAGTTGGCGCTCCATATATTGCCGGCGGCATCGATGGCCATGCCGTCCAGCAGGCTTTTGGTGTCCTCGTGAATCACCCGATGCTGTATCAGCCGCGGCGTGTGTTCGTGTCTCAGCTGAAAGGAATGGATACGGGTTGGCTCACCCTGCCCGTTGGTCGGCGCCGAGTCGTTGACATAGAGCGTGCTTCGGTCCGGCGACAGGCCGATGCCGTTGGGCATGGTCGGCGTTGCGGTCAGACGACACGGCGCGTCCATCGTATCGTTGATGTAATACACCGCCGGTTTAAGATCCCGCGGTCGCTCGCGGCCTTCATAGTCGAACAGCGCGCCGTAGCCGGGATCGGTGAAAATGATGCTGTCGTCGTCGAGTACGACCAGATCGTTTGGCGCGTTCAGCCGCTTGTCCTGGTACTGGCTGGCCAGAACCGTCACGCCGCCGTTGTGTTCATATCGAACCAGCGCCGCCGGTGAATGCTGACAGGTCACGAGGCGACCGTGATGGTCGAAGGCGTGGCCGTTGGTATGACCGACCTGCTCTCGCAGCACGCTGACCTCGTCCGTGCTCGCCTGCCAGATCATCTGTCGGGATCTGGGAATATCGCTGAAGACTGCATAGCGACCGATCGCGTTCCAGGCCGGCCCCTCGGCCCAGAGGGCGCCGCTTCAATGGCGCACCAGCGGCGTATTGACCAGCATCAGCGCCTTGAAGCGATCATCGATGATCTGCCAGGCATCCGCGGGATACGCCGCTGGCGGCGGCCCGGACAGCCCGTTGGGCCGAGATTCGGGTTCGGCACTCCAGGCCGGCGTACTGCCGGCCACGAGCGCCAGGGCCGAACATGATTTGAGAAAACCGCGTCGGTCGAAGCGCATGCAGATCTCCTTGTTTTGGTTATCGATACCGGCCCGTCACGCCCCGTATTCAGGCCCGGTCCCGGGCCGCCTGGAACCAGGCCAGGCCGGCGGCGGTATCGCCCCGCGGCCGATACTCACAGCCAACCCAGCCTGCATAGCCGGCGCCGTCGAGCTGCGCGAACAGCCAGGGATAGTTCAGCTCGCCGGTATCCGGCTCGTGGCGCTCGGGCACCCCGGCAATCTGAAGATGACCGATGCCGGCCTGATGCTCGACAAAGGTCGTCCAGACATCGCCGCCCATGATCTGGGCGTGATAGAAGTCCATCTGTACGGCGATGTTGGGCTCGCCCAGCTCGGCAACCAGGGCATGGGCCTCGGCCTGATGGTTGAGAAAATAGGCTGGCATGTCGCGGCTGTTGATAGGCTCGATAAGCAGGGTGATCCCGGCCTCGCGCAGCTGCCGGGCGGCATGGACGAGATTCTCGCGATAGGTCTGGCCCATCGCGCCGCGATCTGCCTCGACGCCGACGTTGCCAGCCATGACGTGCAGGCGCGAACAGCCGGTGGCCTCGGCATAGCGCCGGGCGGTAGCCACCGATTGACGGAATTCGGCTTCACGTCCCGGCAGGGCCGCGATCCCGCGCTCGCCGGCCGCCCAATCGCCCGGCGGCAGGTTGAACAGCGCCTGGGAGAGGCCGTTATCGGCCAGCGCGGCGGCAATATCCTGTGGCGCGAAGTCGTAAGGAAACAGATACTCGACCCCAACAAAACCGGCGCTGGCCGCGGCCTCGAAACGGGCCATGAAGTCGAACTCGGTGAACATCAGGCTGAGATTGGCCGCAAATCGGGGCATGAGCGCTACCAGTCGGCGTTGAAGTGATGCCGCAGATCATCGATCTGGGCGTTATCCAGGGTGTTGATGTCGTGTTGGTTGAGCATGAGCATCAAACGCGCGGTCTCTTCCAGCTCTTCCATGGCGTTGCGCGCATCGGTCAGCGTGGCGCCCGAAACCACGGGGCCGTGGTTGGCCAACAGGATGGCCTTGTGCTTGGCGGCGTGGGCCCGTATCGCCTCGCCCATGCCCGGGTCGCCCGGCCGAAAATACGGCAGCAGCGGCAGGCGCCCGACCCGCATCACGAAATACGGGGTGATCGGCGGAATACAGGACTCGGCGTTCAGACCTTTCAGGCAGGACACCGCCGAGGCATGGGTCGAATGCAGGTGGATGACGCCACCGGCTTCGGCGCGGGCGTCATAGAACGCCCGGTGCAGGAACGATTCCTTCGTGGGCTTGTTGCCGGACAGATGATTGCCGTCCCAGTCGAGCTTGGCGATGGCCGCCGGGTCGATCTCGCCAAGGCTGACGTTGGTCGGCGTCATCAGCCAGCCGTCCTCGCATTTCGCGCTGATATTGCCCGACGTGCCGGGCGCCAGCGCCAGGTTGCGAAACGCCCGGCCGATCTCGCTGATCTGCTCGCGCAGGCGGTTTTCCTCTGCCGAAACATGGATGGTGCTCATGGCATACGCTCCCAGGCTTGGGTCATGAATTCAGGGCGGCCGAAGTTGCCGGACTTCAACGTCAACGCCAGCCGCGGATCGCGTCCTACGGTCGTGGTCCAGGGCACGCCGGTATCGATGGCCGGGCCGATTTCCAGCCCGGCGATATCCAGCGCGCTGACTACCGCCCCGGACGTTTCGCCTCCGGCCACGATCAACCGGCGTACCCCGAGATCATCGACCAGCGTGGTCGCCAGATCGCCCATGGCCCGCTCGACCAAGAACCCGGCGGCCTCGCGCCCGAGTTGCGTCTGGGCCTTGTCGACCACGTCAGGGGTTTCGCTGGCATAGATCAGTACCGGCCCGTCGGCAAGCCCGCGCTCGGCCGCGGCCCGGGCAGCGGCCACGGTGGCCTCGAAGTCCTCGGCCAGGGCAAACACGTCCAGATAGTGGCTGGCATAGTGCTCGCGGGCATGGGCGATCTGGCCACGGGTCGCTGTCGAACAGCTGCCGCTGAGAATGGCCTCGCCGCCGGCAACCGGTTTCAATATCCCGGCCTCTGCGCCGCTCGTCGCCCAGTGCGGCCCCAGCCCCAGCGCCAAGCCGGAGCCCGCGGTCACCAGCGCCAGGTCGACACAGGCTGCGCCCAGCACGTCGAGATCGGCATCGTCGATACAGTCGAGCACCGCGATCGCATGGCCGTCGCGCGCCAGATCGGCCAGCCGGGTCTTGACCGCCTGGGCCCCGGCACGCACGCATTCATGGGCAACCAGACCAACCGAATGACGGGTCTGGGCGTCCATGACCCGAACCAGGTTGGCATCGGTCATGGGTGTGAGCGGGTGATCGGCCATGCCGCTTTCGTTGAGCAGCACGCCGTTGGCAAACAGATACCCTTGGTAGATCGTGCGTCCGTTGGCCGGCAGAGCCGGGCAAACCACGGTCATGTCGGCTCCAAGAGCCGCCATGAGGGCGTCGGTCACCGGGCCGATATTGCCGGCCGGGGTCGAGTCGAAGGTCGAGCAATACTTGAAGTAGAAACGCCGACAGCCGATCTGCTGCAGCCAGTCCAGGGCCGCACACGACGCGGCGACCGCATCGGCGGCCGGCGTGGTTCGTGATTTAAGGGCCACGACCACGGCATCGATATCGGTCAGGCGCTCGGCCAAGCCTGCCTCGGGCACGCCGATCATCTGGACCGTACGCAGGCCGGCGGCGACACACTGGCTGGCCAGATCGGTCGCACCGGTGAAATCGTCGGCAATACATCCGAGAACCGGCATCGATCAGCCCTCGTCGTTGGCGGCGCGCGCGGGCAGATCCACGCCCGGAAAAACACGAATCACCCCGGCGTCGTCTTCACGGCCATAGCCCATCGCCGAAGCTTGGGTGAACATCGTCAAGGCCTGAGCGGTCATCGGCAGCGGAAATTTCGTGGCCTGGCCGGTGGCCGCCACGATGCCCAGATCCTTGACGAAGATATCGACCGCCGAATGTGGGTTGTAGTCGCCGGCCAGAATATGGGGCACCCGGTTTTCGAACATCCAGGAGTTGCCCGCGCTCTGGGTGATCACCTCATACAGGACGTTCGGATCACAGCCGCCCTGAATGCCATAGGCCATGGCCTCGGCGGCCGCAGCGATATGCACGCCGGCCAGCAGCTGGTTGACCAGCTTGACCTGGGAGCCCTGGCCGGGCTCGGTGCCCACCTCGAAAACATGCCTGGCCAGGGCATCGAGCGCGCTGCGGGCCTTGGCAAAAGCCGTTGACGGGCCCGAGGCCATGATCGTCATTTCGCCGGCAGCCGCCTTGACCGATCCGCCCGAGATCGGCGCGTCCAGATAATCGATATCCAGGACGGCCAGCTCTGCGGCGATGGCCCGGGCATCGTCGGGATCGCACGTCGCACAGCCGACCACAAGGGCCCCGGGGGTCAGACGCGCGGCCAA
Source organism: Lysobacterales bacterium (assembly GCA_002715985.1). GTDB lineage: Bacteria > Pseudomonadota > Gammaproteobacteria > Nevskiales > Salinisphaeraceae > Salinisphaera. Next base: position 12,654 of record PBAO01000024.1, on the reverse strand, counting down.
GCCGTTGTCGCCGAACAGAACCGAGCGGGTCTGGGCGGCATTGACCACCACGATGAAGGTGACGTCCGGCGTGACGCTGAGCTCGCCCGGCGTGGCCGCGCCGTGACCGCTGGCGGCGATCAGGGTCTCCAGGCTCTCGGGCCGCAGGTCACAGCCGTGGGTTTCAAAGCCGGCTCGGATCAGGGTCTGGGCCATGCCCATGCCCATCGAGCCCAGCCCGATGACGGCCGTAACGGGCTGTCTGGAAATGTCTGTCATGTCAAAAGGACTCCTTGGTGGTTCAGGGACGGGGCCGGCCCGCGAGACGCGCTCACGTGCAGGTCTCGTCGAGGTCTTGACCGGTTTCCAGTGATCGGCGCAAGGCCGGCGACATATCGCGTAGCCGGCGCATGCCGTTGTCCATATGCGCGGCCGCGGCGGCCCGAGCGGCGCCACTGTCGCCAACGGTGATGGCCGCCACGATCGCCTCGTGCTCAGCCACGACCTGGGCCATGAGCGGCGAGCGCCGGGCTTCGTTGCCGCGCGAGACGCTGATGGCGCGAAACAGGAAGCGGCTGTAGAAATCCAGCACCATCACGAAGTAGTCGTTGTTGGCGGCCTCGGCAATCGCGCGGTGGAAAGCCAGATCCTGGGCTACGCCGGATTCCCCAGCCTCGTCCGCTTCCTCGATCTCGATGAGCGCGTTACGAATCCGGCTGCGCTGGGCACGGTTGGCGCGTTCGGCGGCCAGGCCGGCGGCATCAGTTTCCAGCGCCCGGCGCAGTTCGAATATCTCGATAACCGCGTCCAGGCCCGGCTCGGGCAGCTTGTGAGCCAGCGCCACCGTTGGCGCCTCGACCACGAACGAGCCGCTACCGCGCCGGGATTCGATCACGCCGTTGCTGCGCAACATCGACATCGCCTCGCGCACCGCCGAGCGGCTCACCCCGTAGCGCGCCCCGAGCACGGCCTCGGTCGGCAGCCGGGTACCCGGCTCGATCTGGCCGGCGTGAACGTCACGGGTCAGATCAGCCGCGATCTGTTCGGACAACTTCGGTGGACGAACGCCAGGTTCAGACATAACACGGTGACTCGATCTTTGGTGCGGCCGACCGGTTGGGCTGGCAGCGGTGTAAGACGAAAGACGGAATGTACATTCAAAACTTGTCAGACAACATGACAACTAGCAAACGAAACAGCGCCATACTTTCGTATCAGGGCCTATTGCCGCTTCATGCGAGCCCGCGCCAAGCGCTGTTTTGCGGCAAGACGAGGCGTAGCCCACGCCGCGCAGTCATTCTGCGCTAGTGGGCTAGAACACTGTATTGCCGCAAAACAGCGCTTGTCCCGAAGGGTTGGGCCGCAAATTGCGCCCTGCGGCGTTGCGAGTCTTGATCGTGGCACGCCACGACGCTTCAACTCGCGCCTTGCAGGACACGATTTGCGGTCTCCAACGCGGCGCTCGCATGAAACGGCAATAGGCCCTAGCACACTGTTTCGAATGGCAACAACAAAACAAGATTTTCTGGAGACAGACATGCATATTCTCGTGACGGGCGGCGCCGGCTTTCTCGGCGCGCGTCTGATTCAGGCCTTGCTGGCGCACGATCACGGCGCGACCATCGTCTCGCTCGATCGCGTGGTCTGCCCCATCGAAGACGCGCGCCTTATATCCTGGGTGGGCGATCTGCGCGACGCGGGTATCCAGGCCGAGATCCCCGATACACGCTTCGACGCCATTTATCACCTCGCCGCGGTGGTCAGCGGCGAGGCCGAGCGCGATTTCGATCTCGGCATGGCGGTCAACCTGGACGCTACACGCACGCTTCTGGAGATCTGTCGGGCCCAGAGCCACACGCCCCGTCTCGTCTTCGCGAGCTCCGTGGCGGTTTTTGCCTCGGACATGCCTGCCCCACTGGATCGTTACAGCGCGGCCCAGCCGCAATCCTCCTACGGCACGGCGAAGGCAATCGGGGAACTGCTAATCAACGACTACAGCCGGCGTGGTTTCATCGACGGGGTGGTCTGTCGCCTGCCGACCATTTCAGTACGCCCCGGCCGGCCGAACCAGGCCACGACATCGTTTGCCAGCGCAATCATCCGCGAGCCGCTGAACGGCGAGCCCGCGAGCTGCCCGGTGGATCCTGACCTCGCCATGTGGCTGTCGTCCCCGCAAACGGTGGTGGCCAATCTCGTGCACGCCCTGACGCTCCACGGCGATGCGATCGGCGCACTTCGAACGCTCAACCTCCCGGGTATCACCACACGCGTGGCCGACATGGTCAGCGCCTTGGAACGTAGCGCCGGGGCTGAGGCCGTCGCGCGGATCGAATACGCGCGTGATCCTGCCATCGAGGCGATCGTGGCCAGTTTTCCGGCCCGCTTTGATACCCGTCGCGAAGCCGCGCTGGGCTTTGACCAGGACCGCGATTTCGACGCTGTCGTAGCCGCTTATCGCGAAGAAACAGGTATCCCCGCTCATGCCCCGGGCGATTGATCGGGGCGATCGACGTGGCGTGCAACGCCTGTATTGCGGTGTGGCGGCACAACGCGCGCCGCGCCGTGTTCTACCGTGGATGCCTTGAGCCCGCCGCCGCTCTTATCCTGTCAATGACCAACAAGGAAGTTTCATGACCGACCCTGTTTCCGCGGCCGCCGGCCCGCAAGTCCTTGTCGGGCTGGTCGTCGCAGTATTCGTGATGATTTGGCTCGTACTGCGTACGCGTGTTCATGCCTTGATCGCGCTGCTTGCCGCGGCCTCGATCGCCGGTCTGATTGGCGGCATGCCGGCCAATCGCGTCATCGATACGATCACGACCGGTTTCGGCAATACGCTATCCACGATCGGGCTGGTCATCGGCCTGGGCGTCATGATGGGCCGTATTCTGGAGGTTTCCGGCGCCGGCCAGCGCATGGCATACGCGATTCTGCGTTTGCTCGGGCGCGAGCGCGAGGACTGGGCCATGGCTTTGACCGGCTATATCGTCTCGATCCCGATCTACTGCGATTCCGCCTACGTGATTCTCAACCCTCTGGTACGGGCGCTGTCACGCAAAAGCGGCCGCTCGCTGATCACGCTGGGCATCGCCCTGGCCTGTGGCCTGCTCGTCACCCACTCTGCACTACCGCCCACGCCCGGGCCGCTCGGGGTTGCCGGTATCTTCGAGGTTGACCTGGGCATGATGATCCTCGCCGGCGTGGGCTTCACCATCCCCTCGCTGATCGCCATGGTGCTCTATGCGCGTTATGCCGGCCCGCGTATCGAGCATATGATCGAGCGCACGCACGGTTTCGACCCCGACGTGTCGCATGACGACGACGCCGTCATGCACGCGCAGGAGACCCTGCCCTCACTGTCGCGTTCGCTGGCGCCGATCGTCGTACCGATCCTGTTGATACTGGGCAACACCGTGCTCACCGGCATGGCGCGCGTGTATCCCGAATCGGATATAACGGCCAGCGTGTTCGGACAGGCGATGAGCTTTTTGGGTAATCCGGTCATCGCTGTCGCGCTTGGCGTGTTGACCGCGGTCTATGGCCTGGTGCCCCGGATGCCGCGGCAACAGACGCTAGCGAACCTGGAAAAAGGCGTGCAGAGCGCCGGTATCATCCTGCTCGTGACCGGCGCCGGCGGCGCACTCGGGGCGGTGCTGCGTGAGAGCGGTGCCGGCGATTACATCGGGCAATCGATCGCCGCCTGGGCGCTCCCGACCTTTCTGATTCCGTTTCTGATCGCAACGCTCGTGCGCTTCGTACAAGGCAGCGGCACGGTGGCCATGATCACCGGCGCCTCGATCTCGGCACCTATCGTGACCACGGTCCCCGATGTGAATCTAGTGCTTGCCGCCCAGGCGGCCTGTCTCGGCGGGCTGTTCTTCAGCTATTTCAACGACAGTTATTTCTGGGTCGTCAACCGGATGCTGGGGGTGACGAACGCCAAGCATCAAATGCTGGTGATTTCCCTCCCGACATTGCTCGGCTGGTTCATCGCCCTGTTGTCATTGTCAGTGGTCTATGCCATCACCGGTTGATCGAGCGCGCTCGCCTGGCGGTGTTCGGGCCTGCGATGAGGGCGCCTGGTTCAGAACCCGCCCAGGCGTTGCCAGGCCTGCTCAGCCAGCGCCAGGGATTTGATGATCGCGGTCACGGTATCGCCCGGGGCCAGCTGCATGGCCTGTGCCGAAAAACGTGTGATGCGTGCGTCCAGGCGCTGGCCGGCCACATCCAGCTGGACATCGACCCCCTGCCCGTCGGCCGTTTCAGTCAGGCACGTAATGCTCGCTGCCAGCCGGTTGAGCGCGCTCATGGCGGTCGGCACCTCACGCGCCAGGATGACGTCCAGCGCGCGCACATGCACCGTGATCTCGTCGCCGGTGTTGTTCGCATCCAGCTGCGGCACGTACAGGCGCTGATCGCCGAGCGCCAACACGCTCAACCCGTCGACGGCCTGATGCGCGATCGGGCGGGCCCGCAAGAGTGTGCCGGCCTCGTGGTAGCCGGTGTCGCCCAGCAATTCCGGCCGGGCCAGGAAATCGGCCGTCGGCCCGGCAAAAACGACGCGCCCGTCATCCACGGCCGCCACATAACGATTGGCCAGACGCAGCAGCTCATCCAGCTGATGCGTGACGAACACGATCGGCAGCTCCGTCTCGGCGCCGAGGCGCTCGATATAGGGCAATACCTCGGCGCGGCGGGCCACGTCGAGCGCGGCCAGTGGCTCGTCGAGCAGCAGCATATCGGGTTCGGACAGCAGCGCCCGGCCGATCGCCACGCGCTGGGCCTCGCCGCCGGAGAGTGCGGCCGTGCGGCGTTTGAGCAACGCGCCGATGTCCAGCATCTCAACCACATGATCGAAGTGCGCCCGGCGTGCTCGTTTTCGAGCAAACCAGCGCCCGTAGGTCAGGTTGTGGGTGACGTTCAGATGTGCAAACAGCCGCGGCTGCTGGAACACCACGCCCAGTCGGCGACGATGCGTGGGCGTATTGACGGCGTGCCTGCTATCGAAGACGTCCCGCCCGTTGATTCGCACATGCCCCGCGTCGGGCCGCGCCAGCCCGGCGATCACGCGCAGCAGCGAGCTCTTGCCGGCCCCGGATGGCCCGAACAGCCCGATCACGCGTTCGTCGCTGGCCAGCGCGGCCCGCAGCTCGAAGCGGCCCTGGCGCAGCGTGATATCCAGATCGAGGCTCATGTCTGGCGCCTGCGGATACGTCGGGCGACCCATTCGGCCAGCACCAGCGCGGAAAGCGAGACCGCGATCGAGACCACGATCAGCTGGGCGGCCTGTGACTCGCCGCCCGGCACCTGAATGAAGCTATAGATGGCCAGCGGCAGTGTGCGTGTCTCGCCCGGGATATTGGCGGCGAAAGTGATCGTGGCCCCGAACTCGCCCAGGGCCCGCGCGAATGCCAGCACCAGCCCGGCCAGCACGCCCGGCAGCGCCAGTGGCAGCGTCACGGTCAGCCAGACCATGACGGGCGCAGCACCCAGCGTGGCCGCGGCGGCCTCGCTGCCGGCGTCGATGGCCTCCAGCGACAGTCGAATGGGGCGCACCATGAGCGGAAACCCCATGATCGCGCCGGCCAGCGCGGCCCCGGTCCAGTGAAAAGCGAACACGATCCCCAGATGCTCGGCCAGCCAGCCGCCGATCAGCCCGCGTCGGCCAAGCACCACGAGCAGCAGGTAACCGGTCACCACCGGCGGCAGGACCAGCGGCAGATGCACGAGCGCATCGATGACCATCCGCCAGCGGCTGGTCGAGCGGGCCAGAAACCAGGCCACGGCCAGGGCAAGCGGTAGGCTGAAAACCACCGCCGTACCGGCAACCTTGAGGCTCAGGCGCACAACCTCGAGCTGCGTGGCATCCAGCACGATACGTCCCTAGTGGCTTTCGGCCACGGCTTGAAACCCCCACCGTTGAAAGCGCTCGGCTGCTTGCGGCGTGCTCAGAAACCGCAGAAAACCGGCCGCCGCCGATGAATCGGCCTGGCGGGTCAAGGCAGCGGGATAGACGATCGGCTTGTGTGTATCACCCGGAAAACGGGCCACCACCCTGACATCGTCTTCGGCCAGTGCGTCCGAGGCATAGACGATACCCAACGGTGCCTCGCCACGAGCCACCAGGGCCAGCGCCGCGCGCACGTCCTCGGCCTGGGCGATTCGCTGCGACACGTCGTGCCAGGCGCCCAGATGCTGTAACGCCTGGCGGCCATAGATGCCGGCCGGCACACCCCGGGTATCGGCCATGGCCAGATACCGGCCCTGTGGCAGGGCCGCGGCCAGATCCAGCGGATCCGTCATCGCGATCTGTATGTTCGAACCCTCTGGCGCGACCAGTACAAGATCGTTTCGCAGCAGATCGCGCCGGGAATCGGCCTGGATCAGCCCGTCGTCTTGCAGTTGATCCATCCAGCGCTCGTTGGCCGAGACATAGACATCGGCCGGAGCGCCGGCCTCGATCTGGCGGGCCAACGTCGAGCTGCCGGCATAGCTGATCTTCACATCGGTATGCGGATGCCGTGTTTCATAAACCGTGGCCACGTCATCCATGGCGTTTTTCAGACTGGCCGCGGCAAAGACCGTGACGGACGCACCATCGGCGGCCATGCCCGGCGTGGCCAGCAACGAGCAGACCAGGAACAGGCCCAGCGCATAAAGACGCGGCATACAGAACATCAATAACGAAACCCGTTATATAGCTTAATACATAACGACATGTGTCATCAGCCGAAAAACAAAGACGTTAGGCTTCGAGAACAAACTCGTGTCACAGGCGGTTCCACTCATGACGCAACGACTGCTTATCCCGTTGGTGGCAACACTTGCCACCGTCGCCAGCGCCAGCGCGCTGGCACAGGGCGACGAAACCTTTGACGCATCCAGCGTGGGCAGCCCGGCCTCGGTGAGCGCCAACGGGGTCGTCAACAAGACGACCGAGGCCGGCCCGAGCGACGCGCCGAGTCCACAGACAACCGTCGCCGCCAAACGCGAGGCCGATCTCGAGGCGGCGATGGCCGCCCAGCCGGCCACGACGGACGACGACACGACATCGGCCACCCCCGCCGCTGAACAAGCCCTGCCCGAAGCCGAGAGCAGCGACTACGGCGCCAACGACTTCCGCGCGCCCGACGACTCGGAAATCGCCGCGGCCCGGAACAAGGCGCGTCGCGACGCATCCACCGAGCACGACACGGGCACGCCGGCAGACGACATCACGGGCGAGCAGAGCCTGCCGGCCGGCGATGCCATGGGTGATACGCCTGACGCATCCGGCGAAGACAATGACGCTCGCCCGATCGGCCCACAGGGCAGCGACGGTGCGTCGGCCGACGGCTCGGCCGACCGCCAGGCCGATCGCCAAGCCCGGGCCGCGCAAATGACCGCGCCGCCCAGCCCGAACGAGATCGACACCGACGATTACTGACTGCCGATCAGCCAGCCGGTCCGTAGCCGCGTGCAGGACGCCTTTGGTTGAGTACAATCGAAGTCGTCGCCTCTCATCGTGTTTGTCATGTCCGAGACCCAGCCTCAATCCAGGCCCGCCAGCCAGGTGATCAAACGTCATGGCCTGGCCACACGGCTGTGGCACTGGATCAACGCCGTGTGCCTGCTGGTGCTTCTGATGAGCGGGCTGCAGATCTTCAACGCGCATCCGTCGCTCTACTGGGGCAATGGCTCCGACTTCGACAACCCGATCATGACCATCGGTGCCCAGCTGGGCGACGACGGCAATCCGATGGGTTATCTATCGATCGCCGGCTGGCAGATCCCGACCACGGGCGTGCTGGGTTATTCCGGGCCCGAGGGCGCCCGCCAGGCCCGCGCCTTTCCGGCCTGGGCCACCCTGCCCGACTCGCAGTGGCTCTCGTTGGGCCGGCAATGGCATTTCACCGCGGCCTGGGTATTCGGGGTGCTGTTGGTGGGCTATCTCGTCTATTCGATCGTCAGCCGGCGCCGGCGACGCCTGATCGGCGTGCATCGCGGTGAGCTGGGTCAGTTCGGCCATGCCGTGGCCGAGCACGCCAAACTGCGTTTTTCCCGGGTGCGTGACTACAACATCATCCAGAAGCTGACCTATCTGCTGGTGCTGGNNGTNCTNNTGCCNCTGATGGTGCTNACCGGGCTGACGATGNCGCCNGCCATCGATGCNGCCTGGCCGTGGCTGACNTATGTCTTTGGCGGACNCCAGAGCGCGCGCACGATNCATTTCATANCGGCATTCTNGCTGNTNGGCTTTNTCNTCGTGCANGTNCTGCTGGTNCTCGTCTCGGGGCTGNTNAACAACATGCGGGCGATGACCACCGGCGGCTATCGNGTCGATACCNCGNCCACGAGCNCCGACAAGGAGCGCGANCATGGCTGATTCNACCGATNCGANCNACCGATCGNCGCCGNCGCCGGNTGCTGGCCAGNCTNGGNGCGCTGGGNGCGGGCACNCTGCTTGCCGGCTGCGACTGGACCAAAAGCCAGGGCGTNCAGGATTTTCTGGGCCGNACCGANGANCTGACNCAGGCNGCCATGCGGCTCGTCTCCTCACGCGAGGCACTGGCNCGGGAATACCCGNCGAGTGCGNTCGCCGANACNTTTCGNCCCAACGGCTCGATCCNGCCACAGANNGNNGNCTANCAGGCNNTGGTCGACAACGNNTTCGCCGATTACAAGCTGGCCATCCNCGGNGAGGTCGCCAANCCGCAGGNGNTGTCGCTGNCCNAGCTNAANGCNGCNCCCGCGCGCACNCAGATCACCCGGCATGANTGTGTCGAGGGCTGGTCGTGTATCGGTCAGTGGACCGGGGCCCGGCTTTCGGATCTGCTGGATCGGGCCCAGCCGACNGAAAACGCCAAGTACGTGGTGTTTCACTGTGCCGATCATCTGCTGGGNGCCCCCGAGCCGTANTATGAAAGCCTCGACATGATCGAGGCCTATCATCCACAGACCATTCTGGCCTACGGGCTGAACGGAGCCGATCTGCCGGTGGCNAACGGCGCGCCCATTCGNCTGCGCGCCGAGCGCCAGCTGGGCTACAAGATGGCCAAGTACGTCATGGATATCGAGCTGGTGAACTCNTTCGCCGATATCCAGGGCGGCAAGGGCGGNTTCTGGGAAGACCGGGGCTACAACTGGTGGGCNGGNATATGANCCAATNCACGATCAATCCATCNNCNCTGGCGGGCCGTCGNCGNCTGTTGAAAGGCGGCCTTGCCCTGTCGNTCCTGTCGCTCGGCGGTATCACCGGCTGTGCCCGGGCCGAGCCCNGCGGGCGNACCGCGGCCAANGCCAACACGNCCAGCNCGGCCGGCCCGGTCANGATCGCNGTNTACNACGATCAGGGCNNGCGNGTCGGGCTCAANGANGTGGCACGCATCACNAAAAGCCCGGCNGCCTGGNAAGANCAGCTCTCCGAGCAGGCNTANCACATCACNCGCGAGTCGGGCACCGAGCGNCCCTANACCGGTCNNTANTANGACGNCCCGCCNAGCCACGGGCTNTATGCCTGTGTNTGCTGCGANACCGCNCTNTACGACAGCGNNACCCAGTTNCATTCGGGCACNGGCTGGCCGAGCTTNTANCNGCCGATCGANGATCACAACGTGANCGAGCACANCGATCNCANNTTTGGCACNACCCGNACCGAGATCGCCTGTACCCGGTGTGCGGCNCATNTCGGGCATGTATTTGCCGACGGGCCCGANCCCACNGGCCTGCGCTACTGCATGAACGCNGCNGCGATGGTNTTNCACCCCATCGGCTGANCCATCTCTGACACGGCNCNTCGCCCGCCGGCCGGNCNNCGNCCGGCCCGGNCGNTNNTTGCGGCATACANCCGTCACNCGCCTCGCGTAGACTCGCGCGCATCCTGTCAGCCCATACCCGTGGNCAACGCNGCGGGTACTNGTCATGTTTNGTTATTTCGAACNNNTGGTCGATCCNTTNCCNGACGANGACCGNACCCCGCCGGATACCAGCATNCCGCGCTTTGTGGCGTTCTATGCGCGNTCGGTCTGGAAACTGNTGCTGCTGACCGCGCTNCTGACCGCNGCNGCCTCGATCATCGAGGTCTCGCTCTACGGGTTTCTCGGNCATATCGTCGACTGGTTCTCCACCAGNGACCGCGNGCATTTTCTGGCCGACAANGCCTGGCAGCTGGCCGGCATGGCCGTGGTGGTGCTGGNTCTNNTGCCNGCCCTGGTNTTCGGCCAGGGCNTGACCACNTTTCAGGCCATGGCGCCNAACGTGCCCATGCGNTTNCGCTGGCAGGTTCATCGCTGGCTNCTCNGTCANTCNCTGTCTTATTTTCAGGACGATTTCGCCGGGCGCATCGCCTCCAAGATGATGCAGACCGCGCTGGCCATCCGCGAAGTGATGATGAANTTCGTGGACGTGCTGCTCTATGTNGCNGTCTATTTCGGCGGCGTGGTCATCATGGTNGCCGGCGCGGANCTGCGTCTGGCNCTGCCGTTTCTGGCCTGGCTGGTCGGCTATATNCTNCTGCTNAAGTATTTNCTGCCGCGNCTGCANTCCATNGCCGAGGCCCAGGCCAATGCCCGCGCCGAGATGACCGGGCGCGTGGTCGATGCCTATACCAATATCGGCACGGTCAAACTGTTTGCCCACACCGAGCGCGAGTCCGACTACGCGCGCGACTCGATGCAGGGCTTTCTTAGCACCGTCTATACCCAGATGCGGCGTATCAACGGCTTTTACGCCAGCCTCTATCTATTGAATGCCGGTCTGCTGTTTTCGGTCACGGGCCTGGGCATCGTGTTCTGGAGCGATCGCGCCATCACCGCCGGGGCCGTGGCCACCGCCGTGGGCCTGGTGCTCCAGCTCAACGGCATGAGCCAGTGGATCATGTGGGAAGTCTCGAACCTGTTCGAGCATATCGGCACCATCCGTGACGGCATGGGCAGCTTCACATCCAACCGCGCGATCACCGACGCCCCCGATGCCCGCCCGCTGGCGGTTACCGACGGGGCGATCGATATCGAGAATATCGCCTTCCACTACGGCCGCGATGATGCCAGCGTCATCAGTGATTTCTCGCTGGCCATCAAGCCCGGCGAGAAGATCGGCCTGGTCGGGCGCTCCGGGGCCGGCAAGTCCACCCTGCTCTCGCTGCTGCTGCGTTTCCATGAGCTGGAAGCCGGCCGCATCACCATCGACGGGCAAGACGTGACCGCCGTCACCCAGTCATCCCTACGCGCCTCGATCGGCATGGTCACGCAGGATACCGCCCTGCTGCACCGCTCGATTGCCGACAACATCCGCTATGGCCGCCCCGATGCCAGCGAGGCGGATCTGTGGACCGCCATCGAGGCCGCCCATGCCGGGTTCATCCGCGAGCTGGTCGACAATAAAGGCCGGCGCGGGCTGGCGGCCCACGTCGGTGAGCGCGGCGTGAAGCTCTCCGGCGGCCAGCGCCAGCGCGTGGCCCTGGCGCGCGTCATGCTCAAGAACGCCCCGATCCTGTTACTCGACGAGGCCACCGCCGCGCTGGATTCAGAAATCGAGGCGGCGATCACCGACAACCCTGCACGCCGTCATGGCCGGCAAGACCGTGATCGCCGTGGCGCACCGGTTATCCACGATCGCCGCACTCGACCGGCTCGTGGTCATCGACGAAGGCGCGATTGTCGAAACCGGCACCCACGACGAGCTGATCGCCGCCGACGGGCTCTATGCCCGGCTCTGGTCCATGCAGTCCGGCGGCTTCATCGGCGCCGACGTTGCAGGCTGATCGCGCATGTCGTCCAACGTCGTCCAACCAAGCCGTCTGGCCTATGCCCTGCTGCTGATCGCCACGTTGGCCTGGGGCCTGAACGCGGTCGTCGGCAAATTAGGGGTCGGCCATATCAGCCCCATGATGATGACCGATCTGCGTTGGGGCATCGCCGCCCTGGCGGCCTTGCCCTTTACTTGGCGCTATCTCGCGCGCGACTGGCCGGTGATCCAGCGTTATCCGTTACGCCTGGCCGCCTATGGCGTGGTGGGCTTCGCCTGCTTCAACGCGGCCATGTACAGCGCGCTCAACCATACGGCGGCCGTCAATGTCGTCATCGAACANGCCGGCGTGCCGGGCGTGATATTCGCGCTGAANTTTCTCGTGCTGCGTCAACGCGTACGCACCGCCCAACTGGCCGGCTTTGCGCTGACGTTGGCCGGCGTGGTGCTCATCGTCACCCACGGCGCGCCCGCGCGTATGCTGTCGCTCGATCTCAATCGCGGCGACGCGCTGATGCTGGTGGCCATCCTGTGCTACGGCGGTTTCACCGTGGCCCTGCGCGCCAAGCCGGACCTGCATCACGCCAGCTTCATCACCGTCATCTGTGCGGCTGCCGCCCTCGGCGCGCTGCCGTTTGTCGGCCTGGAATATGCCCAAAACGCGATCATCTGGCCCGATGCCACCGGTTGGGCGGTCGTGGTCTTTGCTGCGCTTGGCCCCGGGCTGATCGCCCAGGCGCTGTTCATTCGTAGCAACGCGCTGATCGGCGCCAACCGCGCGGGCGTGTTCTTCAATCTCGTGCCGATCTTCGGCACGCTGTTTGCTGTCCTGCTGCTCGGCGAACAGCTGGCCTGGTTTCATATCGCCGCGCTCGTCCTCGTGCTGGGCGGTATCGCCCTGGCCGAACGCACCCAGCCCGCCGCGCCCTCACCCAAGGCCCGCCCGTGATGCTC
>PBAO01000023.1 GCA_002715985.1 Lysobacterales bacterium | reverse complement strand
ACCGTGAGTTTCTTGCCTTCATAAAGCATGTGACTCACTCCCAACTTGTAAGCGGCACCGAGCCGGTGTCGGCACCATGAGCTCTGAATAAAGCTGGACGATACGGTAGCGTATTGATCCGAGAGCCACAACGTGTTCAGCGGACGGTAATTTGTATAATTATGTCGTCGCCCAAACGCCGGCCATGCCCTTGCAATGCCTTTGCATACGGGCGTTGGCGCGTTTTTTGACACGTGGCGGGCAGCATGCTTATCTATTGCCATTATTCGATGGCGGCGGTATCCCGTATGGCCCGTTCCAAACACCACAATCCGATCACTCAGATCAAACACGATATCGATGGCCTGCGTAAGGGCTACACCAAGGCGCTGGCCGGTGCGAACAAGGCGATCTACGACGGCATGGAGCAGCTGGCCGAGCACGAGCTGAATGCGATTCGCACCCATTACAGCGAGGCCATGGACAGCCTGTCGGCGATTCGTGGCGGTGGCTCGCCCGGCGATCTGGCAATCGCCCAGCTGCAGTTTATTCAGGAAACCATCGACCGCGTGCTGTCCAACGCACGTCAGAGCCTGGCGATTCTTGACAGTACGCGCAGGGAAGTCAGCGAGAAGTTTCGCGACGGCTGGAGCGACGAAGAAAAGGCCGTGCAGGACATCGGCCAGGCGGCACAGCAGGCCGCCGAACAGGCTGCCAACAAGGCACGCGCCCAGGCCAGCCGTTATGTGGACCAGGCAGAACAGGCCACCGACCAGTCGGCGGACGCCCTGAAGAAAGAGGCGCGTGAAGCCGCGTCCAGAGCGGCTGACGCTGTGCCGGGTGCGCCGGCTGCGTCCGGCAATTCCGAGGCGACGTCGAGCAATGCGGCCGCCGGCACCAGCCAATCCGGTGCGGCCACAACGAGTACCGCCAACAAGCGCAGCCAGACGAGCAGCACGAAGAGCAAGAGCACATCGGCCAAGAGCGGGGCCCGCAAGTCCGCTTCGTCGGCCAAGAATACCAAGGCCAGCCAGTCGAAGAGTTCTTCGACCAAGCGTGCTGCAAGCAAGTCCGCCAGCTCCTCGACCCAACAGTCGGGCAGCGCGAAGACAAGCACGACCACGAAGAAGACCCCGGCCAAGAGCACGTCGAACAAGTCGAAGTCTTCCGGCAGCGGCAACGCCACCGGTGGTTCGAAGACCACTGGCAGCAGCACGGCGAAAAAATCCACGGCCAAGTCCGGCTCGCAGAAAACCGCTGGACAGAAGAAATCGTCGTCATCGAAATCATCGTCGACGAAGTCCGGCGCCTCGAGCCAGAAATCGTCGTCGGCAGCCAAATCGTCGACGAAAAACGCCACGGGCACGCAAACCGCGGCAGACACCGGTCAGACCAAGGGATCATCGGCCACAGGTTCGTCAAGCGCCGGTGCGTCGTCTGACAAATCGACCGACAACAAGGCCGGTAACAGCAGCGGCGCGAACAACTCGCCCGGCAGCGGCAATGCCGCCCGCTCGAACACGGGCAATAGTGATTCGAGCAGCAACAGCTGATACACCCTGCCGGTCACGATATGAAGGCCGCTCGCTGAGCGGCCTTCTTGTTTGAGACAGCCCCGGGATCTGTCGTCACAAGATATGCCGGCACATTGCCCGCACCGGCTGTATCCGGCAAGGCGCGGCGCAGCCGGTTATCGCCTGTCGTACGGCATGGCCCCCACCGGCGCGAGCAAGACGCGCGCCAGAATGATCGGCCGGCGCCGCGAAGACGCGGCAATCCGGCGGTATCGCTCGTTGGCGTGGAATAACCGCGCTACACTCGCTGTGTCTTGTCTTGCTACGGCTCGGCCGCCGGTGCGCCGGCATGTTTCACAAGGACAGCCCCTACGCTCTCAACTCTGCGCGATACGGCGCATGCCAGCTATGCTCGATCTCGATCACAGTGCGCAACTGCTTCGTCTGGTTGCCGAACCCACCCGCCTACGGCTGTTGCTGCTGCTTGGCGAGGAGGCGCTGTCGGTCGCCGAAATCACGGCCGTGACCCAGTTGACCCAGAGCCGGATCTCGACCCACCTGGCACGGCTGCGCGAAGCTGGTCTCGTCAGCGACGAGCGTATTCAGGGCAGTGCGCGTTATCGGGTTGACCCGGCCGACTGGCCGAGCGATTTCGCCCCGCTATGGACATTGCTGTCCGAGCGCGTGGATGACGATCAGATCGCGCGTGACCGCGAACGGGCCGAAGAGATCGTGCGCCGGCGCAACCATGCGGGCGGCTGGGCCGAGTCGGTGGCCGGGCGCATGGAGCGGCAGTACTCGCCGGGGCGTACGTGGGAAGCCATGTCGCGCAGCATCATCGAGTGCGTACGTTTCGGCCAGGTACTGGATATCGGTTCCGGCGACGGCGTACTGGCCGAGCTGTTGTGTGAACGCTCGGCCCGTTTCACGTGTCTGGATCTGTCGCCGGCGGTCATCGAAGCCGCCCGCCGGCGCCTGGCCGACCAGCCGAACGTGGATTATCGCATCGCCGACATGCATGCGCTGCCGTTTGCGAACGCGGTCTTCGATTCGGTGTTCATGCTGCACGCCTTGAGTTACAGTGCCGCGCCGCGTGCTGCATTGGCCGAAGCCGCCCGCGTGCTGGCCCCGGGCGGCCGGCTGGTCGTGGCAACGATTGCCGAACACGAACACGCCGCAACCGTGGCGGCCTATGATCATGTCAATCTAGGGTTCCGTCCGGAGCAGATCGGCAGCTGGCTCGAAGCCACCGGTCTTGTCGTGGATGCCTGTGCCGTACGGGCCCGCGAACGGCATCCACCCTATTTCCGCCTGATCACGGCGAGTGCGACCAAACGATGACGAAAACGCCCACACGCCGTAACCAGATTCGTATCGCCGCCGGCGTGCTGTGGGCGCTGTTGTTCGGGCTGGCCATCGTGTGGGTGATCACGCAGGGGCTGTCGATCCGCGAGATCATGGGGCTGGTCTATCGCTACGTGGTCGACAACCCGCTGGCCCCGCTGGTCTATATCATCATCTACGCGCTCCGACCGCTGACCTTCTTTCCGGCGATGTGGCTCACGATCGCCGGGGGCAGTCTGTTCGGATTCGTCCCGGGGCTGATCTTCGGGCTGATCGGCGAAAACGCCTCGGCACAGACAGCCTATCTGCTGGCTCGTTTCTTCCGGACCGATGTCACCGGCGACGGGGACTCCGACAAGAGTCCGCGCATCGCCGCGTTTTCACGGCTGTTGCGAGAACAGGCCTTTCC
Organism: Lysobacterales bacterium; assembly: GCA_002715985.1. Lineage (GTDB taxonomy): Bacteria > Pseudomonadota > Gammaproteobacteria > Nevskiales > Salinisphaeraceae > Salinisphaera. The sequence continues at coordinate 15,885 of PBAO01000023.1, read as the reverse complement.
GACCGTGCTGGTCCTGCGGGCCTCTTTCCTGCCGTTCGACCTGGTCAACTATGCCTGTGGGCTGCTGCGCGTACCGTGGCTGTCGTATACCTTAGGCAGCATCATCGGCATGCTGCCGCCGATGATCACCTTCGTCAGCTTCGGGGCCACGGTCAATCTGCCGGAACTTCTCAAACAGCGCACCTTCTCGCCAGAGCAGCTCATCGACGGATCACAGCTTGCCATCTCGGGCGGTCTGCTCGTGGCCAGCGCGATCATCGCTTATTTTGCGCATCGTCGGCGCAAGGCGCTGGCCGATAGCCACCAGGATTCGAGCGATACAAGCAAGAACCACGCTTAATTGACCGATCCCACGGGCTTTTGTAACTTCGTGGCTCTTCTTCTTCCCCGGGGGCGATAAGTGCGTCACGTGATAGCGCTGGTGATCGGACTCGTTGCCCTGTGGTTGGCGCTCTCCGGGCACTACGGCGTGCTTATTCTCTCGCTCGGCGCTGTGTCGTGTGCCGGCGTGCTCTGGCTGTGCGCGCGCATGCGTCTGATCAACGAGGAATGCGTGCCGATCTCGTTGCTGCCACGCCTGCCGCAATACACGGTCTGGCTGCTGGCTGAAATCGCACGCTCGAATTTCGACGTGGCCTGGCGGCTGCTTGGCCCATCACGGGCGATTCGACCCTCGATGGTGCGCGTGCAGGCCGGTCAGCGCACGGCGCTCGGGCGCGCGATCTTTGCCAACTCCGTTACGTTGACCCCGGGTACCGTGACCATCGAAATGCAGGGCGGTGAGGCCGTGATCCACTCGCTCACGCACCTACAGGATGCCGATGTCACCGAGGGCGCGATGAACGCCAAGGTCTGTTGGCTCGAAGGCAAGGCCCGTACCCACAACACGAGCAACCCGACATGATGTATGCCGCTGGCCTGGCCGGTGTGGGCGTGACCATGCTGTTGATCCTGATTCGTGTGCTGCTGGGTCCAACGGTCTACGACCGTATCCTGGGCATCAATCTGTTCGGGACCAAAACCGTGCTGGTCATCGCCCTGCTGGCGTTTCTGGGCGGGCGAACCGACTATCTCGATCTGGCGCTGACCTATGCCCTGATCAATTTCATCGGCACCGTCGCGGTTCTGAAATTCATGCAGTACGGCGACCTGGGCTGGGCCGGCGACGTCGAGGACGACAGCGATGTTTGATGTGCTCGGCCAGACACCCCTATGGACGGGCCTGACCACGGCGGCCAGCTGGGGGTTCATCGGGGCCGGGGCGCTGCTGTGCGTGATCGGCGGCATCGGCATGCTGCGCCTGCCGGATCTGTATACCCGCGTGCACGCAGCCTCGGTGGCCGATACCGGCGGCATGTTGCTGATCTTCATCGGCCTGATGATCCAGGCCGGTCTGGGTTTGGTGACGCTCAAGCTCGCGCTCATCGTGATGTTTCTGTTGATCACCAGCCCCACGGCCACCCATGCCCTGGCCCGGGCCGCCCGTCAGGATGGCGTGGATCCTGTCATCGACGATGATGACGACGACCGGGGGCGTGCCCGATGAGCATGAGCGTGTCGTTGATGCTGAATTTCGGGCTGCTGGTGTTTCTGGTGGCCGTTGCCCTGGCTCTGGCGCGCTGGCGACATCTGTTTCCCGTGGCCATGCTGACCGGGCTGTTCAGCCTGCTCTCGGCCAGCCTGTTCACGGTGTTGAGCGCACCGGACGTGGCACTCACGGAGGCCGCCGTCGGCGCGGGCATCACCACGGTGCTGTTCCTGGCGACGTTCGGCCTTACCCGGGCCCGCGAAAAACCGGTCGAGTCATCGCGTCGGCTGATCGGGCTGGCCGTCACGGCCATCACGGGCGCGATTCTGATCTATGCCAGCCTGGATATGCCGCACTTCGGCGCACCGGATACGCCGGTGCAGGAACATCCCCTGCGGCACAAGTATCTGGTCGAGTCTCAGCACGAGATCCATATTCCGAACACGGTCACCGCGGTGCTCGGCAGCTATCGTGGCTACGACACCCTGGGTGAAGTCGCGGTTGTATTCACGGCCGGCATGGCCGTACTCATGTTGCTCGGCCGCGGTCGGCGCGGTCGCAAGCGCACCAAGGAGTAGCCCATGCGCGAACATACCGTGCTGCGTATCGTCTCGCAGCTCGTCATCGCCCCGATGCTGCTCTATGCCCTCTACGTGCAGTTTCACGGCGAGTACAGTCCGGGGGGCGGCTTTCAGGCCGGCGTGATTCTGGCTACGGCCATCATTCTGTACGGGCTGATCTTCGGCGTGGAGGCGGCTCGCGAGGCGGTCCCGCCGACGCTGCTGCGTGTCGGGGCGGCCGGCGGCCTGCTGATCTATGGCGGCACCGGCGTGGCCACCATCCTGCTGGGCGGAAATTTTCTAGACTATGACCGACTGTTCGACCACGGCGGCCAGCACTACGGGCTGATCATCATCGAGCTCGGCGTGGGCATCACCGTGGCGTCGGTGATGATCGCCATCTTCTATGTCTTTGCCGGGCGTGGGCGCCAGGACGATCCTGACAGCGACGAAGACCACGGCAGTGCCGACGACTACGACGCCGACGACGTATCATGAACCAGTTCCTGACCGAGACACTGCCCGGGCTGTTCAACTATTGGATCGTGATCGGTCTGATGATGATCGGCTTCTATACCGTCATCGCCCACGACAACCTGGTGAAGAAGCTCATCGGGCTGACCGTGTTCCAGAGCGCGGTGTTCATTCTGTATATCAGCATGGGCTTCATCCATGGCTCGACCGCACCGATCATCATCGACGGCGATCCGGTCTACGCGCATCCCCTGCCACAGGTCCTGATTCTCACCGCCATTGTCGTGGGTGTATCGACGACCGCACTCGGCCTGGCGCTGATCGTGCGCATCAACGAAGCCTACGGCTCGATCGAGGAGGACGACGTATTGGCCGCCGACATGGCTACCTCGGAAGGCGAAGAGGCACGCGAGGAAGCACGCAGCGAACAGGCCGAGGCCGCTGAAGGTCATGCCGCCACGGGGGCCGACGACGGCGCCGAAGCCCACGAGAGCCGCCCCGCATGATCACCGCTTTTTTCAATCAGATGCCTGTACTGGTCGTGGTCGTGCCGCTGCTGGCCGCCCCGTTGTGCGTGTTGGCGCATCGTGCGTTCGCGGCCTGGCTGATCTATTGCCTGGCCAGCTGGCTTGCGTTCGCGATGGCGTTTTTGCTGTTCGTGGAGGCCAAGATCGCCGGCGAGGTCAGCTATGCCGTGGGCAACTGGGCGCCGCCTTTCGGCATCGAGCTGGTGATCGACACCTACAGTGCGCTCGTGCTGTTGCTGGTGACCGGGGTCGCAGCCGTGACCGGGCCGTATGCTCGAAAGAGCATCGCCTCGGAAATCGCCATCGAGCGCGAGTATCTGGTCTTTGCCTTGATGCTGCTGTGCCTGGCGGGTCTGATCGGCATCACGGTCACCGGCGATGCCTTCAACCTGTTCGTGTTCCTGGAGATTTCCTCGCTGTCGTCCTATGCGCTGATCGCGATGGGGCCCAAGCGTCGTGCTCTGCTGTCCTCGTTCCAGTATCTGATCATGGGCACGGTGGGCGGCACGTTCCTGCTGATCGGTATCGGGCTGATCTTCATGATGACGGGCACGCTCAACATGGCTGATCTGGCCGATCGTCTGCCCGAGGTGTATGCCACGCGTACAGTACAGGCCGGCCTGGCCTTCATCGTCGTGGGGCTGAGCCTGAAAGCCGCACTGATGCCCGCGCATATCTGGCTGCCCAATGCCTATACGTATGCGCCTTCGGCCATTTCTGCATTCATTGCGGCCACGGCCACCAAGGTCGCAGTCTATGCGCTGTTTCGCTTCGTGTTCACGGTCTTCGGTGTCGGGTATGCCTTCGGTACCCTGCCATTGGGCATCGTGCTGCTCGCTCTGGCCGCGGTATCGATGATTGCCGGCTCTCTGGCCTCGATCTTCCAGACCGACGTCAAACGCCTGCTGGCCTGGTCGAGCGTGGCCCAGATGGGCTATATCGTGGCCGGTTTCGCCCTGGCCACGCCGGCCGGGGTATCGGCGGGCCTGGTGCACCTGCTCAATCACGGCCTGATCAAGGGCGCGCTGTTCATGGCCGTCGGGGCCATGGTCTGGCGGGTGCGTGCGTCATCGATCAACGACCTGGCAGGCCTGGGCCGGGCCATGCCGTTGACCTCGGCGGCGTTCGTCATCGGCGGGCTGAGCCTGATCGGTGTACCGGCCACGGCCGGCTTCATCAGCAAGTGGGCCTTGATGAGCGCGCTGTTCGACGCCCAGCACTACGGCGTCATGGCACTGCTGCTCGTGGCCTCGTTGCTGTCGATCATCTACGTGGGGCGTGTGATCGAGGCGCTGTATTTCCGTCCTTTGCCGGATGATGTCTCGCATCACAAGCACGGCGAGGCGCCGCTTGGCATGCAAGTGGCCACCTGGACGCTGATCGCGGTCAATATCGTGATCGGCGTGCATGCCACACCCGAGCTCGAGGCCGCGGCGCGGGCTGCCGCCTCGCTCGTCGGAGGTGCGCCATGAGCCCGTTCTGGCTATTGATGCTCGTGGCCTGGCCGGCCTTGATGGCGGCCCCGATCGCGCTGGTCGGGCGTTGGCCCAATCTGCGCGAGACCCTAAGCGTGCTGACCGGTGTGGCGCTGCTCGTCGGCGTGGCCCGTTTCATCGCGCCCGTAGCGGCCGGCGCACGCCCGGAGTTCAGTGTCTTCTCGATTCTGCCGGGGCTGGATCTGGCCTTCGCGCTCGAACCGTTCGGGCTGATCTTCGCCCTGATCGCTGCCGGCCTCTGGCCGTTGACCACGCTGTATGCCGCCGGCTACATGCGCGGCAATGACGAGCCCGATCAGACCCGTTTCTTCGTCTGCTTCGCGTTGGCGATCTCGGCAGCGATCGGCATGGCCCTGTCGGCCAATCTGCTCACGCTGTTCGTCTTCTACGAAATGATGACGCTGGTGACCTATCCGCTGGTCACTCACCACGGGGATATCGAGGCGCGCAACGGCGGCCGGGTCTATATCGGCATCCTGATGACGACCTCGATCGGGCTGTTTCTGCCGGCAATCGTGATCACCTGGCTGATCGCCGGCAACGTGGATTTCACGCCCGGCGGCGTGTTTGCCGGGTCCGGGCTGGGCGGCCTGGCCGCCATGGGCCTGTACGGCCTGTTCATCTACGGCGTGGGCAAGGCCGCGGTGATGCCGATGCATCGCTGGCTGCCGGCGGCCATGGTCGCGCCCACGCCGGTATCGGCGCTGTTGCACGCCGTGGCCGTGGTCAAGGCGGGCGTGTTCAGTGTGCTCAAGATCACGGTGTATATCTTCGGCATCGATTTTCTGCACGTCACGGGTGCGTCCCAGCCGTTCATCTGGCTGGCGGCCTTCACGCTGCTGGCAGCCTCGGTCGTTGCGATCTATTGCGACAACCTCAAGAAACGCCTGGCCTACTCCACCATCGGCCAGCTGTCGTATATCGTGCTGGGCGCGGCTCTGGCCTCGCGGCTGGGGGCCACCGCCGGCGGCCTGCATATCGTCACCCATGCCTTCGGCAAGATCACGCTGTTCTTCTGTGCCGGGGCGATCTATACCGCCGTGCATCGCAAGTATGTCTCCCAGCTCAACGGGCTGGGCCGGGCCATGCCGCTGACGTTTGCCGCGTTCACGATCGCTGCGCTGTCGTTGATCGGCCTGCCGCCGATGGCCGGGGCCTGGAGCAAGTGGTATCTGATGTCCGGTGCGCTGGACGTACAGACCCAGATGGTACTGGTCGTTCTGGCGCTCTCCTCGTTGCTGAATATCGTCTATCTGCTGGATATCCCGGCACGTGCATTCTTCCTGCCCGGCGACGACAACACGCCGCGCGGCTTTGCCGAGGCGCCGGCGGCCTGTGTCATACCGCTGATGATCACGGCCAGCGCCTGCGTGGTGCTTTTCTTCTATGCGCGGCCGATCATCGCCTTCATCGATACGGCCTTCGGGAGCGGTTCATGAGTCAGTCCGATGCACGTCCCGGTCTGTTCGAGCGCCCCGGCGTGATCCGTACGATCATCGCGCTCATCGTGTTGATCTGTGCCGGGCTTGTCGTGGCCGAGTTCTTCTATACCAAGCACCCGCATTTCGGCTTCGACGGCTGGTTTGCCTTCTATCCGCTGGCCGGCTTCGTGGCCTATTGCTTCATCGTGCTGACGGCCAAGATGCTGCGTCCGGCGCTGCGCCGGAACGAGGATTATTACAACGAGCGCGATCGCCAGGCCCTGCAGACCCCGATGAGAGACGACGATCATGAGTGATTGGCTAGGTCATGCCATGGCAAGCCCGGCCCTGGTGCTCATGCTGGGCGCCGCTCTGATTGCGTGCCTGCCACGCTGGTTGCACGGCGTCTGGCTGCTGGTCATTCCGGCGGCCGCACTGGCCCTGCTCTGGCAGCTGCCCATGGGCCTGCACGGTCAGATCGGTCTGTTCGGGTTCGATCTGACCACGCTGCGGGTCGACGGCCTGTCACGGATCTGGGCCACGATCTTTCTGATCGGCTCGTTTTTGACCGGGCTGTATGCCCTGCATGTGGACGACCGGATCCAGCATGTCTCGGCGCTGGTCTATGCCGGTGCGGCGGTGGGCGCGGTGCTGGCCGGCGACCTGGTCACGCTGTTCATCTACTGGGAGGCAACGGCCATTGCCTCGGTCTTTCTGATCTGGGCCAGCCGGACCATCAAGGCTCATATCGTGGGTCTGCGTTATCTGGTGATCCAGGTCATCTCCGGCCTGCTGCTGATGATGGGCACGATCATCCATTATCACGCCACGGGCTCGATCGCCTTCGATCATCTGGGGCTTGCCACGCCCGGTGGCTGGCTGATCTTCGTGGCCTTCGGTATCAAGGCCGCATTTCCGCTGCTGCACAACTGGGTCCAGGACGCCTATCCCGAGGCGACCGTTTCGGGCACGGTGATTCTGTCGATCTATACCACCAAGCTGGCGATCTACTCGCTGGCCCGCGGCTATGCCGGCACCGAGGCGCTGATCACGATCGGCGCGGTGATGACGATCTTCCCGATCTTCTTCGCCGTGATCGAGAACGATCTGCGTCGCGTGCTCGCCTACAGCCTGAACAACCAGCTGGGCTTCATGGTCGTGGGTATTGGTATCGGCACGCCGCTGGCCTTGAACGGCGCGGCCGCCCATGCCTTTGCCCATATTCTCTACAAGGGCCTGTTGTTCATGTCGATGGGCGCGGTGCTGCATCGGGTGGGCACGATCAAGGCCAGTGAGCTTGGCGGGCTGTATAAATCGATGCCCTGGACGGCCGCGTTCTGTATCGTCGGCTCGATGTCGATCTCGGCATTTCCGCTGTTTTCGGGCTTTGTCACCAAGTCGATGATCCTGACGGCGGCGGCCGAAAATCATCACTGGATCGCCTGGCTGGCGCTCCTGGTGGCCTCGGCCGGGGTGCTCGATCACTCCGGGATCAAGGTGCCGTTCTTCTCGTTCTTCCACCACGACGCCGGCTTTCGCGTGCGCGAGGCGCCGCTGAACATGCTGCTGGCCATGGGGGCGACGGCCGCGCTTTGTATCGGTATCGGGGTTTATCCGGCACCGCTGTACGCGATTCTGCCCTTCGATGTGGAGTACTCGCCGTATACCAGCACCCACGTGATCAACCAGCTGCAGCTGTTGATGTTTGCAGCGCTTGCCTTCGTGGTGTTGTTCAGAAGCGGGCTGTACCCGCCGGAAGTGCGCGGACTCAACCTGGATAGCGACTGGCTGTATCGACGCCTGCTGCCGGCCATCGGTCGTGGCATTCGTGACAGCGTGGCCGCGTTGCGTGCCAGGATCGTGGCCGGGCTCGGCCAGCTGGCCGGCCTGGCCGGGCACTGGCTCACCGACGCGTTTGGTACCAACGGGGCCGCGGCCCGAACTTGGACGACCGGCGTGATGCTCTTGTGGGTCACGGCCCTGCTGGCGGCGTACCTGTTGCTCTACTACTGATACCGTCTGCCCGGCGATGAGGCAGGCCGGCGGCCGTCTAGCTGTTCAGCGTACGCCAGAGGGCATCGCCGCCAGCGGCCTGGCCCAGCATGTCCAGATAGGCTTCGTGGGCATCGCCTTCATCGGCGCTGGCCCGCTGGATACGCGGGCGGGCGCCGGCAGACAGGTACGAGGCCAGATCCGAGCCGGCCAGCGCGTTGGTGCTGGCCTCGGATTCGGCGGCCAGGCCGATATCGATCTGGCCGCCCGTCATGCGCAGATAGACATCGGCCAGCAGCTGGGCATCGAGCAACGCGCCGTGTAGCTCGCGGTTGGAGTTGTCGATCTCCAGACGCTTGCACAGCGCATCGAGGCTGTTGCGCTGGCCGGGGAATCGCTGGCGGGCATCGACGAGTGTATCGATGACGCTGGTGGCCTGCTCCAGTTTCACGTGATCGGCGTTGACACGCCCGAGTTCGTGATTGAGAAAGCCCAGATCGAACGGCGCGTTGTGAATGATCAGCTCTGCGTCCGCCAGATAAACCGCCAATTCCTCGGCGATCTCTTCAAAGCGGGGCTTGTCTTCCAGCGATTCCAGCGTAATGCCGTGAACCTCGATCGCGCCCTGGTCGATCTCGCGGTCCGGGTGGATATACATATGCAGGTCGTTGCCGGTCAGCCGTCGGCTGACAAGCTCCACGCAGCCAATCTCGATGATCCGGTGGCCGTCGTTGTAGTCCATGCCCGTGGTTTCGGTATCCAGCACGATCTGTCGCATACGAGACTCCTTCGTCGCCTTTACTTGTCGGCCATCATCTCGTCGATGCCGCGATTGGCCAGGCGATCGGCGGCTTCGTTACCGGGATGGCCGGCATGGCCTTTCACCCAGTGCCATTCGATATCATGGCGCTGACAGGCCGCATCAAGGGCCTGCCAGAGCTCGGCGTTCTTGACCGGCTTCTTGGCGGCCGTCTTCCAGCCGTTTTTCTTCCAGTTGTGCATCCAGGCCATGATGCCCTGGCGCACATAGGTCGAATCGGTGTAAAGATCGATCGCACAGGCGCGCGAGAGCGCCTCCAAAGCCCGGATGGCCGCCGTCAGCTCCATGCGGTTATTGGTGGTGTTCGCCTCGCCGCCGAAGAGCTCGCGCTCGTGGCCGTTGTAAGACAGCAACGCGCCCCAGCCGCCGGGACCGGGGTTACCGCGACAGGCGCCGTCGGTATAGATGGTGACTCGTTTCGTCATCGCCGGCATGGTATCGGATGCGTGCCCGCCCTGCTGATCTTTCCCGAGCGATACGCGCCAGCGCCACCCCGGCCGGGGCATCGGGTGCGGCTCGACGCCCCGACGATTTGCGGTTCGATACATGGCGTCGTGCCAACAGCGCATAGCCTGTTGCCATCCAGCCCATCGGCCAGAGCCAAGGCGTGTCCATGGATAATGCGCCGCCGACCAGCCAAGACACCGCCGGGCCATAGCGCCAGGCATCGGTCGTTTCGAACTCGATCAAGCGCAGCCAGTCGATCAAACGAGCCGCCCGCGGGACCGGTGGTGTTTCAGCGTTCAGCAGCGCTCCCCGCCAGGCTTTGCCAGCAAGGCGCTTCGGGGCCACCGGATTGTCGACCAGCGACAACCACTGACCGCGATGGCTCAGTACCCGATCGCATTCACGCATCAGGCCGTGCGGGTCGGGCGAAACCTCGAGTGCGTGCGACAGCACGAGCACGTCCACGCTGTTGCTTTCGATCGGCAGACGGCTGCCATCGTAAGCGATATCCACGCCCGGCCCGAGAGCGCGATCGATGTGCCAACAGCGCAGGGTGGCCGTGGCCAGGCGGGTATAGCGAGCAGCGGCCATCGGGCCCACGACAAGCCCGCGATAGCCGATCAACCCGGGCAGAATCGTTGCCAGCAGCTCGTCCTCGATGGTCGCCCCATCGCATGGCGGCCTCGGGCGCTTTACAGGCTTATCGTCGTGCATCGCGAGCCTCGCGGAAGTCGTTGATTTTGCGAAAAGAGCTTGGCAACATTCAGCGATGCTCGATATAACGCCTATCCCCGCTCTCTCGGACAACTATATCTGGATCCTGAAACGTCGGGATTGCGACACGGTGGTCGTTGTCGACCCGGGTGAGGCCGCGCCGGTACAGGCGTATCTGGCCAGGCACGACTACAGCGTGGGCGCCTATCTGATCACCCATCATCACGGTGATCACGTGGGTGGCCTGGCTGATCTGCAGGCCGAACATCCGGCCCCGGTTCACGGTCCGGCCGAAGCCGCGGACAAGATCGGGGCCATCGACCATCGCGTGGCCGGCGGGGAGTCGCTTACGCTCGATTGCCTCGGCGTGGATTTCGACGTACTCGACGTGCCCGGCCATACGCTCGGGCATATCGCCTTCGTCACGCCGGGCGTTCTTCTGGCCGGCGATGCGCTGTTTCGAGGCGGCTGTGGGCGCGTCTTTGAAGGCAGCCATGCCCAGATGCAGGCCTCGCTGGCCACGTTGCGACAGCTGCCTGACGACACGCTCGTCTGTGGCGGCCATGAGTACACCCAGAAGAATCTCGCATTTGCGGCCCGGGTCGAGCCGGAAAACGCCGATATCGCCCGCGTGATCGACGAAGTCGATGCCCTGCGCCGCGACGATACGCCGAGCCTGCCCGGTCGAATCGGCGAAGAGAAAAAGATCAATCCTTTCCTGCGCTGGGACGCCGCGCCCGCACAACGCGCGGCCAGCGATCGCGCCGGACGCGAATTGACCGATCCGGCCGAGATATTCGGCGTACTGCGTGACTGGAAAGATGCCAGCTGATTCGTTATTGCGCGCCCGACGACCCGGCCTGTCTCTCAGAGAGATCCTCACGGCCACCGGCGTTCTGGTGCTGGCCGGCTGTGCCAGCCAGCCGACGCCCGGACCCGCGGCCTCGAGCTCGGTACCGACGACCACGGCCCATCCGTCCACCGTGCCGGCGAACGCGCCCGAGCCGACAAAAGAGACTGACACGACCCCGTCGCCGGATGCCGACGTGGTGGAGCGCGGCTACGTCCCCCATGAGTGGCCCGATCCCAGCCGGGATCTGTGGGCGGCCATCCGTGACGACTTCACACTCGAGCCCAACAGCGAGCGTCGATCGGTACGGGCCTGGACCCAGTTCTATGCCACGCACACAGCGCACCTGAATGCCTCCCTGTCACGCGCGCAACCCTTCTTGTGGCACGTGGTTCAGCAGATCGAAGCCCGGCATATGCCGGGGGAAATCGCGTTGTTGCCGATCGTCGAGAGCGGCTATAACCCGGCGGCCAAATCGTATGCCGGGGCCAGCGGCATGTGGCAGTTCATGCCCGGCACCGCTGATCATATGGAGCTCACGCGCGACTGGTGGTACGACGGACGCAACGATCCGATCGCCTCGACCGATGCCGCACTCAACTACCTGCAGTCGCTGAACAACCGTTACGACGGCAACTGGCTGCTGGCCCTGGCCGCTTACAACGCTGGGCCGGGGCGCGTGGATCGCGCGATCGAGCGCGCCGACCGCGAAGGCATCAGCACGGCCTACTGGAACCTCGAACTGCCCAAGGAAACCCAGGAGTACGTGCCTCAGCTACTGGCACTTCGACGCATCATGATGAGCCCGGCGCGCTTTGGCGTGAACTGGCCGGCACTGGCCAACACCCCGCGCACGCGCGTCGTCGCCCTGCCTGCCCAGACCGACATGCAGATCGCCGCCGACATGCTCGATATGTCCGAGGACGATCTGCGCCGCCTCAACCCGGGCCTGCGACGCTGGGCCAGTGATCCCAACCACGAAACCCGGCTGCTGGTCCCCAGCGCCAAGGCCGCGGCCTTCGAGTCGCGCCTGTCCCAGATCGACCCGAGCAAACTGGTCGATAGCGCCGAGCATACGGTCCACCGCGGGGATTCGCTGAGCCGTATCGCACAGGCCTATGACGTCAGCGTAGCCAGCCTGCGCCAGGCCAACAATATCCAAGGCAGCCGTATCCAGGTCGGCCAGCACCTGACGATCCCGCGCCCGGGCAGCCCGGCACGCACGACACAGAATGTGCCCAGTCAGAGCTATATCGTGCAGTCTGGCGACACACTCTGGGATATCTCAAAGCGCTACAACGTCAGCATGGCCAGCCTGAAAGCCGCCAACGGCCGCTCGGTCTCGACGCTGCGTATCGGGCAGACGATCGATATACCGGGTGCCGCACGCCCGCCCGCACCCACGACGTATGTCGTCGAACGTGGCGACACGCTCTGGTCAATCGCCCGTGCCAACGAAGTGACTGTGGCCGATCTGCGCCGCTGGAACCGCATGCCGGCGGGCAGCACGCTCTCCCCGGGCATCACCATCGCTCTGGACGGGCCGTCAGAGCTGCCGAACTTTTATCAGGTCGAGCCCGGCGATTCCCTGTGGTCGATCGCCGACCGGTTTTCAATGCAGATCGCGACCCTGCGCAGCTTGAACAACATGTCGGCCCGAAGCACCATTCAGCCGGGCGAGCGACTGCGGCTACAGCCGGCCGTATCCAGCTAGCCTGGCGCAGCACGTCTGCGCGCTACACTCCCACCACCGATCCCCGATTCATCAGGAGCCATCATGGGTTTTCTCACCGGCAAGAAAGCGCTCATCACGGGCCTTGCCAGCGACCGTTCCATCGCCTACGGAATCGCTCGCGCCATGCGCGATCAAGGCGCCGAACTGGTATTGACCTACCAGGGCGACAAGCTCAAGGGGCGCGTCGAGAAAATGGGCGCGGATCTGGGGGCCACGGCCGTGCTTCCTCTGGACGTTGCCGAGGATGCCCAGATCGAGGCACTTTTCACCTCGCTGGGCGAGCACTGGGACCAGCTCGACGTGCTGGTGCATGCCATCGGCTATGCGCCGCGCGAAGCCCTGTCCGGCGGGTATCTCGACAGCATTTCACGTGATGCCTCGCGTATTGCCCACGATATCAGCGCCTACAGCTTTGCCGCGCTGGCCAAGGCTGCCCGGCCGATGCTTTCGGACAAGGCCTCGTTGATCACCCTGACCTATCTGGGCGCCGAGCGCGTGATGCCCGGCTATAACGTGATGGGCCCGGCCAAGGCCAGCCTGGAAGCCAACATGCGCTTCATTGCTGCCGATCTGGGCACACAGGGCATACGCGTCAACGCCATATCCGCCGGCCCAATCAAGACACTGGCCGCAGCCGGTATCGGCGGCTTTCGCAAGATGCTCACCTACGCCAAGGACACTGCGGCCCTGAAACGCAACGTCACCCAGGAAGAGATCGGCAATACGGCCGCGTTTCTAGGTTCGGATCTGGCCTCGGGCATCACTGGCGAGGTGATCTACGTCGACGGCGGTTATCGCGTCATGGGCATGGGCCCGCTCGACACCGCCGAATAACGCCGGCGGCCGAACCGACACCTGCCAGGCAGACCAAAAAGCCGGCGATTCATTCGCCGGCTTTTTTGTGGGCCGCGTCAATGGCCTAAGACGACGTCTCCGGGGCTTTCAGACTGTCTTTCTCGATTTCGATCTCGGCCTGCTCATTCAGATACCGATCAAAGGCCGCATACTCGAGCGAGGCGTTGTACTGACGCTGCTGATCGGCGATTTCGGCCTTGCGTTTGTTTTCACTCGTGCCCTGGCTGGCGTTCAGACGCTGTCCGCTGATCGTAATAACCACCGGCATGCCGTCGTCGGTACGCGCCACGCCACTGCCACGGGCGGCCCTGTCCTGGCCTTCGAGTGCAATCGCAAAGACGGCTTTCCGCAGCGAACGATCCAGCGCATTGTCCCCGTTGCGCCCGACATAACCCAAGCGCTGCAGACGTGCGTTATCGGTGGTATCAGCCACTTGCTGGATCGACTGCCCCGAGCGCAGTGCCGCCAGAGCCCGGTCCGCGGCCTTGGCCGCCTTGTCAGCGGCGGCTTCGGTTTTGAGTCGCTTGCGAATCGTATCAGCGACGGCCGCCAGCGGTTTGGGGGCGGCCGCGTCGTGCTCGGCCACACGCAGCACGACTTCGCGCTGCTGGCCCAATTTCAACACTTTGCTGTTCAAGCCATCCTCGAGTACCGCATCGGAAAAGGCAGCGTTGCGCACAGCATCGTACTGGCCGATCCCCGGACCGCCGTCGGCCGTGATCCATTGGCTGGTCTGGGGCTGTAGCGAGAGCGTCTCCGAGATCGTGTTCAGATCGTTCGGCGCCTGATAGGCCAGATCTTGCAGGGTGTCCGATTTTTCCGCGAACGCCTCGTCGCGCTGATCGGCGCGTGCCATGGCCTTGAGCCGTGCCTGGACGTCCGGATCATCGAAGGCCGGGCGCTGGGCCGCCTGCTTGCCGGTCATACGCACTAGATACCAAGCCGAATCGGTCTTGATCGGATGCGACACCGCCCCCTTGTCCATCGAGAACAGTGTATCGGCCACCGCGCTCGGCAGGTCGGCTCTGGCCTGATCGGTGACCTGACGATATGTCACGCCGGCCGTGTCGTCGGCCAGAGCCGAGAGATCGGTGCTCTTGTTATCCGTAAGTTTGTCCGCAAGCTGGCTGACGGTTTCACGGGCAGCCGAAGGGCCGGCCGTATCGTCGATATCCACGCGCAATATGCCGGCGCTACGGGTTTCGGGCGTGCCAAAGGCTTGTTGCTGGGCGTCATAGATCTGGCGCAGCTTGGCCGTATCCGGCTCGCCCCCGGTGTCCAGCGTATTGGCATCCAGGCTCACATAGGACACCTTCACGCGCTCGGGCTGCATGAACTCGTCCTTGTGGGCTTGATAATAATCGCTGACGGCCGCGTCGCTGATCTCAACATTCTGGCGATAGGCAGCCGGCTCGAAGCGCAGCAACGAAACCTCACGCTCGGTATGGGCCTGGGCAAAAGCCTGATCGACCTCGGGGCCCACCGCGAAAGCGCCCAGAGTCATGACCTGTCGAACCTGATCGCCCAGCAGTGCCCGACGCAGGCGCGCCTCGTACTGGGATGGCTGTATCCCCGAAGCGGCCAGCAGCTGCTTGTAGCGTTCGGCCGAGAACGAGCCGTTGACCTGAAACTGAGGATTGTTGCGGATATAGGTCAAGAGATCGGCATCGGTCACGCGATAGCCGTTCTCGCTGGCGTATTGCGTGACCACGGCCTGATCAATCAGGCGTTGGAGCACGCTGCGACGCACTTCACCGGGCGGAAACACGCTCGTGTTGAAGCTGTCACCCATGGCCTGGCGCAGCTGCTGGTAGCGCTGATCGAAGGCCCGCTGGAGCTCGGACTGCGTGATCTGGGTATCGCCGGCCGTGGCCACCGCCGGATCGCTGGATGGGGTGAAATAGGAACCGATCCCCCAGACCCCGAACACCACCGCAATGATGCCGACCACGATATACGCCAATGGACCGCTGGCCCCGTCCCGAATCTTCTGCAGCATGCAATGCCCCGTGAGGTGTTGTACCCGACAAGCCAAGCATTGTGCCTGCCCAGCACGTTCCCCGCATCCACCGGGCGATGACCGCAGCGAAGCGCGGCCATGATCGGGGCGGCGCCTGGCTGCATCACGGCTATGACAGACAAAAAAAAGACGCCCCGAAAGGCGTCTTTCTCGTCGCCCATTGTCGGGCGACCGGTTGGCGGAGCGGACGGGACTCGAACCCGCGACCTCCGGCGTGACAGGCCGGCATTCTAACCAGCTGAACTACCGCTCCCTGCTCTTGTGACGATGAACCGAAACACGAAGGATTCGGCATCGCTCAATAAAAAGAGAGTGCCGATACAACACTCTCCTTGTTGGGCCCGTCGGGCGTACCCGACGCAACGACCGTGGCGGAGCGGACGGGACTCGAACCCGCGACCTCCGGCGTGACAGGCCGGCATTCTAACCAGCTGAACTACCGCTCC
>PBAO01000022.1 GCA_002715985.1 Lysobacterales bacterium | reverse complement strand
GATCAGTGCGGCCAATGCCGTGGCCAGCGTGGTGTTCGCTGCCGGCCACGTCGCGCTGCGTGAAAGTGTGGCCATCGGGCTGGTGTTTCTGCCCTCGCTCGTGCTGGGCTGGCTTTATGAGCGCATCGGCCGGCTTGGGCCCGTGATGGGCGTACACGCACTTTATAATCTGGCCTGGCTGACGCTGCTGGTCCCGGGATGAAAACCGGGCCCATCGCCACACGCTGGATGCTGGCCTACCATGCCCCCGTGATTACAATCCCAGTCGTCTCATGAGCCAAACCGATATCTTTTCTGTCCTGCAGACCGGGCTGACCCAGGCCGGCTCGGTCCAGACCCCCGGCGAAACCCACGGCACGCTGACCGGCATGCTGTGTATCAATAACGAGGTGTCGCCGGCGGCCGCGGTGGACGACGTGGCCAGCGAGCAGCTCGGCCAGGCGCTCGATGCTCTGCGTGAAATGACGCTGGAGGGCCTGTTCGACCCGGATCTGTCGTTTCGCCCGCTGCTGCCCGATGATGACACGGTCGATCTGGATACCCGGGTGGCTGCGCTGGCCCGCTGGTGCGGTGGCTTTCTCTATGGCCTGAGTTTTTTCGGGGACTTCAATCCGGCGCATCTGTCGGCCGAGGTGCGCGAGGTGTTGAACGATCTGAGCGAGCTGTCCAAGGCCGAGCTCACCGCCGAGGAAGATGGCG
This sequence comes from Lysobacterales bacterium, assembly GCA_002715985.1. Classification (GTDB taxonomy): domain Bacteria; phylum Pseudomonadota; class Gammaproteobacteria; order Nevskiales; family Salinisphaeraceae; genus Salinisphaera. The sequence goes on along the minus strand of PBAO01000022.1, from coordinate 47,586 downwards.
ACTCGGCCGAAGGCGACTATGCCGAGCTGGTGGAGTACGTGCGGGTGGCGGTCCAGATGATCTTTCTGGAATGCCAGCCCAAACGTGAAGGCCCGCAGACACGGGAGACCCTGCATTGAGCCAGACCGAAAACAGACAGGCCGAGATCGAGCGGGCCGGCTTACATCGCCGGCGCCTGGCCGCAGCGATCGGCGACAACGCGGTGGCGATCCTCGCGGCCACGCCTGAGCGCAATCGCAATAACGACGTCGACTACCCGTACCGTGCCAACAGCGATTTTCGCTATCTGACCGGGTTTGTCGAGCCCGAGGCGATCGCTGTCATTGCCCCGGGCCATGCCCGGGGTGCGTTCACGTTGTTCGTGCGCGAGCGTGACCCGGCGGCCGAAACCTGGACCGGCAGGCGCGCCGGCACGCACGGGGCGGTGGCGCATTACGCCGCCGATGCGGCCTATCCGATCGAGGCGTTCGATACCTGGCTGGCCGAGTACGTGGCTGGGCGCGACACGCTGTATCTCACGCGCGGCATTCATCCGGCTTTCGAGCAGCGTATCGCCCAAGCCATGGCCGGGCTGGAGAGCCAGGGGCGTGGACATATCCCGCCGGCGACGACGGTCTCTTTGAATACGCCGCTACATGAGATGCGTCTGATCAAGAGCGATGACGAGATCGCGCTCATGCGGCGGGCCGCAGAAGTATCTGCCGCCGGGCACGAGGCGGCGATGCATGCCTGCGAGCCCGGGGTGGCCGAATATCAGCTGGCCGCCACCCTGCATCACGTCTATGGCTGGGCGGGCATGCACTGGGCCTACCCGACGATCGTCGGCGCCGGCGAGAACGGCTGTATTCTGCACTATACCGAAAACACCAGCGTGATCGAGCACGGGGATCTGGTGCTCATCGATTCCGGTGCCGAAAACGCCGGTTATGCCGGCGATATCACGCGCACGTTTCCGGCCAACGGCCGGTTCACGAGCGCCCAGCGTGCGCTCTACGACATCGTGCTGGCGGCCAACGAGGCCGGCATCGCGGCCTGCCAGCCCGGCGCGCCCGCCAATGCCCCCCATCTGGCGGCACGGGATGTGCTCGTTGACGGTCTGATTGCGCTCGGCCTGCTTGGCGGCGATCGGGAAAGCGCCATCGAATCAGAATCTTATCGTGTCTTTTTCATGCATGGCACGAGCCATTTTCTGGGCATGGACGTGCACGACGTGGGCGCCTACAAGCAGGCCGGTGAATGGCGAGTGCTGGAACCCGGCATGGTGCTGACGGTCGAGCCGGGGCTGTATGTGGCCCCGGATTGTAGCGAGGCGCCGGCGGCCTATCGCGGCATGGGCATCCGTATCGAGGATGATGTGCTCATCACTTGCGCCGGCCCGGACGTATTGACCGGTGATGTGGTCAAGAAGCCCGACGACATCGAAACCCTGATGAGCGAGGCAACCCCCACGTGAGCCGTGAATACGATATCGCCGTCGTCGGTGGCGGGCTGGCCGGGGCGAGCCTGGCCTGTGCGCTGGCCGATACCGGCCTGTCGGTGGCCCTGATCGAGGCCGTGGCCTTCGATACGCCGGCCGATGACAATCTCAGGGCACGCACCACGGCCCTGGCCTGGGGCACGCGGGCCATGTTCGAGTCGCTGGATCTGTGGGGAGCGATGGCCGATGCCGCGGCCGCCATCGAGCGTCTGCATGTCTCCCAGGCCGGTCATTTCGGCCGTGTGACGGTGGCCGCCGACGAATACGATCTGCCGGCGCTGGGCTATGTGGTGCCCAACACGGCGATGATCGCCGCACTGCGTGATCGGCTGGCGGCTCAGGATCATGTGGAACTCATTGCCCCGGCGCGCTTCGAATCGTTGGCCTACGACGACCAGGGGCAACCGGTGCTCACGCTTGATGAGGGCCGCGCCGTGCGTGCCCGCTTGCTCATCGGTGCCGATGGCCAGAACTCCGCGGTGCGGGCTGCACTCGGCATCGGCGCACAGGTCGATGACTACGGCCAGAGCGCGATCATCACCGTGGTCACCCCCGAGCGTGCCCACGACGGCTGCGCCTACGAGCGCTTTCTGCCCGGCGGCCCGCTGGCCCTGCTGCCGCGCACGCCGGATACCTGCGCGGCGGTCTGGGCCGTGCCCACGGACGAAGCCACCGCGCTTTGCGCCGCCAGCGAGACAGCGTTCACCCAAGCGCTGAATGCTGCATTCGGCCATCGCCTGGGCGCGCTCACCCTGGCCGGGCCGCGCGGGGCCTATCCGCTGGCCCGGGTGCTGGCCGACCGGGGTGTGGCCCCACGGGCCGCACTCATCGGCAACGCCGGGCACGCGCTGCATCCGGCCGCGGCGCAGGGCTTCAATCTCTCGATCCGCGATGCGCTCGGGCTGGCCGATATCATCCGCGAGCATCAGAGCCTCAAAGGTGAGGCCTTCGACCCCGGCGATGCCGATATGCTGGCGGCATGGGCCGAAGCCCGCCAACCCGACCAGCACCGCGTGGCCAACTTCACCGACGGTATCGTGCGATTGTTTTCCAATCATCTGCCGGGGCTGGGCCATGCGCGCGGGGCCGGGCTGTTCGGTCTGTCGCTGGCGCCCGGGCTGCGCGCCGACATGGCACGGCGCAGCATGGGGCTGGCCCTGCTGGATGATCTTCCGCGCGTGGATAAAGGAATCAAGCGATGAACAAGGCGGCACGATATGACGTGGCGATCGTGGGCGGCGGCATGGTCGGTGCCGTGGCGGCGGTCGCGCTGTCTCAGGCCGGCTTCGACGTGGCGCTGGTCGAGGCCAAGGCGCCGCCGGCCTTCGATGCCGGGGCCGAGTTCGATCTACGCCAGTCGGCGATTGCCCCGGGGCCGCGCCGGCTGCTGGATAATCTGGGCCTCTGGCAGCCCATCGCCGCCGAGCGGATCTGTGCCTTTACCGGAATGAAGGTGTGGGATGCCGGTCATCACGCGGAATTGTTTCTGGAGAACACCGCCGTGGGCCTGCCCGAGCTCGGCCATATCGTCGAGAACGGGCTCGTGGTGGCTACGGCCTGGCAGGCACTCGATCAGGTCGATGTCTTCTGCCCCGCGCTGTTGGCCGACCTCACGGTCGAGCCCGATTTCGCACGGCTGACACTCGACGACGACAGCGAACTGACAGCCCGTCTCGTAGTGGGCGCCGAGGGCGCCAATTCGGCCGTGCGCGAGGCGGCCGGTATTCCCACCACGGGCTGGTCCTATCATCAGCGCTGCACGGTCGGCGCGGTCACGCCGGAACGCCATCATCGTCATATCGCCTGGCAACGGTTCACCGAGACCGGGCCGGTCGCGTTTCTGCCGTTGGCCGACGGGCGCTGCTCGCTGGCCTGGCATGCCGATGACGCGCTGGCCGCCGAGCTGGCCGAACTCGATGACGAGGCCTTCTGTGCCCGACTTTCCGCGGCCAGTGATCATGTGCTGGGAGAGATCGTGTCCATCGACACGCGGGCCGCCTTTCCGCTCAAGCTCATGCACGCCGAGCGCTACGTCGACCCGCGGGTCGCACTTATCGGCGATGCCGCGCATGTGCTGCACCCCATGGCCGGGCAGGGGGTGAACCTGGGCCTGCTGGACGTGGCCGAATTGGTGCATGCCCTCGAGGCCGGTCGGGCCGCCCAAGCCGATGCCGGGGCACTGGCGTATCTGAAGCGCTATCAGCGGGCCCGGATGGCCGACAACATGGCCATGCTGGCCGCCACCGACGGTTTGAAGCGGCTCTATGGCAGCGCCCATCCGCTGCTCCGAGAGCTGCGCGGCTGGGCGATCACCGGTGCCACGGCGCTGGCGCCGGTGCGCCGGCTCATGCTGGGGCAGGCTGTGGGGTTGTCCGGCAGCCAGGCCCGCCTGTTGCGCTAGCCGGCGGGCCCGGCTTGTCGTGTACCGATTCTCGAATGGCCGCGAAAACCGCGCCCGGCTGCGAAAACCGGGCATCGGGTGGCACGATTCCGGCGTCCGGGATTTGGCAGGTCATCGAGGCCTCGGTATAGTCGGGATGCGATCGCAAATCGCGTAGGAGAGTGCGGCACCACGATGTGTCGCCGCCGAAGGCGCAATTCCCGCCCGGAAACGCTCAGGCTCATGGACTACGCGCCGGCTGCTTGCAGCCACGATCGACTCTGGAGAGCAACCGCCGACGGCGGTTCACCGACGGGGCTAATCTCTCAGGTGCCAGGACAGAGGGGCGGCGGACAACGAATCACGGCTTTTAGTGCCGTTCATGCCCGCCCACGCGTCAAGAGTCGACCGTATGGCCAAGACAACGCCGCTCCATGCCGAACACGTGGCCCTGGATGCCAAGCTGGTGAACTTCGCCGGCTGGGACATGCCGATCAACTATGGCTCCCAGATCGCCGAGCACCGCGCGGTGCGCGAGGATGCCGGCATGTTCGATGTCTCGCACATGCGCCCGGTGGACGTGCATGGCCCCGAGGCCCGAGCTTTTCTGCGGCACGTGCTGGCCAACGACGTGGCCAAGATCGACGAGATCGGCCGGGCACTCTATACCTGCATGCTCAATACCCGTGGCGGGGTGATCGATGATCTGATCGTCTATCACTTGGGCCGGGACTGGTATCGCCTCGTGGTCAACGCCGGCACCGCCGAAAAGGATATGGCCTGGCTGCACGGCATGGCCGAGCATCACGAGGTGAGCGTCGAGGAATTCCAGGACTCGGCCATCATCGCCGTTCAGGGGCCCAAAGCGGCCGACAAGATCGCGTGCGCTCTGGGCGAGCATGCCGAACGCGCGGCCTCACTCAGGGCGTTTCGTGGCTTTGCCGACGGCCGGTGGTCGATCGGGCGAACCGGCTATACCGGGGAGGATGGCTATGAAATCGTCATGGCCGCCGAGGATGCGGTGGCCACCTGGCAGGCACTGCACCAGGCCGGCGTGGTGCCGATCGGTCTCGGTGCGCGCGACACCCTGCGCCTGGAGGCCGGGCTGAATCTCTATGGCCAGGACATGGACGAGGACACCACGCCGCTGGAGTCCGGCCTGGGCTGGACGGTGGCATTCGAGCCGGCCGAGCGGGATTTTGTCGGCCGCAACGCCCTGGAGCTTGCCCGAGAGCTCGATGACGCCAGGAAGCTGGTCGGACTGGTGCTGGGCACACGCGGGGTGATGCGCCACGGCGCAGCCGTGCGCCCGGCCGGCGATGAACACACGAGCGCCGAAGACACGCCCGGCGTCATCACGAGCGGCAGTTTCGGCCCGACCGTGCAGTGCTCGATCGCACTCGCACGCGTGCCTGTGGCCTGGAAAGGCGAGGTCGAGGTATCGCTGCGGGGGACGTGGAAGACGGCCCGTATCGTGGCTTATCCGTTCGTGCGCAAGGGCCGCTCACGCATCGAACCGACCCCCGATTGATCCGGCCAGCGCAGCCGAGTGCATCGAATCGGCCATTGTTTTCGAATCACTACCCAAGCCCCGACAAGGAAGTACGGCCATGAGCGAAATCCCCAAGGACCTGTCCTACGCCAAGACCCACGAATGGATCGCCAACGACGGCGATGGCACGGTCACCGTCGGCATCACCGAATATGCCCAGGGCTCGCTGGGTGATCTGGTGTTCGTCGAGCTGCCCGAAGCCGGTACCAAGGTATCGGCCGGAGATGCCGTGGCCGTGGTGGAATCCGTCAAGGCCGCATCGGATATCTATGCCCCGATCGACGGCGAGATCGTCGAGGTCAATGAAGACCTGGACGAGTCCCCGGAGCGTGTCAACGAGGATCCCTTCGGCCAGGGCTGGCTGTTCAAGATGGCCGTCAACAACGCCGACGATCTGGACGGGCTGCTCGACGCCGAGGCCTACGGCGAGATCGTCGAGGCCGAGGAAAGCTAACCCGTCCCAACGCCTGCCCCAGGCGCGCCGTACCCCACGACGCGCGCGGCTTTGCCAACGCGACTGATCTATGCCTTTCATTCCGCATACCGACCACGACATCCAGCAGATGCTGGCTGCCATCGGCGCCGACTCGATCGATGCGCTGTTTTCCGAGATCGATCCGTCACTGCGCGATGTCGATATCTCGGCCGTGCCCGAGCGGGCCAGCGAACAGGCCGTCACGCGCTTGATGCACGATCGGGCCAGCCAGGACGCGCCCGGGCTGTGTTTCATCGGCGCCGGGGCCTACGAGCATCATATCCCGGCGGCGGTCTGGGAGATCACCACGCGCGGCGAGTTCTACAGCGCCTACACGCCGTATCAGCCCGAGGCCAGCCAGGGCACGCTCCAGGTGGTCTATGAATACCAGTCGATGATGACCGGCCTGACCGGCATGGACGTGGCCAATGCCTCGCTCTACGACGGCGCCTCCGCCCTGGCCGAGGCGGTGTTGATGGCCGTGCGGGCCAATCGCAAGTCGAAATCCGCGCGCATCCTCATGCCGGCCAGCGTGCATCCGTTCTATCGCGAAGTGGCCTACAACATCTGCAAGAACCAGCAGATCACGTTCGAGACCGTCGGCTACGACGAGACGACCGGGCAGGTCGATCGCGAGGCGCTGTCGGCCTGGGCCGATGAAGACATCACCGCGCTGGTCATTCCGCAGCCCAATTTCTTTGGGGCCATCGAGGATGTCGATGCCTTGACCGACTGGGCCCAGAACAACGGCGCCCTGGCCATCGGCGTGGTCAATCCCGTGTCGCTGGCGCTGCTGAAGGCACCGGGCCGATGGGGCCACGGCGAGGGCGCGGATATCGTGGTCGGCGAAGGCCAGCCGCTCGGCGCGCCCATGGCCGGCGGCGGGCCGTACTTCGGCATCCTGTGCTGTCGCAAGAAACACGTGCGCCAGATGCCGGGCCGCGTGGTCGGCAAGACCACCGACATGGAAGGCCGCGAAGGCTATGTGCTCACGCTGCAACCGCGCGAGCAGCATATCCGTCGCTCCAAGGCCACCTCCAATATCTGTACCAATCAGGGGCTTCTGGTCACCGCGGCCACGATCCACATGAGTCTGCTGGGCAACACCGGGCTGCATGACGTCGCGGTCACCTGTGCGGCCACCACGCGTGATCTGGTGGCTCGGCTGACAGCGATTGCCGGCGTCGAGAAAGTCTTCGACTCGGCCTATTTCCACGAGTGCGCGCTGCGCTTGCCGGTGGCAGCAGAAGGCGTGCTGGCCCGGCTCGCCGAGCGCGATATCTTCGGCGGGCTGGATCTGTCGCGTTTCTATGCCGGCTACGAGAACGTGATTCTCGTCTGTGCCACGGAAACCAAGACAGAGGCCGATCTGGCGGCCTTCGCCGATGCCCTGGCCGACGTGCTGGCCCATGAGACGGAGGCAGCCTGATGAGTGTCACCATCACCCGCCGCGGCGAAACGCTGCAGGTCGTCGACGGCTTTCCCGCGGTTGGCGACGTCCTGCCGGCCATGTGTCTGACCCGCTCGGATCTGGTCGACGTGGGGCTTTCGGATTTCGCCGGTCGCGTCAAGATCTTCAATATCTTTCCGAGCCTGGATACCCAGACCTGCGCGCTGTCGGTCAAGCAGTTCAATGCCCGTGTCGAATCACGCGCCGATACCGTGCTGCTCCAGGTGTCGGCCGATCTGCCGTTTGCCCACAGCCGTTTCTGTGCTGCCGAAGGGCTGGAAAACGGCGTCACGCTCTCGATGATGCGTGACAAATCGTTCGCCCGGGATTACGGCGTGCTGATCGAGACCGGCTCGATGGCCGGGCTGTGTGCCCGGGCCGTGATCGTGGCCGACGGCGACGATCGTGTGGTTCACGCCGAGCTTGTCAGTGAAATCGCCCAGGAACCGGACTACGAGGCCGCCATGGCCGCGCTTTCGCGCGACTAAGAGGCGGCCACCTGTCTGATTTCCCAGTCGCCGTGCCGTGCGGCGCCAAGACAACGATGACGACCATGACCGAACAACTGATCTTCGAACACAGCCGCCCCGGCCGTCAGGCGCGCGCTCAGGCGCCGGCCAGCGCCCCGGCCATCGATGACCTGCCGGCCACAGCCATGCGCGATACCGCGCTCGGCCTGCCGGAGGTGTCCGAGCTGGATGTCGTGCGCCACTACACGCGCCTGTCACAGCAGAACTTCGCCATCGATACGCACTTCTACCCGCTGGGTTCGTGCACGATGAAATACAACCCGCGGGCCTGTAACACGCTGGCCTCGTTGCCGGGATTTCTGGGCCGTCATCCGCTGGCCCCGGCCAGCCATGGCCAGGGCATGATGGCCTGCTTCTACGAGCTGCAGGAGATGCTGAAATCCGTGACCGGCATGGCCGGTGTCTCGCTCACGCCCATGGCCGGCGCCCAGGGCGAGTTCACGGGCGTGGCCATGATCAAGGCCTATCACGAGGCCCGCGGTGATCACGAGCGGGATGAGATCCTCGTGCCCGAGGCTGCCCACGGCACCAACCCGGCCACAGCGGTGATGTGTGGCTGCAAGGTGGTCGAGATCCCCGCTGATGCCGACGGCGATGTCGACGTCGCGGCACTGCGGGAAAAGGTCGGGCCGAAGACCGCGGGCATCATGCTTACCAACCCTTCCACGCTGGGTGTGTTCGAGCAGGATATCCTCGAGATCTCGAAGATGATCCACGAGGCCGGCGGGCTGTTGTACTACGACGGTGCCAATCTCAACGCGATTCTGGGCAAGGTACGCCCGGGCGACATGGGCTTCGACGTCATCCACATGAATCTGCACAAGACCTTTTCCACGCCGCACGGCGGCGGCGGGCCGGGCTCGGGTGCCGTGGGGGTCGGCAAGCGTCTGCTGGATTTCATGCCGATCCCGGTGGTCGGGCGTGAAGACGAGGGTGAGAGTACGACCTATCGCTGGCTGGACGAGCGCGACGTGCCGCATACCATCGGCCGGCTGTCGGCGTTCATGGGCAATGCCGGCGTGCTGCTGCGCGCCTACGTCTATGCACGCCTGCTGGGGCGCGAGGGCATGACCCGGGTCGCCGAGTTCGCCACGTTGAACTCCAACTACCTGATGACACGGCTCAAGGCCGCCGGCTTCGATGTGGCCTATCCCGAGCGCAAGGCCAGCCACGAGTTCATCGTCACGCTCAAGCGCCAGAAACAGGAGCTCAGCGTCGGTGCGGGTGATTTCGCCAAGCGCCTGCTGGACTACGGCTATCACGCGCCCACGGTCTATTTCCCGCTTCTGGTGCCGGAATGTCTGCTCATCGAGCCGACCGAGACCGAGTCCCGGGAAACGATCGATGGTTTCGTGGAGGCCATGATCGCGATCCGGGACGAGGCCCGGGTGGATGCCGCCACGCTCACCGAGGCCCCGTTCAACCTGCCTGTCCGGCGGCTGGACGAAGTGGCGGCCGCCAAGAATCTCGACCTGAAATTCGAGGCCGAGACAGGCGACGCGCGCAGCGTGGCATGACCGGGCGGGATCGTGTGCTCGGCGGGGCCGGTCTCAGCGCGTACGTGAGCGCTCGACCGCGACAACGGCCGGAGACGACTGCGGCCCTTCAATCGGTCGTCTCGTGACGGCGAACCGGCCAACGGGCCAGGTGAGGGCGCCGTGACGGCGAGGCGTGTGATCGTGGACTGCGATCCCGGTCAGGACGATTTCATCAATCTCATGCTGATCGCGGCTGCGCCCGAGCTCTTCGAGGTGATCGCCATCACCACGGTGGCCGGGAACGTGGGCTTATCCTTGACCACGCACAACGCACGGCTCGCCTGTGACTGGGCAGGCTGGGCCCGCACGCCGGTGTACGCCGGCTGTCCGGCACCGCTGATGCGTCCGCTTGCAACCGCTGAGCACGTCCATGGCGCGACGGGTCTGGACGGCCTGGCGGCGGCCGAGCCGGGCACGCCGCTCGACGATAGTCATGCCGTGCCGGCGATGATCGATGCCCTGCGAGGCGCCGATGCGCCGATCACGCTTATCGCCACCGGTCCGCTGACCAATATCGCCACGGCGCTGATCATGGCGCCGGATATTGCCGATGGCATTGAACAGATCGTGTTGATGGGTGGGGCGCGGCGCGCGGGCGGCAATATCACGCCCTCGGCGGAGTTCAACATGGCGGTGGACCCGCATGTCGCCTCGCGTGTGGCCGCGGCGGGCATCCCGCTGGTGGTTCTTGGCCTGGATGTGACGCACCAGCTGCGTATGACCGGGCCACGGCGTGCACGGCTGCGCGAGATCGGCAGGCCTGTTACGACGGCGGTCGCCGATATGCTCGACAGCACGACGGCCCGCATGAACATCGGCCTCGACGATGGCCCGCCGTTGCATGACCCGTGCACCGCGCTTTTTCTCATCGACCCGATGCTTTTCGATCTGCAGGATTGTCATCTGGCCGTCGAGACCGATAGCCCGATGACCTATGGCCATACGCTCGTGGATCTGGACGGGGCCACCGGCCGGCCGATCAACGCGCGCTGGGCCACGACCATCGACGACGAGGCCGCGTTTGCCTGCATCGAACAGCGTCTGGCCGGTCTGGCGGCTCGCGCCGGCTGAGATCGTTTTGCCCGGCCCGGCCGCGGCGTGAACGGGCCATGGTCGGTCCCGGGCCGAGGCCGAGCGGCCGACGAGCGCGAGCCGTGGATCGGGGCCGTGTCGTGCTCGCGCCGAGGTGGCTGCTCAAGGCGGGCGGCCATAAAAAGCCGCGCGCAAGTGTGGCAAGATAGCGGCCTGTGATGCCCAGCTGGGCGTAATTTTTGCTTGACTAGGGATGTTCTATGTCCGCTCTGATTTGCGGTTCGATCGCCTTCGACACGATCATGGTCTATTCGGGCCAGTTCAAGAACGAGATCCTGCCGGATCAGGTTCATATGCTGAACGTGTCGTTTCTGGTGCCCGACATGCGTCGTGAATTCGGCGGCTGTGCCGGCAACATCGCGTATTCGCTGGCACTGCTCGGTGGCCAGGGCCAGGCCATGGCCACTGTGGGCAAGGATTTCGACGATTACGGCGACTGGATGGCCGAGCACGGCATCAGCCGCGATTACATCAAGGTCATCGACGACGCCTATACCGCCCAGGCCTATATCACGACCGACCTGGACGACAACCAGATCACGGCCTTTCACCCGGGGGCCATGAACCACGCCCACGAGCAGAGCGTGCCGAGTGATGCCGGCATCACGCTGGGCGTGGTTTCGCCGGACGGCAAGGAGGGCATGGTTGCCCATGCACAGCAGTTCGCCGATGCCGGTATCGATTTCATGTTCGATCCCGGCCAGGGGCTGCCGATGTTCAACGGCGATGAGCTCAAGACCATCATCGGCCAGGCCTCGTATCTGGCCCTGAACGACTACGAGTCGCAGCTGGTGCGTGATCGAACGGGCATGAGCGAAGCCGACATCGCCGCCGAGCTCAAGGCGCTGATCATCACCAAGGGCGGCAACGGCTCGATCATCTACGCTGACGGCCAGACACACGAGATTCCCGTGGGCAGCCCGGCGGCACTGGCTGATCCGACCGGCTGCGGTGATGCATTTCGTGCCGGGCTGATCTACGGCATGCAGCAGGGCTGCGACTGGCCGACCATCGGCCGGATCGCTTCGCTGATGGGCACGATCAAGATCGAGCGCCCGGGCACACAGAATCACTCGTTCACGCTCGAGGATTTCAAGACCCGTTTGGCCGACGAGTTCGGCGCCGAATACGCCCAGGCCCTCGGCTGATGAAAGACGGCGGCCGGGGCCGTACCGGGCCGGCACGAGGCTGGCCCGCGTGATCGTCATGCCGCGCCGTCTCGTCACCGACCGGCTGACGTTGCGGGCGCCGAGCCGCGACGATGTGCCCGCGATCTGGGCCTATGCCAGTGACCCCGTGGCCACCCGCTACATGGTATGGCCGACGCACGTCGACCGCGACGATCTCGACGATCATCTGGATGATATCGCCGAGGGCTGGGCTGGCGGCGATGATTTCGCTTACGCGATCGTGCTCGGCGAGCTCGATGACGTCGTGGGCATGGTGTCGGCCCAGTTCAGCGACGAGGGGGTCGAGATCGGTTTCATCGTCGCGCGGCCCTATCAGCGCCGCGGTATCGCCACGGAGGCAGCCGGGGCCGTGATGCAGGCGGTGCAATCACTGGACGATGTCTATCGTATCTGGGCCAGCTGTGACGCCGACAATCCGGCGTCTGCGGGCGTTCTGCGGGCTCTGGGCATGCAGTTCGAAGGCTGTCTGCGCCGGCGCTCGGCGCGGCCCAACCGAACGGATGTTCGCGGCCCGCAGGACGATCATATCTATGCTTGGGTGCGCTGATTCCTCGATCGGCGCGGCCTGTTGTTCCACACCGTAGCGATACTTTCCATGTTCGTACGCCCTGATATCGACCCGGTCGCGTTTTCGATCGGCCCCATGGCCGTGCACTGGTACGGTCTGATGTATCTGCTGTCGTTTCTGGTGGGCTGGGGGCTTGCTGTCTGGCGCACGCGCCTGCCGCATATCCGCTGGAACAGCGAAGAGGTCGGCGATCTGCTGTTCTATGTCGTGCTCGGCGTGGTGCTGGGCGGGCGCCTGGGCTATGTGCTGCTCTATCAGCCGGGCTTCTTCTTCAGCCATCCGCTACAGATATTTGCTGTCTGGGACGGCGGCATGTCGTTTCATGGCGGCATGATCGGCGTGTTCGTGGCCTCGGCGATCTTCGGCGCCAAGACTCACCGCACGTTTTTTCAGATCACGGATTTCATCGCTCCGATCGTGCCCGTGGGCCTGTTCTTCGGACGCATCGCGAACTTCATCAACGGCGAGCTGGTCGGCCGCGTCACCGACGTGCCCTGGGCGATGATCTATCCCGAGGTGGGGCCCCAGCCGCGTCATCCCTCAGAGTTGTACGAGGCCAGCCTCGAAGGGCTGCTCTTGTTTGTCATCCTCTGGCTGTATTCGTCGCGGCCCCGGCCCCGTGCCGCTGTCTCCGGGCTGTTTCTGCTCGGCTACGGCACGTTCCGTCTGTTCTGTGAGTTCTTCCGTCAGCCGGATGCCTTTGCCGGGTTCATCGCCTTTGGCTGGGTCACACTTGGCATGGCCTACTCGGCGCCGATGATCATCGCCGGCATCATCATGCTGGTCTGGGCCTACAGGCGCACCGATCCGAATCAGACCGACACCCGTCAGGATGCGACGTGATGCAGGCACTGGAACAACCCTATCTGGATCTGATGGCCGAGATTCGTGATCACGGCGTGACCAAGGCCGATCGGACCGGCGTGGGCACGCGTTCGGTCTTCGGCCGACAGATGCGCTTTGACCTGAATCGCGGGTTTCCGGTACTGACCACGAAGAAGCTCTATCTGCGGGCCATCATCCACGAGCTGCTGTGGTTTATCGCCGGCGATACCAACATCGCTTATCTGCGCGATAACAAGGTGCGCATCTGGGATGAATGGGCCGATGCCAACGGGGATCTGGGGCCGGTGTATGGCTATCAGTGGCGCTCGTGGCCGGCGCCGAACGGCCAGGCCATCGATCAACTGGCCCGTGTGATCGAGGCCATCAAGCACAATCCGGATTCGCGCCGGCATCTGGTCACCGCCTGGAACCCGGCCCAGGTCGACGACATGGCGTTGCCGCCGTGTCATGCGCTGTTTCAGTTCTATGTCGCCGAGGGGCGGCTGTCCTGCCAGCTCTACCAGCGCAGCGGTGATGTGTTTCTGGGCGTGCCGTTCAATATCGCAAGCTATGCGCTGCTTACGCACATGGTGGCCCAGGCCTGTGATCTGGGCGTGGGCGAGTTCGTGCACACGCTGGGGGATGCCCATCTCTACCTGAACCATCTGGAACAGGTCGAGACCCAGTTGGCGCGTACGCCAAAGCCCGCGCCACGGCTATGGCTCAATCCCGAGGTGCGTGACGTGTTCGCCTTCAGCTTCAACGACATCGCTGTCGAGGATTACGACAGCCACGCCAGCATCAAGGCACCGATCGCGGTCTGACCATGTCCTATTCGAAGCCCAGGCTCACGCTCATCGCCGCGATGGATGAAAACCGCCTCATCGGTGCCGATGGCGGCATGCCCTGGCATATTCCGGGCGATCTGCCACGCTTCAAGCGCCTGACCACCGGCAAGCCGATATTGATGGGCCGCAAGACGTTCGAGTCTATCGGCCGGGCATTGCCGAACCGCCACAGTATCGTGCTCTCGCGTTCCAGAACGCTGGATGCCCGGCATGACATCACGCGGGTGGCCTCGGTCGAGGCTGCGCTGGCAGCCGCGGGCGATGCGCCCGAGATGATGGTCATCGGCGGGGCCGAAGTCTATCGCCTGGTGCTGGCCGATGCCGACTGTCTGGATATCACGCATATCGAAGCTGAATACGACGGTGATACCTGGTTCCCCGCGGTCGACTGGTTGGCCTGGCGGATCGAGGCCGAAGAATATATTGCCGCGACAGAGCAGACGCCGGCCCACCGATTCGTGACGTGGGTTCGCGCCGCGGTATAAACTAGAAAATCGATCGTTTTAGAAAAGAGGAGAATCTCATGGCCGATCTACAAGCCGACTTCGAACAGGCCCAGAAAGACGTCGAAACGCTGAGCAAGAAGCCGAGCAACGATGATCTGCTCGCGCTCTATGCTCATTTCAAACAGGCCAAGGAAGGCGATGTATCGGGCAAGCGCCCGGGCATGACCGATTTCAAGGGCCGCGCCAAGTACGATGCCTGGGCCAAGCTCAAGGGCACCGAGGCCGAGACCGCCAAGCAGGGCTATATCGACAAGGTCAACGCACTGCTTGATGCCGACAAGAAATAGCGCCTGCATCGACCACGGGTGGCCCGTACGTAGAGTCGTGTCATGACGCATGTTCCAAGCTGGCTGGTATTCGATCTCGGCGGCGTGCTCGTCGACGTCGCCCCCGGTGATGTCACGCACGCGCGACTGGCCGAGGCGTTCGGCATGCCCGGAGCCCGGCTGGATGAGCTGTTGCTGGCCGCAGACGGCGACGACGGGCTCTCGCGGATCCAGCGCTTCGAGACAGGCACGCTCGGCGTCGACGAACTGCTGGCCGCGCTGAACGCCGCCGCTTCCAGACCGCTGTCTCGACAAGCCTTTGTGCTCGAACTCAACGCCATGCTGCGGGGCTGCTTCGACGATACGGCAGCGCTGGTCAGCCGCCTGTCGTCGGCCGGTATCGACATTGCCTGCTACAGCAACACCAATCCGGTGCACTGGCGCCATATCCAGCGTCGGTTCGCGTTCTTCGATGACATCATCGAGCCGTTCGCCTCGCACGTGGTCGGCCATCGCAAGCCCGACCCGGAGGGGTATGCCCGTGTTGCCGCGGCATTGGGGGCGGATGCCGGAGCGTGTCTGCTGATCGATGATCGTATCGAGAACGTCGAGGGGGCACGCGGGGCCGGCTGGCAGGCGCATCATTTTACCGGTGTGGCCGGTCTGCGGGACAGGCTGAGTGATGCCGGCATGGCCGACGAGGTGATCGCTTGAGCACGACTGCAGCCGACACCGAGCAGGCGGTCTCACGCGACGATAATGTCGCTGCGCTGCGTGATTTCATCGATACGCATCGGCGGCTGTTCGTGCTCAGCGGGGCCGGCCTGTCCGTGGGATCTGGCATTCCCGATTATCGTGATCGCCGGGGCGGCTGGAAGGGGGCGACGCCCATCCAGCACCAGGCGTTCATTGCACGTCACGATAAACGCCAGCGCTACTGGGCGCGCAGTATGGCCGGCTGGCCGCCGGTGGCCCGGGCACGCCCCAACGCCGGTCACGAGGCGCTGGCGGGGCTCGGTCGGCGCGAGCGGTTATCGCTGTTGGTGACCCAGAACGTCGACGGGCTGCATCAGGCCGCGGGCAGCCGTGGCGTGGTGGATCTGCACGGGCGTCTGGATCGCGTGGTCTGTCTGGAATGCGGCAATCGCATCCATCGGAACGAGGTGCAGACCGCGCTGATCGAGGCCAACGCCGGCTGGTTGACCGATGCCGATGCGATCCGCCCGGATGGGGACATCGAGCTGGGTGATGTCGACTACGCGTGTTTCAACGTGCCCGGCTGCCCGATGTGCGGCGGCGTGCTCAAGCCGGACGTCGTGTTTTTCGGGGGCTCGGTGCCCAAATCCCGCGTCGAGCGTGCCTGGGCCGGGCTCCGGGCCTCGGACGGTGTTCTGGTGGCCGGCTCGTCGTTGATGGTGTGGTCGGGTTTTCGCTTCGTTCGCGAAGCCGCGCGCCGAGGGCTGCCGATCATGGCCATCAATTACGGCACAACCCGGGCCGACGATCTGCTGACCCACAAGATCGACGATGACTGCGTCGACGTGCTCGATGCAGCACTCGGGCGTGGATGAGCGCCGAGCATGCCTGAACGACGCCGGGTGACGCTCTCGGGCGCCGGTGAGCGCGCGATGAGCCGCCGGCGTCCTCATTCGGCCGGGCCTGGGTGTCCACCGAGGCTTGCGGCACCGTGATCCCGCATTTGCCGGACGTTAGCCCGGCACGTCGGTGTGCTATCTTCGATGCAACACATCGTCTGATGGAATCGACATGGCAGAAAAAAATCCGGAAAAAGGGTATATCGCGTTGCTTGGCTGGGCGATGGGCGCCATCGAAGCCGCCGAACGATTCGATCGGCGATATGTTGTTGTTGCCCCGGAGTGGGCCGAGGACTATTGCAAGGAACACGATATTCCGTTCGTGTCCTGGAACTTCGAACGCCTGAACGATCGCTCGCTGGAAATCGCTGAAAAGCTCAAGGATATGGGCGTCGACGCGGCCGTGCCGCTGTTCGAGGAAGTCGTCGAGTGGGCAGGGGCAATCAATTCCGTGCTGATGGACAACCCGCGTCTGCACGGGCAAGCCGTGTTGTTCCGCGACAAGGCGCTGATGAAGCGTCGTGCCCAGCTGGGTGGTATCCGCGTCGGCATCTTCGAGGAAGCGCACGAGCGCGACGATGTCTATCGGTTCTTCAAGCGCGTGAATCAGACACTGCTCAAGCTCGACGGTGATACCGAAGATCCGATCCATCTCAAGGCCTTCGACAAGGCCGGCTGTCTGGGTCATCGCATGATCAAGTCGGCCGAAGAGATCGAACAGATCCCGGATGCCGAATACCCGCTGCTCATGGAAAGCCATCTCGACGGCTGGGAGTTCGCGGTCGAAGCCTGGGTCTGGGACGGCAAGATCCAGTTCCTGAACATCTCGGAGTACGTCACGCTGGGCTATTCGGTGTTCGTGCCGGCCACGCCGGAGCTGGAATCCTGGCGCCATCTGATCACGCAGCAGATCGAGCTGCTGATCAAGACCTTCGATATCAAGTTCGGCCAGATCCACCCGGAATACTTCGTGACCTCCGACGGCACGATGTACTTCGGCGAAGTGGCCTATCGCCCGCCGGGCTTCAAGGCCTTCGAGCTGATCGAGCGTGCCTACGGGTTCAACGCCTACCAGGCCTCGATGCTGGTCTTCGATCCCAAGACCACGCAGGAGGAGGTGGATGCCTTCTTCCCGGAGGAGGTCACCGGCGCCAAGGGCTATGCCGGCTGCTTCGGCGTGTACCCGCGCAAGCGCGTTGTCTCCAAGCTGGAGATTCCGGAGGAAGTCAGCGAGCACGAATACTTCGATTTCCACGAGTTGAACGCGCCGGTGCAGGAAACCGTGACCAAGCGCAACGCCTTCGGCACCCACTGGGGGCTGGTCTTCTTCTTTGGCGACAACCCGCACAAATTACGAGATCTGCTCAAGCACCAGGAAGAGCTGGACTACTACGTCTAGCCTGCAGCCCGCTTGGCCGACAAGCAAAAAGCCTCCGTTCGCGGAGGCTTTTTTCGTTGATACATCCGCAGGCCGGGTGCCGCGCTCAGCGGTCGTGCCACTGAAAATGCCTGCCCCAGCTGGCGGCAATGGCGGCGCGAACAGACGTGATTGTCGCCTCCGGCACGCGGCCCGGGTCACCGGTCTCGGCGCTGCGGTAATGAAACACATACAGGCGCGCGGCAAAATCCTCGAACACCAACGAGGACTCGCCCTCGAGCTCGCCGTGGCCGTCGGTCGAGGTCACGATGCCATGGCCCCAGTTCTGGGCCTTGTCGCGATTCGGGTTGTAGAAATACACCCGCCAGGCGCCCGTCTCGTCCCGGGCAACGCGCTGGATGGCGATTGCGTGCCAGCCGATCCAGTCACCGCTTGATGTGGTGGCTGCAATGCCGCACGGCTGGATATACGCCAGCGCCCGGTCGCCGTTATAGGCCGGGTGATAGGCGCTGTAGAAGGCTCGTATGAAATCGCTGCAATCGGTGATCGCATTGCTCGAAAGCTCGATCAGGGCTGCGAAATCGCGAGTCACCCACCAACCGTGCATTTCCGGGTTGATCCAGCGATGCCCGTCGCCCGGCCGGCCGACCGTGTGTCGACCCATTTCGACATAGAGCCGGTCGATATGCGGCGTGAGCAGGCGCGAGAGCGCATCCAGCTCGGTATGCAGCGTCTTGGCCATGCCTGCATCGAGCCCGGCCGAGTGCATGAGCTGCCCCTCGAAATCCATGACGATATCGTGATCACGGGCCGCGGACGCCACCAGCTCGAGCAGATAGCCCGGATCATTCTGTGCCCAGAGGCTGATTGCCCGCGCGGATTGGCAGGTGGGGTTGTGACCCTGATCCACGCCGCGTGGCTGACCGAGTACCGCACAGGCCCCGGCCAGTAGCCGGGTACGCGCGCCCTCGTGATCGGCGGGTGCCGCGGGCAAGAGCGCAGCCACGGCCTCGGGATGAAGCTCGAGGCGCGCCAGGCGCTGCAGGCCCGGCAGCACCGGCCTTTGCAATACCAGGCCGGCGCTCAAAAGACGCGACAGGCCATAGATGGCATGAGCCGTATCCGGCGTGATCGCTTGATCGATCAACGCACCGATAGCCGCGGCATGGGCGGCATAGGCGGCCTCGCCGATCGCGTTACAGCCCAGCGCGGCTGGAATCAGGGCCGGGGCGTGCACGGATAGATGTCGAACCAGAACGGCGTGATCACGAGCCACCAAGCCGGTTTCGTTCATCGAGGCAGCGAAAACGCCGGCCTCGGCGGCCAGTTGTTCGGCGTCGCAGGCGGCCAGTGCGGCGGCGTAGCCATCGCCTTCGGCCTGGGCAAGTACGCTGGGCGCCTCGATGGCCGATAGCCAGTGGCGGGTCATCGCGGCCACGCTGTCATCAACGCGGGTTTGTGTCAGTGCCTGGCCGGCGGCTTGAATGAGCGCGACGGCACGATCCCGCATGATCGGGCGCTGGGCCATGATCTCGGCCACCTCGGCGAGGAGCCGGTCGAGGATAAGCCCCATGCCGAGCCGATGTGCCAACAGATCGAACAGCCCGTGCAACCGCGCGCGATCGGCGGCCGAGCGTTCGCGCGAGGCCTCGGTCGCCTCGCCGAACAGAAGATCGAGATTGGCCGCCATGGCCTCGGCCAGAAACGTGCGTGCGGCCTCGGCCGACAGATCGGCATGCGGGGTGCGCGCCTCGGCGATGGCCAGCAGGCGCAGCTCGCTCAGGCATTCCAGCGTGGCAGCGTCGCCGCCGGCGCGCAGCGTGGGACCGACGAGCCCGGGCTGTAGGCCGGCCGGCATGTCCCAGTCCGTACCGGCGAATACGCCGGCCGCATCGAAACCCTCGGCCCGATCAGCCAGCACGGCCACGCCGCCCGGCGCCTTGAGCAGCTTGGCGGTACGCACCAGCAGCTGGCTCTGGTGCGTGTATTTCGAAAACGCCGGTGCGTCGGCCAGGCGTGCCAGCGTTTGGTCGAAATCCTCGACCAGGCGCGGCGCAGGCGAGACGGCTTGGGTGTCGGACAACACGGATACCAGCGGTAGCGATCCACAGCGAATCAGGCTAGACGGTAACACGTGCGTGCGGGCGCTCGGCGGCGCGTACGGCCTGCCCGGCGAGGGCGGATCAGCCGGGCATGGCCCGGCCATCGGCAAAGACCGCGATACCGCGAACAAAACGATAGGCACACCAGATCCAGAGCACGAGATAACCCAGCAAGCCGATCACGAAGGGCGTGAGGATCAGACAGACCACACTCCAGAAGATCGTGAACCAGAATGTGCGCATCTGCCAGCGATGATGGCTCCACGCCACGCTGCCTCGCGCCAGTTCGCCGAGTTTCACGTGATTGACGATCACGCCGGCGATCGCGGTCAGGAAAAAGAAACAGGACAGGCCGTACAGCACGTAGGTGACCAGCAGCACGTTGCGCTCGTTGGTCTGTGGCGCGTTGTCGGTCTCGATCGGTGGTTGCGGTGTTTCGGTTGTCATCTTGACCTCGTCGGCCGGTCAGTCACAGAGGGCGATTTGCTAGAGTCGTGGTATTGGTCCGCTGTCTGCCCGCTCATGCTTAAACTGTTTACCCATCACCGAAGCGTGTCTGCCCATCGGGTACGGATCGCGTTGAATTATAAAGGTGTGGCCTATGAGTCGATTTTCACGGGGCTGGACGGCGCGGCCGCTGATCGGCAATCGTTTCTCGAAGTCAATCCACAAGGCCTGATCCCGGCGCTCTGGGTCGAGAACGATCTCATCATCTCGCAGTCATCGGCCATTCTGGAGTATCTGGAGGAGCGCTATCCCGAGCGTCCGCTTTTGCCCGGGCCTATTGCTCTGCGTGCCCGGATTCGCTCATTTGCCCAGATTGCCATTGCCGATACCCATCCATTGAACAATCTGCGGGTGCTGCGCTATATGCGCGACGCAATGCACGTCGAGTATGCGCATCGACGGGCCTGGTTCGAGCATTGGTTGCACAAGGCGTTCGGCCCGATGGAATCGTTGCTGGCCGAACAGGCCGATACGAGCCATTCGTTCTGTTTCACGGCCCGGCCCAGTCTGGCGGATGTCTGCGTTGTTCCACAGATTGCCATGGCCGAGCGCTACGGCGTGCGCCTGGATGATTACCCGCGGCTGCGGCGGGTCTATCGGGCCTGTCTGTCGCTGGCCGCGTTTCAGGCCGCGGCTCCGGATACCCAGCCCGACAACCGAAGCACGCCACGCACCTGAGCCGGTTCTACAAGGCTTGAGTCCGCCGCGGTCCAGGGCGTAACGTCAAGTCTTGTCTCCCCGTGGCCGGTTGCTTCGATGAATACCCAGACCGCTCGTGTACTGGCAGAAATCCGTACGTTCATTGATGACGACTCGCGAATAACGGATCCCCGCGCGGCGATCGCCTTTGCCGAGCACTATCTCGAGGGCGTGCCGGCGTCGGTGCTGGCCGCGCGCTCGACCGAGCGTGTGTACGAGGCCGTGATGGCGCACTACGCACAGATCGCGCACCCGCGTTCGCCGGGCACGCCGCTGATCGAGATCGTGTCCATCGACGACAGCGCCAGTGATTGCGATACCGCGCTGATCAGCGTGGCCGACGACATGGCGTTTCTGGTAGACACCGTGGCGCTGGCCGTTCGGGCGACCGGCGCCGAAATCGACTGGACACTTCATCCGGTGGTGGCGGTCACCCGCGATAGTGATGGCCGGCCAAGCGCGATCAGCGGCGCGAATGAACACCCCCCGGGCGATCACAGGACGAGCGAATCTCTCATTCGCGTGGAGTTCGCCGCACCGGCCGGGCTGGACCGCGACGGCCTGGTCGAGCAGGTTCGCGCCAGCCTGGTGGATGTCCATACCGTGGTGACCGACTGGCGTGCCATGCGTCGCCGCCTGCAGCAGGTCATCGACGATCTGGAACGCGCGGCCAGCGGCATCGACCGGGAAGAGCGCCTGGAAACACAGGCGTTCCTGTCATGGCTGGCCGACGATCACTTCACGTTTCTGGGTTATCGCTGTCGTGCCGTCGACACCGACACCGACGGCGAGGCGATGATCGACCTGCCCGACACCAGCCTGGGGCTGTTGCGCGAGGATCGTGCCGGCGTCGATCCCGACGGCTACGTCGCGCCGGCTGCCGTGCTGGACGAATACACCCAGTCGCCGCGCCTGGCAGTGATTACCAAGGCCAACCGTCACGCCTGGATCCATCATCCGGAGACGATGGATGTAATCGCCATCAAGCGGCTGGACGCGGCCGGCAACGTCATCGGTGCGCATCGCTTTCTGGGGCTGTTCTCCGGCGATGCCTATCGCGCCAGCCCGCGGGATATCCCGCTGCTGCGTCGCAAGATCAGCCACGTGATGGCCAGAGCGGCCTTTCGTGATCGCTCGCACGCGGCCAAGAGCCTGCGCTATATCCTGGAGACCTTCCCGCGCGATGAGCTGTTCCAGGCCAGCGAGGCCGAGCTGTTCGATACCGTGACCGGGGTGCTCAACATGCGCGAGACCGAGCGCCTGCGCCTGTTTCTGCGGCGCGACCGGTATCGACGGTTCTATTCCGCGATCGTCTATATTCCGCGCGAGCGTTATACCGTGGCGCTGCGCCAGCAGATCGAGGCCACGCTGGAAACCGCGCTGGCCGGCCAGCGCCAGGATGCGGACGCCGATTTCCTGCGTGGCTCGGTGGTGCGCCTGGTTTTCCAGATCGCCACCGAAGCCGATACGCCCACGCCGGCCACGGCCGAGATCGAGCGCCAGCTCGTCGACCAGACCCGTGCCTGGCCGGATCGATTCCTGGCGGCGGCCCGCCAGGCCGGGCTGTCGATGCCGGCGTATGCACATGCCTTCGACAGCTCCTATCAACGTCGCAACGACGCCGACGAAGCCATCGCCGATGCCCGGGTGCTGGCCGAGCTGGCCGGTCAGAGCCTGCCGGTGCTGCGGGTGGCGGGCGCGGGTGACGACGATACCGTTACGCTCAAGCTCTACGGCAGCGGCGAAGCACCGGCGCTGTCGGAGGTGTTGCCGATCTTCGAATACTTCGGTCTGGCCGTGATCAACCAGCACCCGTTCACCGTGGAGCGCAGCGGGTTTGCGAGCCAGTGGATCCACGAGTTCGAGGCACGGCATCCGGCGGCCACCCGCCTGGCCGAGCGTCCGCGCCGGGACGCGCTGGCCGAGCTCTTCGCTGAAATCATGGCCGGGCGGGTGGCCAACGACAACCTGAACCGTCTGGTCGTCGAGGCCGGTTTCTCTGCGCGCGAGATCGTGCTCGTGCGCAGTGTTGCGCGCTATCTGTTGCAGACAGAGCTTCCGTTCTCCCCGGTCTATATCGGCGATCGCTTGGCCGAGCAGTCCGATCTGGTTGCGCGGATCGTCGAGTTGTTCGGTCTGCGTCTGGATCCCGATCAGGCGCGCTCGGCCCAGGCCGAAGCCGCGGCAGTCGAGGCGATCGAGGCCGCGCTTGAAGCCATCGCCAGCCTGGATACCGATCGCGTGCTGCGCGCCTTCTATGGTGTCGTGGATGCGGTGCTGCGCACCAACTACTACCAGCGCGACGAGAACGGGCAGCCGCGGCCCTATGTTTCGCTCAAGCTGGATTCGTCGCGTCTGGCCGAATTGCCCGAGCCGCGGCCCTGGGTCGAGACATTCGTCTATGCCCCCGAGATCGAGGGCGTGCATCTGCGCGGCGGGCCGATCGCCCGCGGCGGTCTGCGCTGGTCCGATCGGCTGGAGGATTTCCGTACCGAGGTGCTGGGCCTGATGAAGGCTCAGATGGTCAAGAACGCGGTGATCGTGCCCGTCGGCGCCAAGGGCGGCTTCGTGCTGAAGGGCCTGCCCGCAGATATCGATCGCGACACCCGTGCGGCTCGTGGCATCGCCGGTTACAAGCTCTTCATTCGCGGGCTGCTGGATATCACCGACAATCGCATCGGGGAGGCCGTGATCACGCCGGATCGCGTGGTCGCGCGCGATGGTGCCGATCCGTATCTCGTGGTGGCCGCGGACAAGGGCACCGCCAGTTTCTCGGATATCGCCAACGGCTTGTCGGCAGAATATGACTTCTGGCTGGACGATGCCTTTGCCTCCGGCGGTTCGGCCGGTTATGACCACAAGGTCATGGGCATCACGGCCCGCGGGGCCTGGGAAGGCGTCAAGCGTCACTTTCGCGAGATGGGGCGTGATTGCCAGAACGAAGCCTTCACCGCAGTGGCCGTGGGTGATATGGGCGGTGACGTGTTCGGTAACGGCATGCTGGCCTCGCGCTGTATCCGGCTGCTGGCAGCATTCAATCACCGGCATATCTTCATCGACCCGGATCCCGACGCCGCCGCCAGCTATGCCGAGCGCGAGCGGTTGTTCACCGCCTCGGCGTCGGGCTGGGATGCCTACGCCGCCGAGGTGATCTCGCGCGGCGGCGGGGTCTATGAGCGTTCGGCCAAGCAGATCGTTGTCTCCGACGAGGCCATGGCCGCTCTGGGCCTGACCCGGCGTGAATACACGCCGACCGCGCTGATCGCGGCTCTGCTGGCGGCACCGGTCGATCTGTTCTGGAATGGCGGCATCGGGACCTACGTCAAGGCCAGCCATGAATCACATGCCGACGTGGGTGACCGGGCCAACGATGCGCTGCGGATCGACGGCCGGGCCATGCGTGCCCGCGTGGTCGGCGAGGGCGGCAATCTGGGCTTCACCCAGGCCGGCCGGATCGAGTACGCGCTGGCCGGCGGGCGCATCAATACCGATGCCATCGACAACTCCGGCGGCGTGGATTCCTCGGATCTGGAAGTCAACATCAAGATCGCGCTCGGCACGGCCGAGGCCGACGGCCGGTTGGACCGCGAGGCCCGCAACCGACTGTTGACCGAGATGACGCCCGATGTGATCGCGCTGGTCTTGCGCACCAATGTGCTCCAGACCCAGCAGATCAGCCTCATGCAGGCCGAAAGCGCCACGCGCTTCGACGAGCAGATCAGTTTCATGCGTGCGCTCGAGCGCGACGGCCGGCTGGATCGTCGCCTCGACGGTCTGCCGGATGATGAGGCCATCGAAGTCCGCTCGCGCGAGCGCCTGGGCCTGACCCGGCCCGAGCTCGCCGTGCTGATCTCCTACAACAAGCTGGCCCTGGCCGATGCCGCGCTCGCCAGTGGCCTGGCCGATGACCCGGCGCTGGAAGGCTGGCTGTTCGATGGCCTGCCGAGCGCCCTCGGCGAGCGTTTTGCTCCGGACGTACGCGGCCATCGGCTGCGACGCGAGCTGATCGCCACACTGGCGACCAATCAGATGGTCGATCGGCTGGGGATCGCCAGCGCGCATCGTCTGCCGGCCGGTTTCGGCACTCGTATGGAAGCCGCGGTGCGCGGTTATGTACTGGCCGATGCGTGGTTGGGCGGCGAGTCGCTGTTCTGTGCCATCGATGCGCTGGACAGCACGATTTCGGCGGCCGAGCAGTACCGCGCGCATCGTATCGGCATCGCTTTCCTGAAGCACGCGATGAACTGGTGGCTGGCCACGCCCGGGCTGGGTGAGGATATCTCGGATCTGCTGGCGCGCTATCAGCCGGGCGCCCAGCGTCTGACGGCTGCGTTGGCCGATTATCTGGTCGGCGCTTATCGCACGCGCTTTGATGCCACCTACGCCCAGTGGGAGGCGCTTGGCGTGCCGGATGATTTAGCACACCGTATTGCCGTGGCCGATGTCGGTGGCGGCATCATGGATATCGCCGCGCTCGCAGCCGAGCGCGAAGTGGCCGTCACCGAGGTGGCCGGCCTGTACTACCGCGTGGGCGATCTGCTGGGTGTGTCCTGGCTACAGAACGCGATCCATCAGCTGCCGGCCAACGAGCGCTGGCAGGCCCTGGCGCGCATGAGTCTGCGCGGCGACAGCTACCGCATCCATCAGCGTATCGTCGATCAGGTGCTGACCCGGGAGGCCGAGGATCCACTGGCCGACTGGCAGGCCGACAACGAGCGCACTCTGGCCTTCATCGCGGCACGCCTGGCCGAACTTCAGGCCATCGAAACACCGGGCCACGAGCATCTGACGGTCGTGGTCCGGGATCTGGCACGCCTGACGCTGCCCGGCCAGACGAGCCTGAGCGGCGCTGCATGAAAAAACCCCGGCGATCAGGCCGATCGTCGGGGCGTCTATCGCGCAGCGATCACTCGCTGATCATCCCTCGAGCTGTTCTCGCAGGGCCAGCTTGCTGAACTTGCCGGTGGAGGTACGCGGAATGGCGTCGATGAAGACATAGTCGTCGGGCACCATCCATTTCGGCATCCGCTCCATCAGATGGGCGCGAATGGTGACCTCATCGATCGTCTTGCCCTCTGCGGCCACAATAGCCGCCAGCGGGCGCTCGCCCCACTTGTCGTCGCTCTTGGCGATGACCGCGGCCTCGGCCACGTCGGGATGGCCCATGATCTCGTTTTCCAGATGGACCGAGGAGATCCACTCGCCGCCGGATTTGATCACGTCTTTCGTTCGATCGGTGATGTCGATGTAGCCATCGTCATCGATCGTGGCGATATCACCGGTTCGCAGCCAGCCATCGGCGGTGAATTTCTCTTCGCTGTTCTCCAGACGATAATAATTGCCGGCGACCCACGGACCCCGGATCTGGAGCTCGCCCATGCTCTGGCCATCGCGCCGGGCCAGCTCGCCTTCGTTGTCGACGATCCGGACCCGAACCAGCGGCACCGTTGTGCCGACGGTGGCTCGGCGCGCATATCGGGCATCTTCATCCAGTGCCTGCACGGCCGGTTTCAAGCGCCCCGATGTGCCCAGCGGCGAGGTTTCAGTCATGCCCCAGGCCTGGATGAGCTGCAGGCCGTGGCCGTCGAAGCGCCGGATCATCGATTCCGGAGCCGCCGAGCCGCCCACGATCATCGACAGATCATCGGCCAGCTGCCAGCGCCCGGGCTCCTTGTCCAGCGCGTTGAGAATGCCCATCCAGATCGTGGGTACGCCGGCCGAGATCGTCACGCCTTCGTCCTGATACAGGTTCAACAGGCTCTCGGCATCCAGATGGGGGCCGGGGTGCACCTGCTTGGCGCCGCAGAGCGTGGATGAATACGGCAGGCCCCAGGCGTTGACGTGAAACATGGGAACCACCGGCAGAACCGTGGCGTTGTAGCTGAGATTCAGACAATCCGGTAGCGAGGAGGTCAACGCGTGCAGCACGGTCGAGCGGTGTGAGTAGGTCACGCCCTTGGGCTTGCCCGTCGTGCCCGAGGTGTAGCACATGCCACAGGCATCGTCCTCGTGCTTGTCGGGATAGACGAAATCCTGCGAAGCCGAGTCCAGAAAGGTTTCGTAGTCGATCATCGGTTCGGCCACGGCCTGCCCCGTGAGGTTCACGACCACGACTTTCTCGACATTGATCTGATCGGCGAACTTTTCGTACAGCGGCAGAAGAACGTCATCGACGACCAGGATCCGATCCTCGGCGTGATTGATGATCCAGGCGATATCCTCCGGCGCCAGGCGGATGTTGATCATGTGGCAGACACCGCCCATCGCGGGTATACCGAAATAACATTCCAAATGGGCGAAATGATTCCACGACAGCGTGCCCACGCGATCGCCGGATTGAATACCCGCATCGAGCAGGGCCTGGGCCAGTTTCTTGGCCCGTGCGGCCATGTCGCCGTAAGTTTCGCGATGCCGGGACTTGTCCGGCATCTGGCTGACGATCTCGACGTTCGGGAACTCGGTGGCCGCGCGCTCGAGTATCTCGTCGAGCAGCAGGGGTGACGACATCATGCACGAACCCATCAAACACTCCGCTGGCAAAAGGTCCTGTCAGCGTGTGGGCGCGCGCCGCGCCGGTCTATACGGCTTTCGACGCACGTACGGCAGCGCGCGGCGTACGGGCCCTAGCTGCGGTGCGGCTCGGAGATGTAATCCGGCGTGCTCATTTCGTGCAGGCGACTCGCCGTGCGCTCGAACTCGAAGGCCAGTTCGGTGCCGGCATAGAGCTCGTCCGGGCCCGCATCGGCGGCGATAAACACGTTCACGCGTCGATCGTAGAACTCATCGATGGCATTGATGAACCGTCTCGCTGCGTTTTCGTCGCGATCGACCAGTACGGGTACGTCCGAGATCATCACCACCGGAAACTCGCGCGCGATCTCGATATAGTCATTGGCCGATCGGGCCGAGCGACACAGCGCGTCGAACTCGAACCAGGCGGCGTTCTCCGCGCGATAGCGGGTGGCGATCTTGCGTCCCAGGATCTCGACGTTGCCGGCATGCACCACGCGCCCGGCGGCCAGCTTGTCGAAACTCTTGCCCAGGGCTTCGTCGGCGGCCGGCCCGGCAGGCGTCTGATAGGTACTGGCCTCCTGGATATGGTCCAGTCGAAAATCCGTACCGTCGGCCAGATGCAGGATCTGGCAGTTCGCCTTCAGCCGTTCGATCGCCGGCAGAAAGTTCTCGCGCTTCAACCCGCCCTTGTAGAGATCGTCCGGGTCGACGTTGGAGGTGGCGACCAGAGTGACGCCGCGCTCGAACAGGGCCTCGGTCAGGCGCGACAGGATCATGGCATCGGCGATATCCGAGACGAAGAACTCATCGAAGCAAAGCACCCGATCGCTGGCCCAGTCGTCGGCGATTTTGACCAGCGGATCGCTCTGGTTGGCGTAGGTCTTGCGGGCCTCGTGGACCTTGGCCATGAACCGATGGAAATGCAGACGAGACTTGTCCTCGAAGGGCAGTGCCTCGTAGAAACAGTCCATGAGATACGTCTTGCCGCGGCCCACGCCGCCCCAGACATAGAGCCCGGTCACCGGCGTGCGTTTTTTCTTGCGCCCGAACAGCCCGTGTGAGGTGGTGCGGTTCTCGCACAGCTCGTCATAAATGCGCTGAAGAGCCTCCACGGCCTCGACCTGGGCCGGGTCGCGCTGGAAATCCGTGCGTTCCAGATCGGCCTCGTAACGCTGTTTGGGCGTGAGCGATGAAGCTTTTGACATGGGCACGGCTGGTCGGGAAAAGCGCTGCATTATACGCTCTCGCCATGGCTGTAATCGATGCACTGGACAAGCCCGTTGCCGAAACCATCGCGCGTTTCATCGATGCCTTGTGGGCCGAGCGCGGGCTGTCCAAGGCCACGCTGGCCGCCTACCAGGCCGATCTGGCCCGGTTTGCGGCCTCTGAACAATGCCCGGCCGACGGCCTGCTGTCGGTCGCACCGCGCGATATCCAGGCCTATCTGGCAGCGCGCACCGGCCCGGGCAACAGCCCGCGCAGCGTCGCCCGGCTGTTATCCAGCCTGCGCCAGTTCTATCGTCACGAACGCCGTGCCGGGCGAATCACCGCCGACCCGACGGCGCTGATCGACAGCCCCGCCCAGGGCCAGCGTCTGCCCAAGACACTGAGCGAGCGTGACGTGGAAGCCCTGATCCGGGCGCCGGACACCGACACCGAACTGGGCCTGCGCGACCGGGCCATGCTGGAGTTGATGTATGCCGCGGGCCTGCGTGTATCCGAGCTGGTCTCGGCCAGTCTGTCGCAGGTCAATACGCGTCAGGGCGTGATCCGGGTGATGGGCAAGGGCGGGCGCGAGCGTCTGGTGCCGATCGGCGAGGCCGCCGGCGCCTGGATCCAGCGCTATGTGGCCGGCGCTCGCGGGCTGTTGCTGGGCGCACACGTGACCGACGCGTTGTTCGTCACGGGCCGCGGTGGGGCGATGACGCGCCAGAACGTCTGGCATCGTATCCGTGGTCACGCCGAGCGCGCGGGTATAGCCCACTCGGTCTCGCCACACGCGCTGCGCCATGCCTTTGCCACCCATCTACTCAACCACGGCGCCGATCTGCGCGCGGTACAGATGCTGCTGGGTCATGCCGATCTCTCGACCACGCAGATCTATACTCATGTTGCCCGGGCCCGCCTCAAGGCCTTGCACGGCGAGCATCATCCGCGAGGCTGATACATGGCGCGCAACATCGAGATCAAGGCTCGCGTGGCGGACCTGGCGGCGCTGGAGACGACCGTGGCCGACCTGGCCGATAGCGGCCCGACGCCGATCACACAGGACGATACGTTCTTCGACTGCGGGCCGGGTCGTTTGAAGCTGCGTGACTTTCTGACAGAACCGGCAAGCGGCGAGCTGATCTTCTATCAGCGCAGTGATCAGAGCGGGCCGAAAGCCTCGTTCTATCGGCGTATCGCCACCGACGAGCCGAGCGGTCTGCGCGACGTGCTGGCCGCGGCATACGGTATCCGTGGGCGGGTCGAAAAAAACCGGACGCTCTATATGGTCGGGCGCACGCGTGTGCATCTCGACCGGGTCGCCAGGCTCGGGACATTCATGGAGCTGGAGGTGGTACTGGCTGACGACGAGGCGCCATCAACCGGCCAGGCCGAAGCACGAGCCCTGATGGGCCGTCTGGGCATCGAGGAAAACGCCCTGTGCCAGGGCGCTTACATCGACATGCTCTAGATGCCGTCTAGCGCTCCAGCAGCTCGCGCTTGTTCGGCTTGTCGGCCCATTCGTCGGCGTCTTCCGGCGGTTTCTTCACTTCGGTGATGACCGGCCATTTCTGTGACAGCTCGGCATTGAGCTCCAGGAAATCTGCCTGATCGGCCGGTAGATCGTCCTCGGAGAGAATCGCCTCGACCGGGCACTCCGGCTCGCACAGCGTGCAGTCGATGCACTCCTCGGGATCGATCGCCAGGAAGTTCGGGCCTTCGTGGAAACAGTCCACAGGGCAGACTTCCACGCAGTCGGTGTATTTGCACTTGATGCAGTTTTCGGTGACAACGAAGGTCATGCGTTATGCCTCGTCCCTCGAGATGTTCGGTGATCGCGTGGATCGGTTCGGTTGGCCGAAAGTCTACCAGCCGAGGGCCGCTCGCGCGCTCAATATTGCGGCGTGGTGGCCAGATTCATCGTCTTCCAGTCCGCTGCGCCCAGTGCCTCGACGTGGACACCACAGGGCTGGCTTGTCTGTCGATCGGCGATGTAACGGGTCAGGGCACGATGAATGGTCGGAAAAGCCAGCTGTGACCAGTCGATCTCGTCAATCGGCACGAACGCGACCTCACTGCTCTCGGGGCCGGCCGGCTCGCGCATGCCCTGTTGTACGGCCGTGAAGAAGATATGGATCTGGCCGATATGGGTCACATCGATCATCGAGTGCAGACAAAGCTGCTGTGCCACGATGCCGGCCTCCTCCCAGGTCTCGCGTGCGGCCCCTTCGGCAGCCGTCTCGCCCAGCTCCAGAAAGCCGGCAGGCAGGGTCCAGAACCCCAGCCGCGGCTCGATCGCGCGGCGACACATCAGGATGGCGCCGTCGGCTTCGATGATCGTGCCGACCACGTTGCGCGGATTGTCGTAGAAGATTTCGCCGGTGGCGGTGCAGACGTTTCGTTTGCGGTCGTCGCCGTCGGGAATCTTGAACTCGGCCGGCGCACCACAGTTCGGACAAAAACGCATTGGGCGAGACATGACAGGCCGCGATCGGGGATCAAACATGCATCGTACCGCAGCTTGACCCCTTGGCGGTGCAGAGAGTGTCCGGCGCCCCGATGGGCCTGGCGTGTACCGGTCAGGCTGATATGCTCAGGCTTGGGGAAACGATTCCATAAAAGCCGAACATGAATCCAGCAATCAACGAAAAACACCCCGCGACCGGCCAGGCCGACCAACAGGAAGCCGATCGCGAACTACGAGGCCAGGTGCGCCGTGCCGGGGCACTTCTGGGGGATGTGCTTCAGGCACAGGCGCGCTCGGAGGTCTTCGATACGGTCGAGACACTGCGTCGCGGCTTTATCGGTCTACGCGAGGCCGACGACGCCGATGAACGCGCACGGCTCATGGCGCTGATCGATGCGCTGCCGGCCGAGACGATGACCGAGGTCACCCGCGCCTTTGCCATCTATTTCAACCTGGCCAATCTGCTGGAAGAGCTGCACGCGCATCGCACGCGGCGCAGTCTGGCGGCCGACGGTGATCCACGATGGCTGGGCTCGTTCAACCGCACGTTTACCGACATGGCTGCCCAGGGCGTGTCACTCGATGATCTGATGGGCCGGTTGCAGACGCTGTCGTTCATCCCGGTGTTCACCGCGCATCCCACCGAGGCCAAGCCGCGGGCGGTGCTGGATGCCCTGCGCCGCATCTTCGAGTGGTTCCACGAATTGGCCTTCGGCAACCCCGATGCCTTGAAGCGCCAAGAGATCGAAGAGCATATCCGCCAGAATATCCAGGTTCTGTGGAAGACCGAGGAGCTGCGGGGATCGCGGCCCACGGTCGAGGATGAAATTCGTAACGGGCTGTATTACTTCCGTGCGTCTCTGTTCGCCAGCGTGCCGCAGATCTATCGCAATCTGGAAAAAGCCGTGGCCAACGCCTACGGCAAACCGCATGTGGATGCGCCGACGGTGCTCACCTTCGGCTCGTGGATCGGCGGCGATCGCGACGGCAACCCGTATGTCACTGCGCGCGAAACCCGCTATGCGCTGCGCATGCAATCGCGCGAGATTCTCTCGGAATACCTGCGCCGGATCGACGATCTGTCCAGCCGTTTATCGTTCTCGGCGCGCTGGTGTAAGCCAAGCGAGGATTTCTGGGCCTCGCTCGAGGCCGACGAGCAGCGCATTGCCTCACATGCCGGCGTACGGCCCGAGCGTTATGCCGCCGAACCCTATCGACGCAAGCTCTATCTCATGCGGCGCCGGCTGTCGGCCATGGTCGATCAGATCCAGACCGAGCTGCGCCTGCGTGCCGAGCGCAGCGAGCGCACCCCGCTGGCCTATGAAAGCGCCGATGCGCTGATCGCCGATATCCGAGTGATGCGCGAGTCGCTGGCCGGTCACGGAGACGAAGTCATCGCCGAGGACCAGATCAAGGATCTGCAGCGTCTGGTCGAGACCTTCGGCTTCCATCTGGCGCGGCTGGACCTGCGCGAGGAATCGACACGGCACACCCAGTGTGTGCACGAGCTTTTCGCCGCGCTTGGCCACGATATCGACTATGCATCGATGGACGAGGACGCACGCGTCGAGTTTCTGAATACCGAGCTCGCGCGCGAGGACATGCCGGCCATCGGCCGTGTGGATGTCAGTTCCGAGGTCAACGACACGCTGGAATCGCTGGCCGTGGTGCGCGAATTCACCCGTACGCTGGGCAACGCGGCGTTCGGCAGCTATGTGATCTCCATGACACACAGTGCATCGGATGTACTGGCGCTGTTGTGGCTGATGCGGGTCACCGGGGTCTATGAGCCGGGGGCCGCCAGCGCGCCGCCCCTGTCGATCGCGCCGCTGTTCGAGACCGTGGCCGATCTCGAACACATCGAGCCCGTACTCGACAAGCTGTTGGCCAACAGCCATTACCGGGCTTTCATCGAGGCCGGTGAAGCCGATGGAACGCTGCGCCAGGAAGTCATGCTGGGCTACTCGGACTCCTGCAAGGACGGCGGCATCATGACCTCGCGCTGGCAGCTCTACCGGGCGCAGCAGGAAGCCGTGGCCCTGTGTGAGCGCCACGGCGTGGACTGCGTGCTGTTCCATGGGCGTGGCGGTACCGTCGGGCGCGGCGGCGGGCCGACGCATCAGGCCATCATGAGCCAGCCGCCGGGCACGGTGCGCTCGCGCATCAAGTTCACCGAGCAGGGCGAGATGATCTTCGCCAAATACTCGAACCCGGAAACCGCGGTGCACGAGTTGACGCTCGGTGTGACCGGCACCCTCAAAGCCTCGTGCAGCCAGGCCTCGGATGCCGACCACTCTGAGATCGCCGGCCGTCTGGCCGATACCGGCGAGGCCTTCTATCGCGAGCTGACGGAAAACACCGAAGGCTTTTTCGATTATTTCCAGGCCGCGACACCGACCGCCGAGATCGGCGCGCTGAACATCGGCTCGCGTCCCGGCTCGCGCCCGTCCAAGGCCAAGCTCGACAAGAGTTCGATCCGCGCGATCTCCTGGGTATTCGCCTGGGCTCAGTCGCGCCATACCCTGCCGGGCTGGTTGGGCCTGGGCACGGCCCTGGCCGAGGTCGAGACCGAGACGCTGCAATCGCTGTATCGCGAATGGCCGTACTTCCGCACGATCATCGATAACGTACAGATGTCGCTGGCCAAGGCCGATATGTCGATTGCAACCGAGTATGCTCGCCTGGCCGAGGGGCACGGTCATATCTTCGAGGCCATCCACGACGAATACGAGCGCGCGGTGCAGGGCATCCTCAAGATCACCGGCGAGCACAAGATTCTCGACGATGATCCGGTGCTGCAGACGTCGCTGGATCGGCGTCGCCCCTATCTGGATCCGCTCAATCACATCCAGACAGCAGCACTCACCCGATATCGCGAGCACGGCGACCGTGCCTGGCTCGACCCGGTGCTGCGCTCGATCAACGCGATTGCGGCCGGTATGCGCAACACCGGATGATCCGGCACGCCGTCGGCGACCCCTTGGGCTCGTCGGCGGTGGGCGCTGTTATCCTGTGCGCATTATTCAAGCTGAAAGGACCAAGCCATGGCCGAGAACATGCCCGAGATCAAGATCGATGCCGAGAACATGTACCGCGAGGAATCCTTCACGGATCTCAAGGTTGGCAGCATCCGCCGGTTGATCCCGGTGACCGCCAATGGCGACGACGACGAGTCGCGCGAGGTGCATTATGAAGGCTCGGCGAGCTTGATGACGCCGGCCGGGAGCCTGCCGTTGTCCTTCGAGCTCGAGGCCAGCGATCTGGCCGGTGCGATCGAGAAATTCCCGGACGCGGTCAACCAGGCCGCCGAGAAAGCGATCGACGAACTCAAGGAAATGCAGCGCCAGCAGAGCCAGAAGATTCAGGTGCCGGGCCAGGAAAACTATGGCGGTGGCTACGGCGGCCAGGGCGGCGGCGGCCGTATCCAGTTCTGATCATCCGGATCGAGCGTGCCTCAAGAAGCCGACGTCATCGCGACGTCGGCTTTTTAATGCCCGCCGTCAATAGTGCGGTGGGCGCTCGACGCCCGACGAGGCGATCTCACCGTCTTGTTCCTGCATCTGTGTCAGGCGTTGTTCCAAGGCCTGGCAGCGTGCCTCGAGACGTGCCAGCGCCTGATCCTGGCGATAGATCTGTTCGCTGAGCTGGCGGATCGTATCGTCCTGATAAGCGATACGGATCTCCAGTTCGTCGAGGGTCGGCTCAGGCATGGGTGTCGCCCCGTGCCACCGCTCTCAGGTTCAGCATATCGGCCAGCGCGGCCGTGATCGCATCGATACGAGACACGGCATACCCCTCGCCCGGGGGCAGATGGCCCCAGACCGGCTTCGGCCAGCAGGCATCGTGTTCATGCCGGGCCACAATATGCACATGCATCTGTGGCACCTCGTTGCCGATCGCGGCCACGTTCATCTTGTCCGCAACAAAGAACTCGCCGGCCGTGATCGATAGATCACGAACCTGGCGGCTGATTCGGTCATGCTCGGCATCGTCGAGTTCGTGCCAGCCGAGTGCATCGGTGTCGGGCACTAGAATCAGCCAGGCGACACGGGCGTTGCGATGCAACAACACGCTGGCGCGCTCGAGCCGGCCCAGCAGGTGGCAGTCGGCAGCCAGGCGAGGATGCAGGGCACCGACCGGATCACACGCCGGATCGGCGGCGCGATAACCGGTCGCTGAATATGAATGCGCCGCTGATTGGAACGATTGCTCGGACAAGGCTAAGGCCTGTTGATCATGATTTGCGTGCTTGGATGGTACTGCGGCTCAAAGGTTCCGCGATACTTTCCCTTCCGGCGAAATACGCCGGCACGTCGCGACGAGCACGCGCGAGGGCACGGCGTGTGATGATCAGTTCATTCTCTCGATCCAGCGCGCCATGCGCTTGCGCGAGCGGCGACTCTTCAAACGGATCGTGGCCACGGTGCGCGGCCGGATCTTGAGATCATCTCCGTTTTCGGCTGCGCCCTGAATCAGGAAATCGCGCTCGAAGCCGATTGAATCGCCGTCGGGGCCGTAGTTGATGATCGCTGTCATGCGGATCGAGTGCAGGCCCAGGGAGGTCAAATCTTCGGTATCGATATCCGTGACCGAGTTTTCGCGCGCGGCCTGAAGAATCATGTCGTTGAACGTGCCGGTCGTCATCGACGATCCGGAGTTCAGTGGCCCCTGGCGCGTTACCGAGCCGTCCGTAATATTCGTATGCTTGCCGCGGGAGCGATCGATATCGGTGATCGAACACGTCGTATTGCCCTCACTGGTCGATAGCGTGATCAGCAACAGCTGGATATAGACCGGCTCGTGCGACATGTTGCTCAATAAACAGATCGAGCTCGTGTCGTTGCCATAGGCCTGATTGATCAACAGACGCGAGCGGCGCTGACGTTGGAAGCTGTATAGCAGCAGCTGAGCGTAGAACAGCCACACCAGAAGGGTGAGAAATGTTCCCACGGCCGACAGGCCGGAGGCGTTCTCCATGATCCAGGACCACATATCAAGACTCTTGTTTTTTTGAATAGATTGGCCGGTGCCCGTGACCCGGCCGGTCTCGTTTGCCTTAACGAAGGCGCGAAATGATAGATCGAGTGTGCCCGATTGCTATCCGTGCGCGTACGGAGCGCTTTGCAGATGGCCAGTCAGACGGTATGCCGCGCGGCCTCGCACGGCAATGCCGCCAAGACGCTACGAGTCGCCGGGATTGGCCTGGCCAGGTCACGAGCATGAACAGGGATGGGCGCGTTCGATCTGGTGTTCGGTATGCCGAAGCCGCAAATCGCCGCTCTCGACTCGTCGTTGCGTGCCGTGTATAGCGCCCACGCGCTGCACGGGTCGAGGCATCGACAGACCGCAGCGGATAGCCGGCGAAAACGATTGGCGCTCGAGCGAGCGAGTGCCATCCACAGTCGATAACCTGCGAAAGCACTGACGATAACGAGAGCTGGGAATGCTCTGTTCGTGATGTCGCGTGGTGCCGGGGCGGCACCAATAAATATCCGATAAGACACTGCTCATCAATATGTTTTCAGTTGAACTAAGCGCAAGGTACCCCCAAAAATACCCCCAGCGTCGTGCGACTAGATATTCCAGGAAGGCCACGCGGGCATGATACTCGTGTGCCTACCTTCCACCAAAGGCTATTTTCGACCACGATATGTAAATAATGGCCTGCGCTGTTTGAAGCTTGTTATCTGTCACGACAGCCGCATCAATTGCAGCGGATTCTCAAACGTCTCGCGAAAGCGCGCAACGCGGGCAACTTGTCAGAGACGGGCTCAGTCTCGGCCACGCCAACGGCCTCGTTGGCCCACTCAACCATTGCCGCGACAGTGAAATGGGTGCAACGAATTGCCATCTGATGGGGCTTACGACTGTCGACCATCGATACCGCGATGATAAACGGAACTTTGCTAGTCGAGCCGAAAAAAGCAATTCATTCCGTGTGCAGCAATGTGATCGCTGCGTTCGGCTTCGGTAGATTCACGCCCAGCGACCCAGCAGCATCGGGAATCAGAATCACCTTCAGCAGAGATTGTTTTCGGCTGCCTGTTGCTTGGCACGTCCAGATGTTTTCGTCGCGGAGCGTTTTCCGATGCAGCTTGAGCTTCTGAAAGCGCTTCTGCGCATGACTCCAATTCGCCGAATCGAAGTCCCGGAATATCCGGGGTGACACTAGCGCCAGGCCCTCGGGTAGCACGTGGATCCGTGCCTGGGCCGTGTTGATCGGCACCGTCTGGTTTTCAATGGAATGTTTGAGCCAAGCCACGAAACGCTTGCCGGCGTCTTCGCTGGCCGCCATGCCAGCCACTTGGCCATCTGCCTTATGGGCGGTAACGGGTTCGTCCCGAACAGTCGGTTTGGATTCTGTTGCAGCCTCACCTTCGCCCGCTGAGTCGGCCGCTAGGTCGAACGGCAAGGGCAGATCATCTATCGATGATACCGCTTGTTGGTCGTCTTCCCCCCGAGCTTCTTTAGCCTCAGTTGAGTTCGGCTCCGCGGACTGTGCAGTTTCATTGGCGACTTGGCCGGTTTCGTCCTCGTCTGTCGCGGCGGCTTCTGTCTCAGATCCGACCGGTTCGACGTGGCCATCCATGGGATTCGGTCGTCGATCGGGGGCCGACCAGATCCGACTGGCCTCCATGCGCAGACATGTCAGTTTTCTCTGCCAATCGCCGATGGTGATCCGACACGTCCATACAGCGCGGTCCTGGTCGTTGGCGACCAACAAGCCGTGCTGTTGCAGTTCATCCATCAGCCGGTCATTCCGCGTGGGAATCCCCGGCTGACCTTCTTCGATAAGATGAAGGCGCAGCTTGTCGAGCGTGGTCTTAGACACCAGCCAGAGCGTGTCGCCGTCGAGATAGGCTGCGGCGCCGCGGCGGTTAAAGGGCAGGGCATCGTGATCCAGCAAGTACCGCAGGCCGGTGATCAGGCGTTCCACTAACGGCTTGGCCTTGGCGGTCGGCAGCCGAACTTTCGTACTCCCACTCAGGTCACGGGCGACCGATAAGCCATCCGCCTTGCCGACGATTTCGCCGATCGCGTCGGCGTCCTCGAAGTCGCCTTGGATCGCGGCGAGCCAGTTGTGCAATACGTTCGGGTCGCCGGCGATCCACTGTAAGCCCGCGAGCGGGATCAGGTGGTGGGCCAACAGCGGCGGTATGCGCTCGTGGTGGCGGTAGACACGTGCTGGATTGAACTCGATAGCGTAGGTCGCCCCGATCGGCATCGGGCCGTGTACTGGCGACCAGGCACTGCGCCGGCCCGGTGGCCCGTCGTAGAGCGTGATGCACTGATCCGTGACCGGCTTGCCGAGATCGTGGAGCAGGGCGGCGGTAACGCAGGCGTACGTCCATAGATCCTGCACTCGAGATTGAACCTCCGGCGCTTCACCGCGCGGCAGGATGATGCCCTGTTTCAGATCCAGAGTATGGCGCGCGACTTCAATGCCGTGCTGTAGCAGGCCACCAGCCCCCGCGTGATGGTGCGATTCCGACGCCGGAAGGCGCTGAACCAGTGCCGCATAATTATCGAAGACCGTCTGATACAGCGATCGCCAATGTTCGGCTGGGACACCGGCGCGGGCACGGATCGCTGCGAGCTCCCCTTCAAACGGGGCGAGCAATTCCGATGAGGGTAGAACTTTGAAGCGATGGCGCTCAGCACCATCGGCCGTTCCAGCGTCATCGCTGGGGCGGAGCCATTTCTTGAAATGCGAAACGATCATGAGGATCGATCATGCCGGATGGTGCTGGTTATGGGTGCAATAAATTCACTCGGGAACCGAATGGATTTAAACCCTTGCGCTCTCGCGCGACCCTTTCGCCCTTTCATGGGCTCTATGCGAGCCTTTGATCGGATAAGCCCATTACCATTCAAAAATCTATTCCATTGGCCCTTTGCGCCAGCCCTTCAGCCTTTCGCCGTCACTGCTGTTGCAATGTGAAAGGCCGCGCATTGGCGCGGCCCGGGTGAATACCGGTTTGAGCGTGGTGCTCGCGACGCGCTGCGGTGTGAAAGCGCGCATCGCCTGATTGGAGGATTGCCCCGAGGCTATGACATCGGCCTCGCCGTCAGTAAGGCCCGGTCACGCGGGGTTCGGTATCGGGGCGTCGGAACCTGATTCGCTCTGGGCACGGCTCACCGCACAAAGGGGCATCGTCGACTTCCGGTGACGAGCAGCCGGCGTGGTCAAGGAAGGCCGTGGCCTTCCCGTGATCGGCTCCGAGAGCCGGCCCTGGGAAGGCCACGGCGCAACCACGCCTGAATCAGCTAAAAAGGGGCGCCAGTACACAACACCTAGCGCTATGTGAAGCGTTCTCGGCTGTCGGTGGGCTGAGGTTGAGCGTCTGTGCCCACCGAGAACGCAGGATCGGATCCTCGAAAGGACACTCCGTCTCACGATCCGAGCGGAGTTTGCTGCCGAAGCAGCAAGGGCCGGTTGATAACCGCAACGGTACGGGTGAAACCATTGTCACTTATCCTCGCATGATTGCATTGCGCGCGTCGTTCCCGCGCGAAAAAAGCCCCGCGTTGTGCGGGGCTGTGTGGGTTCAGGCCGCCCTGGGCGTTTCCTGTGTCTGCAGGTGGCCAATCAACCATTGATAGGCGGTCTCGGCTTGAGCCGCCGCCCGGAAAATCGCTGACTGGTCCTCTTTGAGAATACTGAGCCAGTAATCGATATAGCCCGCGCTGTCCTCGAAGATCTGACCGTGAAGGCCAAGTGCCGACATAACGTAAGTAGCGGTTATCTCAGCACATAGCTCCTCGAAGGCGTAAGCGCCTTTGCGAACAGTGGTCTGGTACTTCGGTCGATTACAGCGATCCCGCGTCTTGGTGGCGTGGGCCAGCTCATGAAGAACGGTGACACTGTAATCCGCCGCCGAACTGAACCGATCGCGATCGGGCATCGCAATGATGTCCGTGTTCGGTTGATAGCAAGCCCGTGCGCCGCCGTGCAGAACGGTAATGCCGGTGGCATTAACGATCCGCTCGACCGCCTCGATCGGCTCGAAATCGAACCGCGGTCGCGGATCCGGGGCTTCGAGGCCGTCGATCTGATCGAGATTGAAGACATTGAAGTGTCGCAAGATACGAATCTGCTCTGTGACAGCTTCGCCGTCTTCGTCGACTTCGTCCGTCTCTTTCTCGATGGCCTTGTAGAAAACAGCCGGTGTGCTGTGCTCATCCTTGCGAACCTGACCGCCCAGCTTTTGGGCCTGACGGTAGGTGAGCCAGTGGCCGGTACTGAACTTCTGATCCAGCTGCATCGCCCACAGGATGGCCACGTTGATGCCGTGGTAATCATCACCCGTGGACAGATTGACCGGGATGTTGAATGTCTGAGTCTGATCCCAGGGGCAGCGCCAGGGCCGTGTCCCCTGTTCCAATGCTTGGATGAACTGATCGGTAATCTGTTGCCGAATGTTCGTTTTAGCCATGGTGTTTCTCCATAAAAAAGGGGAAACACCGATCCCGCGGGGAACAATGTTCCCCGATGGGATTGAAAGCGAAGTAAAAAATCGGGACGCGAATGTCCCGATTGGTTTGGCCGATTAGGCCGCGGTAGCAGCTGGCAGACGCCAGACCTTGTCCTGGCCGTCGAAACGATAGCCTGCTTCCTTGAGCGCAGCCTTGCGCTCCTGGAAGTCAGGGTCGTCTTTCGACAGTGCGATTTCGGCCGGCATGCTGTCAGGATCCGACTCGGACGATTCAGGCGTGGCCGCTTCCGGTTCGGGTGCGGTCCTGGATCCGGCGTCGCTATGTTGCGATTCCGGTCCCTCGCCGTTGTTGGATTCCGTCTCGGCGTTGTAGACAGTCTCGCCATCGAGCTTGATAAAGCCGATGTAGAGCAGGCGGGCTTTCAGGCTGACGCCTGTCCCGCCGGCACGTTCGCCTTTGGTATAGGTGAACGTGTCTGGGTATAGATCGCCAAACCGGAAACCAATCAAGACCTTGCGGTCTTGTTCTACGGCCTCCTGGTACTGCTGGACGAGCTCGATAGCCTTGGCACCGCTAACGCGGCAATCAAAGCGTGTGTGATTGACGTTATCCTTGGAACCGTGCAAAGCCACGATGTCGCAGGCCCAGAACGGTGAGCCGTTTTTGGGACGAACCTCGCGGATCCGGTTCAGATAGCCGATGCCTTGCGTATGAAGATCGAAGTACTCAGACATGGTGTTTCTCCTGGAATAGGGGACACACCACGCCCTCATTGGGGATGATGCTCCCCAAGAGTGGGTTGGAATAAGCTGCCGTAAAGAGCAGCGGGGTTACGAAGAAAGGATCGAAGCTCGAAAGCCGCCTCGTCGCGCGATCCGGCGAGACTTGAAGGGCCACTTATATACCCAAGTGGCAGGGGGTTCACGACCAAAAAAGCAGAGTTGCGGCGCTTTGTCAATAGCGGTGCTGCAATATTTCACACGCACGCTTGGCACAAAGCTAGGACATGGGTCCGATTCGATCTGCAGCGGGGAGGCAACGCGACAAAGACAGCGCATCAGGCTGCGCCACGCCGATGACCTACGGTAAAGAGGGATAGCCTTGTTCTACTGGCCTGCTCCAGTCGACGGTAGACCTGTTGAGAATACGCCGGTCGAAAGTGCCACCGATTCGGTGAGGCTGGATCGGGCGCGCTTCATCTAACAGGTCGTCGAGGCCGGGCGAGACGACCAGCGGCGCCATTAAGCCGCGGTTGCCGGATTCACACCCGGACGCTCGGCGACCGGCGGGTTCTCGACAGGTCGACACCATGTGCGTTCGCGACACTCTCGCCACAGAGTCGATATGACGGAAGCCGGAACTGGTGTCGAGGGTCTTGCGCGCGAGGGTGGTTCGGTTTATGAGCGAACGCGATAGTAACGCATCATGCCGTTGTCCTCGTGCTCCATGTTGTGGCAATGATATAAATAGAGCCCCTCGAAATCGGTGAAGGTCAACGCGACCCGCACGCGTTCGCCCGGGAGCACGAGGACTGTGTCGTGCTGGCCGGCATCCACCAAGCCGGCGGCCAAGCCGGCCCAACCGCGGCGGCTACCGACTTGGCGACGGTCCACGACCGTGAATTGCAACCCGTGCACGTGCATGGGGTGGGGCATCATCGAGTCGTTGACAAACTCCCAGACCTCGGTGCTTCCCAAGCGCACGATTTCGTCGTCGGCCACGGTGGCACCTTCGAATTGGCGGCCGTTGATGGCGAAGCCACGCATCATCACCATGCTCAGTTTGAACCGGCGTACCGGGGCGTCGCGCTCGACCGGCGGCGCCTGCAAATCCTCGGCGAGACGTTTGGGCAGTCGTTCGTTGCCGCGTTCGCGCCGCGTTACACGCAGGGGGAGTATGTCGAAGCGGGCGCCGGCTGGTAGTTCCGAGCCACCCATCATGTTTCCCATCCTGCCGCCCCTACGACTACCTCTCTTGCAACCGTCGCCCATGCCGTCACCCATCATCCCGGCTTGGTAGCTGTCGCTGAGCAGGTGCAATTCATCGCCGGGCTCGTTGGCGGACAAATCCACCCACAGATCGATACGTTGGGCCGGCGCCAGGGTAACGAACGGGTATTGACGCGGCGCACCCAGCAGGCCGCCGTCGGTACCGAGCACGGTCATGGGGCGGCCGTCGCTCCACGCCAGTTTGTAGATACGCGAATTGGAGCCGTTGAGTATGCGTAGACGGTACGGTCGGGTGGCGACTTCGCGTGCCGTATCCGGTTGTCCGTTGACCAGGATGCGGTCGCCGAGGAAGCCGCGCATGCGGGTCATCATGGTGCCCATGCCGCTGTCGAGATAGGTCAACTCGTTGTCGCCGGCGAAACTGCGGTCCTGGATGACCAGGAACATTTCCCGCTCCCCGGCCGGCAGGCCGAGCGCGCGTTCAGCCTCGTCCTCGATGACCAGCGGCCCGGCCAGCCCGGCATAGGATTGAAAGCCGACTCGGCCACCATTAGGGCCGTGTGGATGCGGGTGGTACCAATACAGCCCAGCGCGATCGACGACATCGAAGGCGACAGTCATCGCCTCGCCGGGCTTGATCGGCAGCCGCGGCTGGCCATCCACATCCGACGGCACGT
The DNA here is from genome assembly GCA_002715985.1 of Lysobacterales bacterium. Classification (GTDB taxonomy): domain Bacteria; phylum Pseudomonadota; class Gammaproteobacteria; order Nevskiales; family Salinisphaeraceae; genus Salinisphaera. The sequence goes on along the minus strand of PBAO01000022.1, from coordinate 4,358 downwards.
GCAGGCCGTGCCAATGCACGGTGGTGTCCTCCGGCAGGCCGTTCTCCAGCCGGGCGTGGAAACGCTGGCCGCGGCGCAGCCGGATCAACGGGCCGGTGTAGCTGCCGCCCACCGGGGTGATGGTATCCGCGGGACCGTTGCGCAGCTCGGCCGTATAGCGCCAGACCTCGCTGGGCGTCCCGGGGAGAATGGGCGCCGTGTGCGGCTGCGCACGCAGCCGGATGTCGACGTCGAACGGGCCGTTTTCGAGGCCGTAATGAGCCGCGCCATCGCGATTTGTACCTGCGACTGCTGTGTCGTGATATGCCGTCAATAGGGCTGTGGGCGCCAAAACGGTGATACCCGCGAGGCCGCCCACGGACCGCAACAGCATGCGGCGTTTCAGGTCGATCGTCGTCATAGGAGATTCGCTCTTGAGCCGGGCTCGCTTTCAGTGATTCAGGGGAATGATGGGCCCATCGGATCCTGGAGTTGCTCAACTACGCAGGTATTTGATCAGCGCCACGATGGCTAGCACCAGCACGACAAGGACAAGGAGTACGAACAATAGCCAGGCGATCATCATCGGGCCGCCCATCATCCCGCATTGCATCATCGATCCGTTCATCAGATCGCCGTCGCCCATGCGGCCCGGGCCGGTCTGACCCGCGGCAGGGGCGATCCCCNCGAGGACGCCCAGCACGCTCAACAGCAATGCTACGAACAGTTTCATGGTGTTTTCCATGCTTTTGGCCGGTAGGAATTTAGGTATCGTGCGGTACTTGTCGTTCAAAATTACTCCAGCATGCCCGGCCAGCGGTGGGGATTCAGGCAGCCCGAGCCGGAACTCAACGATCCGGCCGATACGCTCACTCGCGGTATTGTGCATGTGCCCACATCAGTAATGCAGCGCCGGTTGTGATCCAGACATCGGCCAGGTTGAATGCCGGCCAGTGGTACTGTGCGTAATGGAAATCGAGAAAGTCGACGACATGGCCGCGTAGCAGGCGATCCGTCAAGTTACCCAGCGCACCGCCTAAAATCGCACTGAGCGCGATCGTTTGACCTTGCGAAGTCACCCCGCGCCACAGCCAGCCCAGCAGCGAGGCTGATATAACAACGGCGACACCGATCAGGAATGCCCGCTGCCACCCACCGGCATCGGCCAGAAAGCTGAATGCGGCACCCGTATTGTGACGGTGTGTCCAGCTAAAAAATTCTGTGACGGCTCTGCGCTCGCCATAGTCAACATAGGTGCTGGCCGCGTACTTGGCTGCTTGATCTACGAGCAGAAGCGCAAGAGACAACCCCAACCAACGCAGTTTGTCGGCCGGGCTAGCACTTTTCAGCGTGCCTATCGACCCCGTAGACACGAACTGTGCCTCCTGCCCGAATCGCGCTTAAATATCGTCACGTCAAAGTGCTTCTGAGGGCGATGATGCCTGAAGTTCGTCTCGCGTTTGGCGCGCGTCCTTCAGGATGCGGACACCGCCGCGTAGGACGATAAAACCAACGACCAGACCGATAATGAGATCGGGGTAACGCGTGTCGAAGTAATAGACAAGCGCGCCGCCGATGATGACGCCGACATTGGCGATCACATCGTTGGCCGAAAATATCCAGCTCGCGCGCATATGCACATCGCCTTGTCGGTGGCGTGCGATGATAAGCAAACAGGCCGTATTGGCGACGAGTGCAGCCACGCCCATCAGCACCATGTAGCTGGGCTCGGGATTGCTGCCCATCAGGGTTCGCCGAACCACCTCACCCACGGCGAACAACGCGAGCAATATTTGCACGACGCCGCCAATGGAAGCGGCGCGCGCCTTGTGCTGAGCGGCGCGTCCGACCGCATACAGCCCGGCAGAATAAACCGCCGCATCGGCGAAGTTGTCGAGTGAATCGGCGATCAGAGCGGTGGAGCCGCCCAGCAAACCAATCGCGAATTCAGCCAGAAACATGACGCCGTTGATCGCCAACAGCCAGTAGAGCGCCTTTTGTTGAGCCTGGTCTTTGGCCTCGAATTCACAGCCGCAATCGGCCATCGCGTGTTACCCCAATGGTATGAACGGACCTTCCAATCAATGGGAGGATCGAACGTTTCTTATTGCGACGGAGACTGATGCGCTGTCTGGTCGCCAAGCGTATTTTTTCGTTCCTCGCGTGCCTCGCGCACGATGCCGATCGCCTCCTTGATAATATAGAGACCCAGTGCGGTGCCAATGACCAGATCAGGCGCGGCATTGTTCAGAACCAGCACCAGCACGCCGGACAGGATCACCGCCACATTGGCGATTACATCGACCCGGGTGAATAGCCAGGTCGCCCGCAGATGCACCTCGCTCTGGCGAAAACGCCCCAGCAACCGGAGAACGATGGTGTTGACGGCGAGCGACACAAAAGCGATCCCGATCATCCAAGAGCCCTCGGGTTCGCTGCCCATGACCGCACGCCATACGACGCCGGCCAGCACGGCTAAACCCAGCAGCANTAGTATCGACCCGCTCAATTGACCCGCAGAGGCCTTGAAGCGTGCACTGCGTGTCATGGCGACCAAGCCGATCGCATAGGCGCTGGCGTCCGCCAGCATATCCAACGAATCGGCGACCAGCCCCATAGACTGGGCGATAAGGCCGGCCGTGATGCCGACCACGAACATCGTGGCGTTGAGCGCCAGGGCGATCCGTAGAATTCGGCGCTCGTCCTCGTTGCTCGCTTCGACGTGACAGCCGCAATCGCTCATTTCATGTCCTCTTCTTCGCAAACATCGGCGCAGTCGAGTATCGACTGTGATTTCTGTATCATGATCCTAGAACCTCTAGCCACTAGAGGGTCAAGCGATCAGCGCGAAGAATTTCGTTTGCCTTTTCTCCCTACCCCAACGAGCACGCTCAGCGCGATCCCAATGAAAGCCAGCACTGGCTTATCCCGCCAGCGGACATAGGGCGTGCTCCCCGTGCGCGGTGTGACCTCTGCCGGCAAAACAGTCGGCTCGAATTGTGGCGCGCGCGCCAGCAGTTGACCGTTGTGATCGATTACCGCCGTGAGCCCGGTGTTGGTTGATCGTAAGAGCGGACGCCCAGTCTCAATGGCGCGCATTTGCGCAATTTGCAGATGTTGATGCGGCCCGAGAGAATCCCCGAACCAGGCGTCGTTACTCAGGTTGACCAACAACTGCGCGGCCGGGAGCAGGTCGGCGACTTCAGCGCCGAACGCCACATCAAAGCAAATCAATGCACCGATGGGCACGCCGGAGGCATATAGCAGTCGCGGTCGCTGGCCTGCACTGAAGTCTTCTACCGGCGCGCCCAGGATATTGAGCCATGGGCCGACGAGTCCGCGCAGTGGGACGTATTCACCGAAGGGCACCAGATGGCGCTTGTAATAGAACCGACGCGGACGAGCCAAACTGACGGCGGCATTGTATGCCTGGCCTTGGTCGGTGCGTACGGGAATCCCGAGTATCAGGGTCGATCCGCGTGCGCCAAGGCGTGTTTGGAGTCGGTCTAAATATTCAGAGGCTTGATCGAACCACGCCGGCACGGCGGTTTCCGGCCAGACGATAAGGTCGGTTCCCGCGTAGGGTTGGGTAAGCGCTCGATAGCGCCTCAAGGTGAACGCGAGCGCCTCCGGCTTCCACTTCCTGTCTTGTTCCACATTCCCCTGCACGAGTGCGATGGACAGTGGCTTGGCTACCGGCTCGGTCCATTCACGATCAAGCAGTCTTGCGCCGATCAATAGCGCGACCAGTGCGCCGCTGGCGATGGCCAGGCGCCGCAAACTGAAACGAAGCGCCGTCCACGCCAGAGCCCCTGCCATCACGGCCACCACAAAGCTCACGCCCAGCACGCCAAACACCGGTGCGATTGCGGCAAGCGGTGTGCCGATCTGGCTGTAACCTAGAAAAAGCCAAGGAAAGCCGGTCAGGAACCAGAGCCGGACCCATTCGCTCAATACCCATGCCGCCGGCAATCCAAGCCACAGTGCGAAACCACCCGTCCGCGAGCATAAGGTGCGCACGAGAAATATCGCTGACCACGGGAACAAGGCCAACAAGGCCACAAAGGCCGCAGTGAGGAACATGGCAAGCGCAGGCCCGCTGCCGTAGCGACTGATGCTGATAAACACCCAGGACACGCCTACGCCGAAGTAACCCAGGCCGAAGAAATAGCTCGTCCAGAGCGCTTGGCGTTTCGGTAGATGGGCGGCCAGTAGGAATAGAGCAGCCGGCGACAGCACGGCGAGCCAATACCAACCCAACGGCGCGAAAGCTAGCGGCAGAAGCGCGCCAGCAAGCAAAGCCACGCTATAGACCGCGAGCAGGCCCGGGAATACTGTTATGTTGCGCGCCGGCACGCGGTTGATCAATGCTTGCTTGC
>PBAO01000021.1 GCA_002715985.1 Lysobacterales bacterium | reverse complement strand
TGTCGTCGACGGCCAACGGGGCATCATTGACCGGTGTGACGTTGATGTTGACCGTGCCGGTGTCGGTCAGGTCGCCGTCGCTGACGGTGTAGTCGAAGCTCGCCGGGCCGTTGTAGTTGGCCGCCGGCGTGAAGGTCAGTGTGCCGTTGGCATTGAGCGTGACCTGGCCGTTGGCAACGGCGATGGTCTCGCCAGTCGCAATGGCTTGGCCCGCCACATCGGTGACCGTCAGATTGTTGTTGTCGACATCAGTGTCGTTGGCGACAACGTCAATCGTGACCGGCGTGTCTTCCTCGGTCGTGCGGCTGTCGTCGACAGCCGCCGGGGCGTCGTTGACCGGTGTGACCGCGATATCAAGCGTGGAAGTCGCAATGCCATTGGCAGCGCGGACCGTGTAGGTCACCTGTGGCACCGCGCCGTTGTAATTCGTTGCCGGCACGAACGTATAGCTGCCGTCGGCACGGATGGTCAGCGTGCCGACACCGGCAATCGATCGGCTACCACCGTTGGCGGCGTCGACCATCGTGGTCGTGCCGTTAACGGTGAAGCTGGCCACCGACAACGCCACACCGCTGGCGCGTGAGTCGTTGGCCAACAGGCCGTTGGCGGCGTCGACAGTCAGCGTGGTGTCTTCGGCAGTGGTGCGCGTATCTGGCGATGCGCTCGGCCGCTGGTTGTCGCGGAAGTCGAGATCCGCCGACAACGGCACGGCATCATTAGTGGTGCGATTGGCCACGGCCTCGTTGGCGTTGGTGTCCTGATCGGCATCCGGTAGGGCGAAACGGGTGTAATCGCCGTCGGCACCGCCGTTGTCGCCAACGATGTTGTCGTCGTTGACATCGAAGCCACGTGCCGTATCGAAGGTATCGTCCAGGCCGTCGTAGTCACTGTCGATGCCGGACAGCTGGGTGTTGGCATGGCCGGCTTCGCTAACGTCCAGGCGGCCGTCGTTGTCGGAATCGGTATCGATATAGTCGGCCCGGCCATCGCCGTCGGTGTCGGCCGGCGTCAGGCCGTTCGGGCCATAGTTGTCGTCCAGGCCGTCGCGGTTGGCGTCAATGAACGCCGGCGTACCACCAGCCCCGGAGGGCGCGACATAACCCGCCGTGCTATGGGCTTCGACGTTGTCGGTGATGCCATCGTTGTCGGAATCGATGTCCTGATAGTCCGGGCGGCCATCGCCGTCGGTATCGCGGGCTGGCGGGCGCGCTTGAATGATGAAGCCCATGCCGTCGTCGAACCCACCGTTCGAGCGCAACGTGAACGAAGTGATCATGCCGTTGAGACGCAGCGACCCCGCGGCCGTGCCACCGGCGTCGTTCAACGAGGAAGCCGCCGTCCAGCTCGATGCCGCCGCAGTGCCCGCGCCGCCGTCGAGCACGGTCGTTGGCGAAACACGGAAATCATTGGTGCCCGCTAGCGATGTCCAGGTTAATCCGTTAAGTAGCGTCAATGTCTGCGATTGCTGGGTACCGCCGGACAACGCACCGATACGATCGATATTCAGAATCGGGTTGGTGACCTGGACCGGATTACCACTGGCGTCCACGAAGGTGAACGTGATGGTGTCGCCATCGTTGAACACGCTCGACAGGCCGGGATTACCGGACAACGGGGAATTCCAGAACCCGTTACCGTTCGAATTGAAGGCCTGATTGGCAAAATTGTCGATGCCCGAGCCGGTGGCGCGGATCAGCAGCCCGTTGCCCAGATCAAAAGTCGCGCTCGTACCGTTGAGCGTCCAGCTGCCGGTCTGCGTCAGCGTGGCGAATCCCTCGCGCGTATCGATGATTCCATCGTTGTCGTCATCGATATCAGCGGCGTTCGCGATGCCGTCGTTATCGAGATCATCCTCACGGAAATCCAGATCACGGATGCCGGCCACGGCGTCGTTGCTCGTGCGGTTCGGCACGGCTTCGTTGGCATTGGTATCACGATCGGTATCAGGCAGGGCGAAACGCGTGTAATCGCCGTCCGCGCCGCCGTTATCGCCAACGATGTCGTCATCGTTGACGTCGTATCCGGCCACGACATCGAAAGCATCATCCAGCCCGTCGCCGTCGCTATCCTGGCCGGAGCGCGTGGTTGTGGCATGCCCGGCTTCAACGATATCCAGCCGACCGTCGTTGTCGGAATCGGTATCGATATAATCGGCCGTGCCATCACGATCGGTATCGACCGGCGTGAGACCGTTCGGACCATAGTTGTCGTCCAGGCCGTCGCCGTTGGCATCACGAAAGGCTGCGCTGGCGCCCATGCCGGAGGGCGCTTTGTAGCCGGCGGTGGTCTGGGCCTCGACGTTGTCGGTGATGCCGTCGTTATCGGAGTCGATATCCAGATAATCGGGCAGCCCCGCGCCGTCGGAGTCACGTGCGAGCGGACGCGCTTCCAGGATAAAGCTCAGCGCATCCTCAATGCTGCCGGACCCGGCAAGTGTGAAAGTGCTGATCGCGCCGTTCAGGCGCAATGAGCCGGCCGCGGTGCCGTTGGCATCGGCCAGCGTCGAATCGGCGACCCAGTTATTCGCAGCGTCCGACCCGGCTCCGCCGTCGCGTGCCGTATTGGCCGAGACCGAGAAATCATTCGTACCGGCGATACGCGACCACGTGAGTCCGTTTTGCAAGGTCAGCGTCTGTGAGCGCTGGGTGTCTGAGCCAAGACCGAGGAATGCCGATTCAATCGCACCGATTCGATCCACATGAAGAATCGGGTTACGAACCGAAATGAGATTACCGGCCGTATCCTCGAACCGGAACGTGATCGAGTCATTCGAGCTGTCGAATGTGGTCAACAACCCCGGATCGCCGGATAAATCGCTGCTCCAGAACCCGCTTCCGTTAGCGTTGAAAGCCGTGTTTGCAAACGCGCCGAGGCTTGAACCGGTCGCGCGCACAATCACGCCATTACCCAAGTTCATCGTGGCGCTGTTGCCGCTGATGGTCCAAACACCGGTCTGTGCGACCGGCGCGTAGCCTTCGTTGGCATCCAGGATGCCGTCGTTGTCGTCGTCGATATCGATATCGTTGGCGACGCCGTCACGATCGTTGTCGATCTTGACTGTAACGGTGGCCGTGGACTCGAAACCCTGACCATCGCGAATCGTGTAGGTAAAGGAATCGGTCCCGTTGAACCCGTTGAGCGGGGTGTAGACCAGCCGCCCATCACTGCCCTGGCTAATGGTGCCGCCGCTGCTGGTGCCGGTCTGAAAACCGGAGATCGTTGTGTTGCCTCCGCCCTGTGTGTCGTTGGCCAGCGGAGCGATGGCCACGGCCTGGTTCTGGCTCGTCGAGACGGTGTCGTTCTGGGCAGCCGGCAAGACAGAAGTCTGGGCGTTACGGAAGTTGATGTCCTCGAACAGCAGGGCAGTCTGACGTTCGGCCGTACCGTCCACCCCGGCGCGATAGACGAAACCGGTGACGTCGGTATAACCCGCAGAAACGATGTATCGCGTGTTGTCGCGCGAGGTCGGCGATACGCTCGGCCCACCACCGCGGAAATCGACGTTGCTGTTTCGTGGGTCGACGTTGGCCGCGACAACCGTGTCGCTTTCCCGTGTGAACGAGGACGCGCCGCGGAACTGGATCGTCTCTGCCGTGTCGTCCACATCCAGGGCGCTCGCGGTATAGCTGACCACCCGCGAATTGTTGGTGCCGGCGTCTACGAAGCGAAACGAGAACTGGGCGAATCCGTTGGCGCCCCGCCCCTGGATGGTGGGCGAAAACGCCTCAGCGACGCCGTTCTGGTTGGCATCGATCGCGGTGATTGTGGCGTTCGAGAGCGTCTCGATCGTGACCAGCGCATCAACGCCGCTGGCCACGTTGGCAAAACGATACACTGCGCCGACCTGGCGATCGGTACCGCTGACCAGCGTCGGCGCCGATGTAAAACTCAGATCGATCGGGTCGGCCAGACGTCCGGCCCAGCCAGCCCCGTCAAGCGGGGCCGCTTCGATATCGCCGATATGGGTCTCTAGCGTCCAGTCGCCGTCCAGCGCCGCCGTGCCGGTATCGTCGCTGGAGGCCGCTACGTCGGCGCCCGTGGCGCTCGCCAGGGCCCGAGCCGCGGCAACGCCCTCGGCGTTGCCGGTGAAGTCGCAGCCATAGATCAGAAGATCGCCGCTGTTGGACAGGCGCGAACCCAACTCGGCCAGCCCGTCGGCGTATTCGCCGCGAATCGAATCCGTGTTGATGCGTGAACTGCCCAGACTGAGCTGGCCGGCTTCGCCGTGAGACAGAATATGAATGGTCTGAATATCCTGACGGCCGGCAGTGGCTTCCAGCATCTGCGTGACGCCGTCACGATCACCGTCGAGATAGACGATCTCGGCCCGGCTGTCTAGAGACTCGACCAGGGCCTCGTGATCCTGGACGTTGCGATCGACGAAGACGAGGTTCTGCCCGGCGCGATCACCAATGGACGCATTGATCGCCGCGATGTCCCGGCTGTCGAGCAATGTATCGGCTAGAGCCAGCGTGCTCTCGCCCTCGGTGAGCGATAGGTTCGCCGGATCACGCGCCGTGATCGATTCCCCGGTTTGATCGAACACCGATACCGACGAGCCGTTGATCAACGTGTTTTGTATCGCCGAAAGATCGGCGAGCGCGCTTCGGCCTATCGCGGCCTCACTGCCGCGGCCATCAGCGACCACGAAGGTCGCGTCATAAGGCGGCCGCTCGGACAGCGTGGCTTCGATATCGGCCAGCCCCGCGCTGCGATGATCGACCACGAACACATCGACGCCGTCGCTGGTTCGTGCGTCTTCGAACAAGGCCCTGGTGGCCGCATCGGCATCCGACAACGCTTTTGAATCGACAAAGACAGCAGCCGATTCTGCTTCGCCATTGGCACGTGCCTGTGCGCTGGCCTCGAGCGCTTTGGCCAGCGGCGAGCGCGTCGCATTATGGCTGACCTGTTCCGGGGCGAGCTGGTCCGGCGTCTGTGCATCGCTGGCCGATTTGTCGGCCGCGTGCGATTGATCCGTGGCTGTTTGAAGCGCTTCACCGGCTGCAGCCCCGTCGTACAACAGCCGCGGCTCCAGTGCACGAATGAACGGAGAGCGTGGCAGATCGTGTTTTTTCATAGCCCAGTCAACCCAGCACTTGGTGCGGTTTCAGCCTTGAGGCCGTTAGAGAAGACGTCCTGATATGCGTCTTTGCGCTCTCGGTGCAGCCACATGATGAAAGCAGAAAATCAGTATTCACCAATAGATTGATAATGCAGAAAACCCCGTATCGAGCGGGTGAATCGCCGAAGGTTTTCTGCAAATCTACTCAGTCATTTATAACACATGGCTGGAAATGCCGGATGCTGGTGCGCCGGACGTGACTGTTTTATTCAATGAATGGCAACAAAGACATATCACTTGCAAAACAATCGCTTGAGAAAGAAAACGATAATTGTTACGAAAAATTGAGACCAACCGTTAGTTTTCTTGATCGGTGACGCGCCATGCCAAGACAGCACTCAGGTTCGGGCAAGAGATGACGGTGGTCGGCATCGGTTCGCTTTTGCAACCCAGGTTCGCCGCCATGCGTGCGTGAGGGTAGCGATACGCAGCGGCCGAAGAGATGAACCCGCTCCAGAGGCTGTCGTCGGGACTCGGGCCGGTTACCGTTGCATGCGAGCGCCGCCTTCATCGGGAATCCCCGCGTGTCACGAAAGGAGCGAGTCACCGCATCGTGGGATGCCTCGATCAAGACTTGCCAGCGGGCAAGCGCCCGTCCTCGATCTTTTGTCGGTGAGCCAACCCTAGAGGGACAGGCGCTGTTTTGTGGCAATGCAGCGTTCGACCCACGGGCGCGAAACGACTGCATGGCCTGAGTACGCCTCGTTTTGCCGCCAGACAGCGCCGGGCGCGGCGCTCGCGAAAACGCCAACAGGGGCCTAGTAGGCGTAGCGTGACGAGTGCGCCACGGCTTCGTTGATCCGCTCGAGCGTTTCCAGTACCGCAATCGCCGAGCGGCCACTCGAGCGCGATGGCTCGCGGCGTTTCATGCAGTCGATGAAATGCGCAAGCTCCAACGCCAGCGGCTGGCCGTCACCGCGATGCACGATCTCGCTGCCTTCATCGTGATTCTGCAACTGATTGTCGATCCAGCGCCGATGCAGGGTGACGATCTGCTCGATTTCGTCATAGACGAGCATACCCGCCGAGCCACGCAGAATCGTACGACGGCCCGTCTCAGGCCACAGCCAGGAGGTGTGCAGATTACCCCGTACACCGTGGGCGAACTCGAGATGTACATGAACCTCGTCCTCGACCGCCAGGCCGAGCATGCGATGCCCGGTCGCGCGAACCCGCTCGGGCGCCGCCCCCGTGAGATACAGCATCACGGCCATATCGTGGACGCCGATATCCCAGATCACGTTCTCGGCACTGCGCGCACGGCCGAGGTTCAGCCGCTCGTGGCGAATCGAGAACAACGTGCCCAGCTTGCCGGCCTCGATGTATTCCTTCATCCAGGCGATGGCCGGCTGATAGAGCAGCAGATGACCGACCATCAGGATACGCCCCTCGCGCTCGGCCAGATCAGCCAGCGCCTGCGCCTGGGCCGATGTCGGCGTCATCGGCTTTTCAACGAACACATCCTTGCCCGCCGCCAGCGCAGCGGCCGCGATCTCGTAGTGCGTTGCCGTGGGTGTGGCGATGGCCACGCCGTCGCAATCCGAGGCCAGCGCGGCCCGCCAGTCCGCAAACAGCGATAGATCCGGATGCTCGCTGGCATAGTCGTTCAAGCGCTCGTTGTTGCTCTCGACAATGCCGGACAACACGCTCAGCGCTTCGAGATTGCGAATGACGTTACGGCCCCAGGCACCGGCGCCGATGGCAACGATCTTCATCGTAGGCTTGTCCGATCATCTCAATGTGACCGGACATCTTAGGGCGTGTTGAGGTTTCATACGAGCGCCGCTTTCGTCGAGAGGCCGCAGTGTGTCCTGCAAGGCACGAGTCGCCGCGTCGTGGCGTGCCACGATCAAGACTCGCCAGCGGCAGGGCGCCCATCTTCAATTTTCATGGGCGGCCCAACCCTTCGGGACAAGCGCCCCGAGATTGACGATACGACGGCAATACAGTGTTCTAGCCCACGGGCGCAGAATGACACGCCAAGTGGGCTACGCCTCGTCTTACCGTAGAACAGCGCCTGGCGCGGACTCGTATGAAACCTCGACACGCCCTAGGGCGTGTCGTCATAAGGCCTGACGCCGTCTCGTACGAGACCGTGCCCGAAACCGAACCGGGGCACCTCTCGGGTTATTCCACGGTCACCGATTTGGCCAGGTTACGCGGCTGATCCACGTCTGTGCCCTTGGCCACGGCCACGTGATAGGCCAGAAGCTGCAGCGGCACGGTATAGGCGATCGGCGCGATCGCCTCCGCAACATGCGGCATGTCGATCACGGTCAGTCCATCGCCGGATTTCAGGCCCGATTTCTCGTCGGCAAAGACGAACAGCCGCCCCCCGCGCGCCCGAACCTCTTGCAGATTGGACTTGACCTTTTCCAGCCAGTCATCGGTCGGGGCGATGGCGACCACCGGCATATCGTCGTCGACCAGCGCCAGCGGGCCGTGCTTGAGCTCGCCGGCGGCATAGGCCTCGGCGTGGAGATACGAGATCTCCTTGAGCTTGAGCGCGCCTTCCATAGCGATCGGATACATCGGCCCGCGCCCCAGAAACAGGGCGTGGTGCTTGTCCACGAAGGCTTCGGCCAGCTTGGCGATCGTGTCGTCGAGCGCGAGCACGGCCTCGATCGCCGAGCCCATCGACTGCAATGCCTGGGCCACCCGGACGGCCGAGGCATTGGGCCGTGCCAGCATGCCCGATAGCATGGCCAGACAGACCAGCTGGGTAGTGAACGCCTTGGTCGAGGCCACACCGATCTCCGGCCCGGCGCGAGTCATCAGAACGAGATCCGATTCGCGGGTCAGCGAGGTCTCGGGCTTGTTGCAGATCGCCAGTGTGGCCAGATAACCGGCACCGCTCGGCAACGCTTTGGCATAGCGCAATGCCGCCAGCGTATCGGCGGTCTCGCCCGACTGCGACAGCGTCACGAACAGGCAGTTCTTGGGCACCACCGGGCTGCGATACCGAAACTCGCTGGCCAGCTCGACGTTGCAGGGAATCTTGGCTCGCGACTCGATCCAGTACCGCGCCACGCAACCGGCGTGATAACTCGTGCCGCAAGCCACGATATGTACCGATTCCGCCTCGGCGAGCAGCGCTTCGGCCTGAGGGCCGATGGCTGCGGCCAGCGGGCCGTCCTCGCCAAGCCGGCCTTGCCAGGTTTCGGTCAAAACACGGGTCTGCTCATAGATTTCCTTGAGCATGAAATGGCGATAGCCGCCTTTTTCCGTGGCCTCCAGTGATAGTTCGGATTCCTGAACCGGGCGCTCGATGGGCTGGCCGTTGAAGTCGGTCAATGCAAAGTGCTTGGGTTGCACGATCGCGATATCGCCGTCCTCGAGATAGACGAAACGTCGCGTCACCGGCAGAAGCGCTGCCAGATCCGAGGCCACGAAGTGCTCACCGATCCCCACGCCCAGCACCAGCGGCGAGCCGCGCCGGGTGGCCACCAGCGTATCCGGATCGTCGACGCTGACCACGGCCAGCGCGTAGGCTCCGTGCAAACGATCCACCGTGGCCCGTACCGCACCGGCCAGGTCGGCTGCAGTGCGCCGATAGAAGTCGATCAGATGCGCCACGACCTCGGTATCGGTTTCCGAGGTGAAGCGGTAACCCGCCTCGACCAGCTCATCGCGCAGCGCCTCGTGATTCTCGATGATGCCGTTGTGCACCACGGCGACACGCTCGCTCGAGGCATGTGGATGCGCATTGGCCTCGGTCACCCCGCCATGCGTGGCCCAGCGCGTATGGGCGATGCCCAGCCGCCCCGGCAGGCTGTCCTCCGGTGTCGTGGACAGGGCATCGGCCAGCGCGGCCACCTTGCCCACCGCGCGCTGGCGCAACAGTGTCCCGTCGTTGACCAGCGCCATGCCGGCCGAGTCATAGCCTCGATATTCGAGCCGTCTCAGGCCTTCGAGAAGAATGGCTGATACGTCACGCTGCGCACTGGCCCCGACGATGCCGCACATAGAACTGCCCCGGTGATAATTGGTTATTTAGTCGTCTTTTTCGACGGGCGTTGCCAGCCGGCCACGGTGCTCTGTCGCACCCGTGACAGCGTCAATGCCTCGGCCGGTGCGTTGCGTGTCACGGTCGAGCCGGCACCGATGGTGGCCTCACGGCCAATCGTGACCGGGGCGACGAGCTGGCAATCCGAGCCGACGAACGCCCCGTCCTCGATGATCGTTTCGTGCTTGGACAGCCCATCGTAATTACAGGTGATGACACCGGCGCCGATATTGACGTCGCGGCCGATACGCGCATCGCCGACATAGCTCAAATGGTTGATCTTGCTGGCCTCGCCCAGGCGTGTCTTCTTGGTTTCGACGAAGTTGCCGATCTTGGCCCGGTCGGCGACCACGGTATCCGGACGCAGCCGGGCAAACGGGCCGATGGCACAGCGTGCGCCGATCGTTGCGCCCTCGACCACGCTGTGGGATTCGATACGTGTGTCGTTCTCGATCCGACAGTTCTTCAGCACGACATGCGGGCCGACAAAGACGTTGTCGCCCAGTATCACCCGGCCCTCGATGACCACATCGACGTCGATTTCCGTATCGCGCCCGGCCCGCAGCACGCCACGCAGATCGAATCGGGCCGGATCGCGCAGCGTCAGCCCGGCCGCCATCAGCGCATCGGCCTGACGGCGCTGGAACAGACGCTCGGCGCGTGACAGATCCAGCTTGTTGTTGATGCCCTGGGTCTCGGCCTCGCTGGCGGCTTGGCCGGCGGTGACCGGCACGCCGTCGGCTGCGGCCAGCGCGATACAGTCGGTCAGGTAATACTCGCCCTGATCGTTGTCGTCGGTCAGTCGTGACAGCCAGTCGCGCAGGGCTGCAGCACCGGCACACAGAAGCCCGGTATTGGTCTCGTGAATATGACGCTCGGCGCTATCGGCATCGCGTTCCTCGACGATACGCTGTACCCGGTTGTCGTCATCGCGCACGATACGGCCATAGCCGGTGGGATCCGCCAGCACCACTGTCAGCAACGCCAAGGCGCCGTTGTCAGCGGCCGAAACCAGATGATTCAGCGTGTTTGCCCGCACCAGAGGCACGTCGCCGTAGAGCACCAGAACCCGGGCCTGGTCCGGGATATCGCCGATCGCCTGGGCCACGGCGTGGCCGGTACCCAGCTGTTCGGCCTGTTGTACCCAGCGCACCGGCATATCGGCCAGCGCCTGCTGCACGCGTTCGCCGCCGTGTCCGTAAACGACATGAATCGCCGCCGGCGCCAGCGCCTGGGCTGTCTCGACGACGTGGCGCAACAGCGGGCGGTCACCCAGCGGCTGTAGCACCTTGGGCAGAGCCGAATTCATGCGTTTGCCCTGGCCGGCGGCCAGGATCACGATATGCAGCGACATAACAGCGTTGTCTCCAGACGAATGACGCGACTATACCGGTGCGGTCGCCCGGGTGTCAGGGCGCAAGACTTCGGCGGCCCAGTCCGGCCATGTCGGCAGGCGCCATAGCGCGCTGTGCAGCGCGCGCATCTGGCCCGGATCGGCCAGGAGTGCAACCTGCTCGCCTGCATCCAGGCCGCTCGGCCCGTCGGCAAGCAGACGCTCGCCCAGCTCGTGGCGATAGTCTGAAAGCGCGTCGTTGAACCGACGAGGCTGGCCAAGCAGTGCCACATGCAGGGCATTGAGCCGCGGATCGATCACCAGCGCGGCCATGCGCGGCTCGGGAGCCGACTCCGACTCGAGCTCGACCACTCGCGCGAGCTCGGCCGGCGGCGCATTTTCCTCGGGAATACGCTGCAGGCCGTGGCGTGACATGGCCTGGCCGAGATGCACACTCGACGTCAGGACCGTCACGATCGGCGCGATCAGAAGAGGCAGAAGAATCGGCAGCAGCCAGGGGAAAAAGCCCGGCGTATAGATATAGAGCACCGTCCCCCAGGCCACGGCCAGCACCATCCCCGGCAGATGAAACCGTATTGCCGCCCACCAGGGCACGGTCGCGTCCTCGCGCTGCTGATTGTTCCACTTGACCTGCTTGCCGATCAGCGTGGTGGCCACGAAGACGGTGTGCGCCAGCATCCGAATCGGCGCCAGCAGCGAAGTCAATATGATCTCGATCAGCGTCGAGCCGATCAGATTGCCCACGCCGCCAAAGGCCTTGTGTTCGCCCCGGGCGATGATCATGCCCATGCCCACGATCTTGGGCAGGAACAACACCACGAGCGTGGCATAGAACAACGTCAGCGCCCAGATCGGCTGCCAGACCGGCCAGGCCGGAAACAGCGCCCCGGGCGACGGAAAATAATCCGGCGTGGTCACGGCCTCCATGACCGCTTCAGACGAGGACAGAACCAGAAACACGAACCAGATCGCTGCCGAGGTATAGGCCATCACCCCGTTGGCGAACAGTGCTCGGTGCGCCGGGGCCAGATTGTCGGAGAACAGCAAGCGCAGATGCTGGATATTGCCCTGACACCAGCGCCGGTCACGCCCGAGCTCATCTATGAGACTGGGCGGAACCTCTTCATAACTGCCCGGCAGATCGTAGGCGATATAAACGCCCCAACCGGCCCGTCGCATGAGCGCGGCCTCGACGAAATCGTGTGACAGGATCTCGCCGGACAGGGCCCCGCGGCCCGGCAGACGCGGCAAGGCACAGTGATCCATGAACGGGGCGATGCGGATGATCGCGTTATGCCCCCAGTAATGGGCGTTGTCGAGATGCCAGTAGTGCAATCCGGCTGCAAACATGCGCCCGTAGACACGGGTGGCGAACTGCTGCACGCGCGCCAGCACACTCACGCGGTTGACGGCCGTTGGCGGTGTCTGGATCAGCCCCACGCTCGGGTTGGCCTGCATCCGATCGACCATCGCGGTCAACGTGCTGCCGATCATGATCGAGTCGGCATCCAGCACGATCATGTAACGATAGTGCCCGCCCCAGCGACGACAGAAATCGGCCAGATTGCCGCTCTTGCGCTTGACCCGCGCGCGCCGGCGTCGATAGAACAGCCGGTCGAACGCACCGAGCCGGTCACAGGTTTCGGCCCAGACCTTCTGCTCGGCGGCGATCGTATCCGGCTTGACCGAGTCGCTCAGCACGAAGATATCGAACTCGTCCAGCCGGCCGGTCGCCGCCAGCGACTCGATGATCGCCTGCAGGCCGGCAAACGTACGCGTGACGTCTTCTTCGTAGATCGGCATCACGATNGCGGTTCGNGCCGCNGACATNTCCTGATCGNNNGCNGNNCCCGGNGCNTCGCTGATNCGATACTTATCGCCCTGCCAGAGCACGAAAAAGCCGGCCATCGCTGTCCAGAAGCCNACNAGAATCCAGGCNAACANCAGCCCGGCNAGCCCNAGNATGACNANNTCCAGNGGCGTNCCGCCCTGNTGCGGCAGNACNGTCAACATATAGAACGTCGCCCCGGCCGCCGGCAGNGCNACCANAAAGAACAGCACCAGCTGNCGCCANCGCACNACGCCGCGCANCCGNCTGGGCACNGCNCGTGGNAGNCGCAGACGCCGATCCAGGCCNGGCANNAGCCGGGAAATGAAACGCCAGGGCCGNCGATCCATGGCCGCNGGCGACATCGAGCGCCGNGCCATNCCCGGCATNGANNCGCCGCGCANNCCGGCNTNGNCCGNANCCGCNGNNCGNCGCGCGGCCAGGNCCGGGTANGCNGCCTCGATCCGGCCGATCAGCTCGGCCTCGGCCGGNTCGNCCANNCNGTGATGATCNCCGGCGAGNGCATCATGCAACGCNGCCATNGCGGNATCCGGCGTNTCGGGNTNCNNNGNNGCNACNGNNTCTCGCANCGCNNNGCGGCGCGATGNGTGATCNGTGAGNGCGGCNAGATANGCCTCGACACGGCGCATGGGCNNNNGCTGTTCGGCNGTCTCTNCGCTCACGGANTGGCCAGCCGATAGTTCCANGTTTCAGTCAGGCCNCCGCCNTTGGCATCNGCCAGATAGGCTCGCAGATTGAGCGGGGNNTCNAGNGCCTTNGTCGGCACCAGAAAACTCAANCGCCAGCCNNNCGTGTGCGGNTTANGCACCGCCCGGATATTGTTGATCGTCACATCGCGCNCGGNGNTGACNCGTGCCTNGACCGAGTTCGCNTCNGTNAGCTNGGTCAACGANCCGCCGACNAAATCGATCGCGATCTTGACCTGNNTCTTCTGCTNGCCGGGGACAACCGCGGCCATGCCGATNCGNCTCGCCGCGACATGNCCNANNGATTGNGGCGCGATNGGGGCATCCGACCAGCTNACGTCNTANGCATAGTGCAGGCGCTGGCCGGCCTTGACGGGCTCGCTGGGCACCCAGTACAGGTCGATATTGTCGTTGACTTCGGAGTCGGACGGGATCTCGACCAGCTCCAGATGACCCTTGCCCCAGTCGCCCTTGGGACGCACCCAGGCATTCGGGCGTTTTTCATAGCCGTAGTCCATGTCCTGATAATTGGCGAAGTCCCGATCACGCTGTATCAGGCCGAACCCACGAACATCATTGGCGTCGTACTGGTTCATCCAGAGCTTCTGCGGGTTGACCAGAGGCCGCCAGAGCCATTCGCCGTTGGCCGCGGAAATCAGCATGCCGTCGGAGTCGTGGGCTTCGGGGCGATAGTCGTCCAGGCGAGTCAGGCTGTTCTCGCCCCAGGTGAACATGCTGGTCAGCGGGGCGATTCCCAATTTATTGATCGCCTTGCGCGTGAAAAGCGTTGCCTCGACCGCGGTAACGGTCTTGTTGCCGGGAGTGATCACGAACTTGTAGGCCCCGGCCACGCTCGGCGAGTCCAGAAGGGCATAGACGGTGGCGCTCTTGGCGCCCGGTGCCGGCTCCACTAGCCAGAAGCGCGTGAAGCTCGGGAACTCTTCGCCTTGCTGGGTATTGCCCGTATCAATGGCCAGGCCGCGCGCCGACAGGCCATAGCGCGTATCAGCAGCCAGCGCACGGAAATAAGAGGCGCCGAGAAACGAGACCAGCTCGTCCTGTTTATCGGCGCTGTTCAGTGGATACGTCAGTTTGAAACCGGCAAACCCGGCATCGGCCGGCATCTTCTTGGCAACGGCCGGTGATGGATAACTGAAAGCGCTCTTGTCGAAATCGATCCGACGTACGGTCTTGTCGTCGTCAATGGCATAGATGCCGACGGCATGTTCGTAAAACGATCCCGGCGGATAAAACAGCGCCTCGAAATCGGTGGTCTGGCCGGCCCATAGCGCACGCTCGGTCTTGTAATTGATGCGCGTGTAGTCGTTCGGCGAAAGCGTCTTCAGCGCTTGTCCCACGGCCGGCGGTGCCTGGTAAGTCTCCTGCGCTCGTTGTCGGGCCAGGGATACGAGCGCGGTGTAGTCGGTAATTTGTTGATAGGACGGTTTTTCTGGCGTCGCGCTCTTGGCGTTTCCGGCTTTCTTGCTCGCACTCGCGCCGGCCTGAGCGCCGGCCGCCTGGGCCGTCATCACCCATCCGGCCTGTGCCAGCACAAGGGCGATTCCTGTATGCAGGACGACACGGCCAACCCTCAGACGATAGTAACGAGCCAGACGCATGCGCTTTTCCTTGTTCGAGAAAATTCACGAGGCGTCCATCACGGACCGGCGGACGCCTCGTATCAGGCTGTGTGTCATGACATCTGACGATAGACGGCATGAGCAGACAATGAACACCGCCGCCCGTCGACGGTCGTTGATCAAAACCGATCGATCAACGAGCGCAGCGGCGAGAGTATTTGACCGGCATTCTTCGCAAAGTTCAGTGACACGCGCATATCGCCGCCGCCGTGCGTCACAGGCACCCAGCCGGCCGAGGCATAGTCCATGTTGATGACGAACTGATCAGCGATGCCCGGAAACACGAGTCCGATACCGGCCAGGCCTGCATAATCGGTCTCGCTGTCCCGGGTGCCGCCGAGCGCGAATCGCGGGCGCAGGCGTGCAGCCATGCCGGCGATGGCCAGACGTCGGTCGAACGACAGCGACCACAGGCCGCCTTCGACGGGCCGGTTCTGTGGGTTGGTGACATCGCCCTGATACCAGCCCATGGCGGTATCCACATGCCAATCGCGCCAGTATTGTGTCCGGCTGGCCAGGCGTAACGAAATCGGGCGCCGATCAGCCGACCGTTGACTGCCGAACTGTGCACTCAGCGCCCAGGGCCGCCCCGTGCCGGACTGGGCATAGCGCCCGCTGATGGTGAACCTGTCTACAAGGCCGCGTTCGGTCGTACGATCATGCACGCGCAACGTGTTGTGCACGCGCCAGCCCGAGCGGCCATCATAATAGCTCTGGAGCTCGACCCCCTGGCCGCTGCTGGCAAGCGGGCTGCCCCAGGTGTCGAATCCCGGGCTCGCCGAGAAGTAATCCAGCTTGTAGCCACCGCCGGCATAGTCTTCGCTCAAACCGTAGCGGCTGGCCCGGCCCGACAGGCCGGCCCCGGCCGGCCCGGAGCCATCCACCTCGGCCGTCATGAACGATAGATCGGGCACGAAGGCACCGCCGCCCAGGTCGAAGTTGCTGGTGGCCTGTAGCAGCGTTTGCCCGCCCACCGCAGAACCACGGCTGACCACATGCATGCCCCCCAGGCCCAGATCGAACGGGCTGGCCGGAGCACTGGCCCGCCATTCGAGCCCGCTGGTCAGGTAACGACGGGTGGCGCTGCTGGAATCGTCAACGCCAAAGAAAGCTTGTGCGTGCCCGAGTGGCACCCGGCCGGCCGCCAGATCCAGCGACTCGCGACGCCCGTGCACCAGCCGCCGCATGCCTGAGGTGTCAAAGACCGAAAACGCCTGACTGGCGTCAGTGCGCGATGACTGCGCACCGGCCGACGCGCTCCACGGACATGAAACGATCAGCGCAACGGCGACGATGACACACTGGGAAGGAATCGACATGACACGACCACGGCCACGACAATCGAGACCCGAAGTCTTGTCACCGCAGGCATGATTGTCAAACGCAGCGATCGCCGCGGTCAGTGGCTGCTGCGAATCCTCTGCAGCATGTCCAGCCGGGCGGCCGCTTCGGCGAGTTCGGCCTGGGCGCGAGCCAGATCGACCTGATCCTCGGCCGCGGAAACGGCTTCCTCGGCCCGCTCCTTGGCTTTTTGTGCCTCGGATTCATCGAGCTCATCGGCCCGCTCGGCGATATCGGCCATGATAGTAACGAGATGCGGCTGCACCTCAAGCAGGCCGCCGGAGACAAATACGTTCTCCTGCTCGCCGTTTTCGGTCTCGATACGCAGATTGCCCGGCTTCAAACGCGTGAGCAACGGTGCGTGACGCGGCAGAATACCGATTTCACCCATCTGGGCCGGCGCATAAACCGTGGTGGCCGAACCCGTCCAGATCTGGCCTTCGGCGCTGACCACGTCGACATGAATTTTCATAAGGTTCGCCCTTGGCTATTCCGTCNGNGCGGCGGGCCGNACCGACGGAATCAATGAAACCGGAAAAANNAAGGCTAGGCTGCCTTGTTCTTTTCCTTCTTCGCCATTTCGTCGCCCTTCTCGACNGCNTCGTCGATCGTGCCGCACATNTAGAANGCCTGCTCNGGCAGGTGNTCNTACTCNCCGTCACAGATNCCNCGGAANCCACGAATGGTTTCGGTCAGCGGNACNTACTTGCCGGGCGCNCCGGTGAAGACNTCGGCCACGAAGAACGGCTGNGANAGGAANCGCTCGATCTTNCGNGCNCGNGANACNGTCAGCTTGTCGTCNTCGGACAGCTCGTCCATGCCCAGAATCGCGATGATGTCCTTCAACTCGCGATAGCGCTGCAGCGTCTGCTGAACGTCCTGGGCACACTCGTAGTGCTCGTTGCCCACCACGTTGCGATCGAGCTGGCGCGAGGTCGAGTCCAGCGGGTCCACCGCCGGGTAGATCCCACGCTCGGCGATCGAGCGCGACAGCGTGACCGTGGCATCCAGATGCGCGAATGTCGTGGCCGGCGACGGGTCGGTCAAGTCGTCGGCCGGTACGTACACCGCCTGCACCGAGGTGATCGAACCGGTCTTGGTCGACGTGATGCGCTCCTGCAGCAGGCCCATTTCTTCGGCCAGCGTCGGCTGGTAGCCCACGGCCGAGGGCATGCGGCCAAGCAGCGCCGAGACTTCGGTGCCAGCCAGGGTGTAACGATAGATGTTATCGATGAACATCAGCACATCGCGGCCCTCGTCGCGAAAGAACTCGGCCATGGTCAGGCCGGTCAGGGCCACGCGCAGACGGTTGCCCGGCGGCTCGTTCATCTGGCCATAGACCAGGGCCACCTTGTCGATGACGTTGGACTCCTGCATTTCATAGTAGAAGTCGTTGCCTTCACGAGTCCGCTCGCCGACACCGGCAAACACCGAGTAGCCCGAGTGCTCGGCGGCGATGTTGCGAATCAGCTCCATCATGTTGACGGTCTTGCCCACGCCGGCGCCGCCGAACAGGCCGACCTTGCCGCCCTTGGCGAACGGGCACAGCAGATCGATGACCTTGATCCCGGTTTCCAGCAGTTCTTGGCTGCCGGCCTGCTCGGCGAACGTCGGAGCCTCGCGATGAATCGGCGCGGTCTGCTCGGCCTCGATATCACCCTTCTGGTCGATCGACTTGCCCAGCACATCCATGATGCGGCCCAGCGTGGCCTGGCCGACCGGCACGGAAATCGGGGCACCGGTGTTCTTGACCTCGCCGCCTCGGGTCAGACCCTCGGTCACACCCATGGCGATACAGCGCACCACACCGTCGCCGATCTGCTGCTCGACCTCGAGCACCAGACCCGACTCGTGCTCCAGCGCATCGAAGATATTGGGCAGTGCGTCGCGTTCGAACTCTACGTCGACGACCGGACCGATGATCTGTACGACTTTTCCAAGACTCATAGCGTTTCCTCAACCGGGCAGCCGTACAAGACTGCCGCATTGGCGTTTTCTACTGGCGATTCGCGCGGTTACGAGACCGCTGCGGCACCGGCCACGATTTCCGACAATTCCTGGGTGATAGCAGCCTGACGCTGCTTGTTATATTCAAGCTGCAGATCGTCGATGATGTCGCCGGCGTTATCCGAGGCCGACTTCATCGCCACCATGCGGGCGGCCATCTCACAGGCCACATTCTCCACCACGCCCTGATAGACCTGAGACTCGACGTAGCGCACCAGAATATCGTCGAGCAGACCTTCGGGCTCCGGCTCGTAGATATAGTCCCAGTAATCCGGCAGCTCTTCGGCCGGGCCCTGCTCGACCGGCAGCAGCTGTTGCATTTCAGGCTTCTGGGTCATGGTGTTGACGAATTCGTTGGACATCAGAAACAGGCGATCGATATCGCCGTTCCGATAGTCATCCATCATCACCTTGGCCGCGCCGATCAAGTCCGCCAGACGCGGCTTGTCGCCCAGATCAACCGTCTCGGCCCGGATCTCGGTCAGCCGGCGGAAGAATGAAAGCCCCTTGCGGCCGACGACCGTGATCTCGACCTCGACGCCCTGGTCTTTCCAGGCCCGCATTTCGGTGAGCACGCGACGGAACAGGTTGATGTTCAACCCGCCGCACAAGCCACGATCCGACGACACCACGATCAGGCCGACCCGTTTGACCTCACGCGTTTCGAGAAACGGATGGCCATAGCTCAGATTGGCGTTGGCCAGATGGCCGATGGTGCGGCGGATCTTCTGAGCATAGGGACGTGCCGCATCGACACGTTCCTGCGCCCGACGCATCTTCGATGCCGCCACCATCTCCATGGCCTTGGTGATCTTCTGCGTATTCTGAACGCTCTTGATCTTGCCTTTGACTTCCTTGGCGCCGGCCATTGCCTACTCTCCGCTTACCAGACTCAAAAGACGACTCATCAATCCCGGGCTTTTACCAGGTCCGATTCTTCTTGAAGGCCTTCATGGCCTCGTGAAGACCGTCCTGAATCTCGTCCGAGAAATCGCCGGTCGTGTTGATCTTGTCGACCAACTCGGCCTGCTCCGAGGTCATGTATTGATGCAGGGCTGCCTCGAAGTCCGTGACCTTGTTGGCTTCCACATCATCGAGATAGCCCTTGTCCGCTGCGAACAGCGAGGAGGCCATCAGCGCGACGGACAGCGGCGCATACTGGTTCTGCACCATCAGCTGGGTCACCCGCTCGCCGTGCTCGAGCTGACGCCGCGTGGCCTCATCCAGATCCGAGGCGAACTGGGCGAAGGCGGCCAGCTCGCGATACTGCGCCAGGGCCAGACGTACACCGCCACCGAGCTTCTTGATGATCTTGGTCTGGGCCGAGCCGCCAACACGCGAGACCGACAGACCGGCATCGATGGCCGGGCGGATCCCCGAATTGAACTTGTCGTTATCCAGATAGATCTGACCATCGGTGATCGAGATCACGTTGGTCGGCACGAACGCCGAGACGTCACCCGCCTGGGTCTCGATGATCGGCAGCGCCGTCAACGAGCCGGTCTGGCCGGTGACTTCGCCGTTGGTCAACTCGGCAACATAATCGGCGTTGATACGTGCAGCGCGCTCAAGCAACCGGGAGTGCAGATAGAACACGTCACCCGGGTAGGCTTCGCGGCCCGGCGGACGACGCAGCAGCAGTGAAATCTGACGATACGCCACGGCCTGCTTGGACAGATCATCGTAGACGATCAGCGCATCTTCGCCGCGGTCGCGGAAGAACTCGCCCATCGAGCAGCCGGCATACGGTGCCATGTACTGCAGCGCCGGGCTGATCGCGGCACCGGCGTTGACCACGATGGTGTGCTCCATCGCGCCATGCTCTTCGAGCTTGCGCACCGTGTTGGCGACCGAGCTGTTCTTCTGCCCGATAGCCACGTAGATGCATTTGATGCCCGTACCCTTCTGATTGATGATCGCATCGATCGCCACGGCGGTCTTGCCGATCTGACGATCGCCGATGATCAGCTCGCGCTGCCCCCGACCGATCGGCACCATGGCATCGACAGCCTTCAGGCCGGTCTGAACCGGCTGGTCGACCGACTGACGCGCGATCACGCCCGGGGCGACTTTCTCGATCGGCGCGGTCTGGGTGGTTTCGATCTCACCCTTGCCGTCGATCGGCGCACCGAGCGGGTCGACAACACGACCGAGCAGCTCACGCCCGACCGGCACTTCCAGTACCTTGCCGGTCGTCTTGACCTCGCAGCCCTCGGAGATGTGGCGATACTCGCCCATCATGACCGCACCGACCGAATCACGCTCAAGGTTGAGCGCCATGCCGTAGGTGCCGCCCGGGAATTCGAGCATCTCACCCTGCATGGCGTTGGCCAGGCCGTGAATACGCGCGATGCCGTCGGCCAGGCTGACCAGCGTGCCGACATTGCGGGACTCGGTAACGGTCTCGAAGTTCTCGATCCGTTTCTTGATCAGGTCCGAAATTTCCGCCGGATTCAGTTGCATTGAACTACTTCCTCTAAATCCAATTCGCCGCGAGCATCATCGGCCGCGGTCTGTGCGCTACTGCGCGAGTCGCTGGCGCATGCGAGCCAGCTGCGCGGTGAGCGAGCCGTCGATCACCAGATCGCCGGCGCGAATGACAAGCCCGCCGATGATCGAGTCGTCTTCGACGAAGCTCAGCGACACATCACGCGAAAAACGGGTTTCGAGCGCTTTGGTCAGCGCCCCTTGTTGCTTCTTCGTCAACGATTTGGCGGAGGTCACCTCGACATCCAGCCGGTTTTCGGCCGACGCACGCCGGGCCTCGAACAGCTCGGCGATTGCCGGAGCGGCCACCAGCCGATCGTTTTCGATCAGCAACCGCACGAAATTGCCCTGCTGCTCTCCGAAATCGGCCTCGCCCAGCCCGATGATCGCCTCCGCCAGTGCGGCATCCGAAACCATCGGACTGGCCATGACCGCGGCCACGTCGTCGTTGTCCACGATGGCTGCCAGTGCGGCCAGCGCGTTCGACCACTGGCCACGGGCCTCGTCGTCGCCGGCCATATCGAACACGGCCTCGGCGTAGGGCCGCGCGAGTGTGTAGATATCGGCGGCCATGACTAACGAATCTCCGCGACGAGATCGTCGATGATGTCGTTATGAGCCTTGGTGTCGATCTCGCGCTTCAGGATGCGCTCGGCACCGTCCACGGCCAGTTCGCCGACTTCACGGCGCAGCTGCTCCTTGGCCTGGGCGACCGCCTGGTCGACCTCTTCACGCGCAGCCGAGACGATGCGCTCGCCTTCGCCACGAGCATCAGCCCGCGCACGCTCGAGCGTTTCGTTGGCCTGGCGCTGAGCGTTGGCCAGAAGCTCGTGAGCTTCAGAGCGCGCCTCGGCCATACGCTCCTCGGCCTTGTTGACCGAATCCTCGAGTTCGCGCTGGCCGCGCTCTGCGGCAGCCAGCCCCTCGCTGATCCGTCGACGACGTGCTTCCATCGCCTGCATCAACGGCTTCCAGAGCACCTTGCCGAAGAAGTAGATGAACAGCCCGAAGCTGATCATTTCGATGACGAGTGTCCAAAAGATATTCACGTCAGCTCCCGAAGATTGTCAGGCGAATTCCAAGACAATTGCACTAAGGGCGTGCAATCAGCCGCCGACCGCTGCTTGCAGGCCGCTCAGGAACGGGTTCGCGAAGGTGAACCACATCGACATACCCAGCACGATGAACGGGAAGGCCTCCATCAGGCCGCCCACGAACAGCATCTGGCCGGTCAGCTGCGCACGCAGTTCCGGCTGACGGGCAATGGCTTCGATGAAGCGCGAGCAGATCAAGCCCCAACCCAGAGCAGAGCCCAGACCGGCGAGACCCAAGATGATGCCGACACCGGTGGCGGTGTAGGCGTAAACCATGGCTACAGCTTGCGGATCCATGTGTCCTCCTTAAAAGACGAAGTAGCTATCAGCGGTGGTGAATGCGCGATTAGTGCGCGTCGTCGCTGGTCGCCAGGGCCAGATAGACCACTGACAGCAGCATGAAGATGAACGCCTGAATGACGATGATCAGCAGATGGAACACCGTCCAGACCCAGCCAAGCGCGGCTTGGAACGGGGCCATGTACCAGGCGAACCCGGTCAGCGCGATGAGCATGAAGACCAGCTCACCGGCGAACAAGTTACCGAAAAGTCGTAGGGCCAGCGACAGCGGCTTCGCGATCTCTTCGACCAGGCTCATCACGATATTGAACGGCGCCAGATACTTGCCGAACGGATGCACCAGAAACCCTTTGAGGTACGTGCCCAAGCCTTTCTTGCGCACGCCGTAGACGATCGACAGACCGAAGACCACAAGCGCCATGGCGAACGGCACGGCCAGATCGGCCGTCGGCACGGCCCGGAATGGCACGTTATGTGCTGCCACGCCGAATATGTTTTGCCCGATCCATTGCGCGATCAGCGGCAGCAGATCGACCGGGAGCATGTCCATGAAGTTCATGGCAAACACCCAGAGAAAGATCGTCAACGCCAGCGGGCCGATCAGCGGATCGGCGCGCGGAAACAGCGACTGGGCCTGGTCGTTGACGAACTCCACGACGGTTTCGACCGCGTTCTGCAAGCCGCTGGGTTCGCTGTCGGTGGTCATGCGCTTGCCCACGACGTGGCCCAGCCACAGCAGCAGCGCGCCCAGAACCCAGCTGACGATGATCGTATCGGCATGCACCGACCAGAAGCCTTCGCCCAGCGTGAGGTTCGACAGGTGATGCTGGATGTACTCGACCGCAGTCGGATCCTGAGTAAATACGCTTTCGCTCACGGTCTACCTCTGACGCTGTTGGTGTGTCGCGCTGCCCACCGCGGCTTCGCGCAGCGAACGCCCGCCGGCCGTATAGGCCAGCTGGGCAACAGCAAAGCCGATCAGCAGCGATATCGGGTCGAGACCCAACCATCCCATGCCGAGGGCGAAGCCGACCAGCGTGACGACCAGTCGTTCAATCATGCCGACCATAAGGCCGGCGGCCTGGCTGCGCGGGCTCGATTTCTCGACGCTCGCACGACGCGTACGAAAAGCCAGCAGCAGGGTATTGGCCAACGCCATGGCACCGCCATAGAGGGTGGCCAGACCCGCGAACGCGGCATCCGCACGCACGAAAAACAGGACTGCCGCCGCGATGACGACAACGACGATCTGGAGGATCAGCAGATTACGCACGGCATGGCGCTTCATGACATCTCCCCGTGGCGCCCGACCGTTCAGCCGCTAGACGCCTGCGACTCGCTAGGTCGCTCAGAACGAGGACGCAGTGTACCCACCTCGCCGAGCGCGAGCAATACGCAAGCGTACGCTCCGCGGCGTTCACCACGGTAGCGGTATGATACATCTAATCGAGACGATCGACCAGCGCGTCCAGATCGGCCGCGCTCTTGTAACGAATGACGACCTTGCCGCCCCCACGACGGTCCGGCTCGATCTTGACCCCGGCGGCCAGACGTTCGGACAGGCTGGACTCGTGACGCACGACACGTGCATCACGTTCCGGCCTGGTCTTCGTCTTCGCCGCCCCGCTCTGTTCGTGGGCACTGCGCACCAGCGCCTCGGTCTGGCGCACGGTCAGCCCGCGTTCGACCACGCGGGCGGCGATCTTTCGCTGAGCGGCGGCATCCAGCCCCAGCAAGGCCCGGGCATGGCCCATTTCGAGCTCGCCGGCCCGCAGCCGCTCGGCGACATCGGGCACCAGATCGGACAGGCGCAGGAGGTTGGATACCGAAGCCCGCGAGCGCCCGACAGCTGCGGCGCACTGGGCATGGGTAAAACCACATTCATCGATCAGACGTCGTAGCGCTCCCGAGACTTCCAGCGGGTTGAGATCCTCGCGCTGGATGTTTTCGATCAGCGCCACGGCCATGGCGGCCTCTTCGGCGAACTCGCGAACCACCGCCGGCACGGTGGCCAGCCCGGCGACCCGGGCCGCTCGCCAGCGTCGCTCGCCGGCAATGATCTCGTAGTCGTGCTCGGTATCGGTGACCCGGCGTACGACCAAAGGCTGAACCACCCCCTGGGCACGAATCGACTGTGCCAGGGCCTCCAGCGCATCGGGGTCGATATCGCGCCGCGGCTGGTAACGCCCCGGCGCCAGATCGTCCAGGGCCAGCTCGACCAGCTCGGCGGCCGCCGGCGTATCGTCGAAATCCTTGGATAACAGCGATTCGAGGCCGCGGCCGAGACCGCGCTTCTTCTGTGCCATGGCTTGCCCCTTTAACTCTGGTTCTTCTTGCGTCGACGCCCGAACAGCGAGGATACCGCGCGCTTGGCCCCGGTTCGGGGCGCCGAGACGATCTCGCTGTCGTCCCGGCCCAGGATCTCGGCGGCCAGGCTGCGATAGGCCGCAGCCCCGCTGGCACTGGCGTCGTAGTCGAAAATCGACTGGCCGAAGCTGGGCGCCTCGGCCAGGCGCACGTTACGCGGAATGACGGTCTCGTAGACCGCATCGCCGAAATAATCGATCAGCTGGGCCGAGACTTCACCGGTCAAGCGGTTACGCCCGTCGTACATGGTGCGCAACACGCCCTCGACCACGAGATCACGATTGATCATCTGCCGGATGTTCTCGATGGTCGTCAGCAGATCGGTCAGCCCTTCCAGCGCATAGTATTCACACTGCATGGGGATGATCACCCCGCGTGCGGCCACCAGGGCGTTGACGGTGAGCATGGATAACGCCGGCGGGCAGTCGATGACGACATAGTCGAAGCTGTCGGCGATATCGGCCAGCGACTTCTTGAGCGCGGCACGCCCGCCCTTCATGTCGCGCAGGCCGACTTCTGCCGCCGTCATGTCGCTATTGGCGCCCAGCAGATAGAACGCACCGTCGGCGACCACTTCCAGCGCTTCGGCCACGCCTTTCTCGCCCAGCAGAAAATCACAGACCGTGGCCTCGAGCGCGTTCTTGTCGGCGCCTACCCCCATGGTGGCGTTGCCCTGGGCATCCATATCCACGAGCAGCACGCGTTGCTCGGCCTCGGCGAGCGCGGCGGCCAGATTGACGGCTGTGGTGGTCTTGCCCACGCCGCCTTTCTGATTGGCTATGGCAATGATGTGGCTCATGAACACGATCCTGATCGGCGCGGACGAACGCGGGCTGACGTACGCCGTGCCGGTACTGTATTGATGAGTCTACGACAGGTCTTGGGCATTTCAGCCGGACGTGTCGCGACCAATGACAACGAAACGGCGCGCACCGTCGAGCCCGGGCACCTGCAGGCGATGATCGGCCTGCTGCACGAAGCCCGGCGGCAGATCGGCGGCCTCGGCCGCGAAATCCCGGGCCTTCATCAGCCCCAGCCGCGTATCCGCGCCGATCAGCTGGCCGGCATGATGCACGGTTTGGGCCGCACTCGCGAAGGCCCGGGTGATCACCCAGTCGAATCCGGCTTCCGTGGCGACGTCTTCAACACGGGCTGCCCGTATATCGACGTTCTCAAGGCCGAGCGTACGACGGGCATGGCGCAGGAACGCCACCTTCTTGTGATTGGACTCGACCAGCATGAACGACTTGTCGGCACAGACCGTGGCCAGCACCAGCCCCGGCAGGCCCGGCCCGGTGCCGATATCGGCCACCCGCCGGCCGTCGATGAAGGGCTGTATCGCCAGACAGTCCAGCAGATGGCGCACCACCATGGCCTCGGGCACGCGAACCGCTGTCAGATTATGCGTCGCGTTCCAGGCAGCAAGCGCTTCAACATAATCCAGCAGGCGGGCCTGCTCGCCCTCGGCGATCCACAGCCCCAGAGCCGTGATGCCCGTGGCCAGCCGCTCGGCACACGCCGCGCGGTCGACAATCACAGCACGCCGGCGCTGTCTCATGCGCCGCGTTGCTCGATCTTGGCCCAGGTATCGCGCAGGGCCACCACGCGATTGAACACCGGGGCCCCGGCGGCGTGGTCATAACGGTCGGCCACGAAATAGCCGGTACGCTCGAACTGAACACGCGTCTCGGCGGCGACATCGGCCAGTCCGGGCTCGATCCAGCAGCCGGGATGAATCTGCAGCGAAAACGGATTCAGGCCATCAAGCAGATCGTCTTCGCGGCTGGGGTTTTCGACCGCGAACAGACGGTCATAGACCCGCACCAGCGCCTGCTTGCCGTGCGAGGCCGAAACCCAGTGGATCACGCCCTTGGGTTTGACCCCGTCGGCCGGATTATCACCCAGCGTGTCGGGATCATAAGTGCAGTGCACCTCGACGACCTCACCGGCCTCGTTCTTGACCACGTCATGGGCCTCGATGACATAGGCATTACGCAGACGCACTTTCTTGCCCAGCACCAGGCGCTTGTACTTCTTGTTCGCCGCTTCGCGGAAATCCGCTTTCTCGATATAGACCTCACGCGTCAAGGGCAGGTCCCGCTCGGGCATGTCGTCGCGATCCGGATGGCCCCGGGCGGTCAGGGTTTCGACGTGGCCGGCCGGCCAGTTGGTGATGACCACCTTGAGCGGATCCATCACGCACATGGCACGAGCGGCGTTCTTGTTCAGATCATCGCGGATGGCGTGTTCGAGCATGGCGGCATCCACCGTGCCGCCCGAGCGCGACACGCCGACCATGTCACAGAAAGCACGGATCGAGGCCGGCGTGTAGCCGCGTCGGCGAATACCGGAAATGGTGGGCATGCGCGGATCGTCCCAGCCGTCGACGATCTGCTCCTCGACCAGCCGGCGCAGCTTGCGCTTGCTGGTGATGGTGTAGTTGAGGTTCACCCGGGCGAACTCGTACTGCACGGGCTGTGCAGGCACCGGCAGATGCTCGAGCAGCCAGTTGTAGAGCGGGCGATGATCCTCGAACTCCAGCGTGCAGATCGAGTGTGTCACCCCCTCGATGGCATCGGACTGGCCATGGGCGAAGTCATAGGAGGGGTAGACACACCAGGTGTCGCCCGTCTGATGATGGGCCTTGTTGCGAATGCGATAGATCACCGGATCGCGCAGATTGATGTTGCCGGCGGCCATATCGATCCTGGCGCGCAGACAGGCCGTGCCCTCGGCATATTCGCCGCGGGCCATGGCCTCGAACATGGCTTTCGACTCGGCCGGATCACGATCCCGGTACGGGCTGTCCTTGCCGGGCTCGGTCAGCGTGCCGCGATACTCCCGGATCTCGTCGGGTGAGAGCTCGTCGACATAGGCCAGCCCGGCCGCGATCAGATGCAGAGCATAGTCATAGAGCGTGGCGAAATACTGCGAGGTATAGCGCACCTCGCCGTCCCACTCGAAGCCCAGCCATCGGATATCGGCCTGAATGGAATCGATGTATTCCTGATCTTCAGCGTCGGGGTTGGTGTCGTCAAAGCGTAGCCGACACGCGCCCTCGAAATACTCGGCCAGGCCGAAGTTCAGACAGATCGAGGCCGCATGGCCGATATGCAGATAACCGTTGGGCTCGGGCGGGAACCGCGTGACCACCGCGCCTGTGTGCTCGCCCGATGCAATCTGCTCGGCGATGAGATTGCGCAGAAAATTACTGCCCCCGGCGGGCTGACCGTGCTCGTGGCTGTCATCAACGCTCATAGAAAGCTCGTACACCCAAACCGTGGAATACCGACGCGCCAATAGCGCCGGCCTTCCGTCAAAACCAAGGCCGAAAGTATAAACGCCGAAGTGAGGCCTCGTGGCATCACGTTTCTTTCAGTCTGTTAAATCATTAATGAACGATTCAGACCGGTTCGTTAAATTGGATTTGAACAAACAGAACAAGTGCCGACCAATGGGTACGAAGGACAACGCCATGAATGCCATCACCTCGAAACAACGTCGCACCACGCGTCGCTGGTTGCCGGCCCTGATGGGGCTGGTGAGCCTGACCCTGTTGGGCGGCATGAGCACGGCCCAGGCCGGTATCGATATCCGGGCGCCCTTCACCCATGTCGGCGTCGATCGCGAGCGCGGCGTGAACGTGGCCGCGCCATTCACCCGGGTCAATGTCGGCGGCCACCGGCATCACGATGATCGTCGTCATTATCGTGGCAGCCGCTACGACCGGCCCAGCCCCCGGCACAGCCGCGGCTGGGACCGTCGTTGGGACCGTCGGGTTCATCGCCACCACCACCACGATCGTCATGAGCGTCGCGACGACCGCGGCCGCGGTTTCTTCGGCCGCTGGTAGATCGTCTTAGCGCCGGGCCATGCCCGGCGGCTCTATTCCAGACGCGGTGGCTGTTCGGCCGTATCAGGGAAATAAGCATCGTCGAGGTAATCGGCCAGCTTGACCGCCTGATCGTCACTCAGGTGCCCGACCACGCGCGACAGACTGGTGCGGATGACCCGCATCGCGCCCAGCAGCCCCACGTCAATGCTCGTGCGCGTGGCAAACCCCACGCCCAGGCCCTTCAAAGGGCGCACGAAATGATATTTGAACGAGGCATCGGTCATATCGATGATCAATTGAACGATCTCGTCACGAGCCACGCTCGACGGTGCTTCACGCAGATCCGTGATCATGCGCTGGATACGCGTATCCAGACGGGCATCGATCGGACAGCCTAGAACGGTCGCCGCCATTGTCATCTACCTCGAGCAGAAACCGGATCGTGCGATTGCACTGATCCGGCCTTGGACTGATGCCCCAATACTTACATCAAGCAATGACAAAATGCGAGGCTAGTCGTCGGTCTCCGTACCGCGCTTCGGCGCCGCCGCCTTCGTGCTCCGCGCCTTGGTCGTGCGTTTCTTGGCCGTCGTTGCGCCAGCGCGGGCCGTGCGCTTGCCCGGCCTTTTCGGGCCGTAGAGCTTGCGCAGCTCGTCGACCGCCTCGCCGGCATAGACGGCGATATGCT
Organism: Lysobacterales bacterium; assembly: GCA_002715985.1. Lineage (GTDB taxonomy): Bacteria > Pseudomonadota > Gammaproteobacteria > Nevskiales > Salinisphaeraceae > Salinisphaera. The sequence continues at coordinate 9,913 of PBAO01000021.1, read as the reverse complement.
GCAGCGACGGCAGGCTGTCACGACAGCCGATGAAGCCGAAGCCCAGCGTGTCGGCATAGCCGTGGATCGTGATGTTCAGCGCCTGCCCGTGGGTGACCAGCGACGTCGGGAAGAACGCCTCCATGCGTGCGCCTTCCACGAACAGCGCCTCTTTCGGGCCGGGCAGGTTCGAGACCGTAACGTTGAACACGGGCCGCGTGCGCCCGGCCATGCCCGAGACCAGCGACAGGATATACGGCGCCATGAGAGCGACCGTGTACTGCGTGATCGCGGCACCGGAGAGTTTTTCCAGACTGGTCTTGGCCGCCCGGGTCGATTCGGCGATCCGTGTCAGGCGGGTGGCCGTATCGTTTTCGGTCGTGGCCAGGTTGGCGATGATGAAGGTGATCGCGTTGCCCAGATCGTCTTCATCGGGTTCATCGGCCGGACGTACCGAGACCGGAATGCCCGCAGTCAGATCGCGCGCGGGCAGCTCGCCGATCTCGTGCAGATAACGCTGGAGTGCCGTACCGCAGACCGTGAGGATGATGTCGTTGATCGTCACGCCGGCGTTTTCGGCCAATGCCTTGAACTCTGCCAGCGAGTACAGCTGGGTGGCATAACGACGCGGAGCGGTGATCCGGCCGTTCAGCACCGAGCTGGGGGCCGCGAATGGCAGGCCCATGCTGCCGGTGCCCGAGCGCGCACTGCGCAGCATGTCGCGCACGATGCCGGCAAAGCCGGACAGTGACGAGACCTGCTCGCTGGCCTCGCCGACGATCTCGGCCAGCGCGCGGTATAGACCGGGGCGCTGGGCATCGGGCGTGGCCGGCCCGCTGGATCTTCTCGGGGCTATGGCCCAGAACGGCGGGCGTCCACGCTCGGCCGGGTCCGAGGTCAACGCACGCGCCAGAAGTCGCATGCCGGCTACGCCGTCCAGCAATGAATGATGAATCTTCAGATACAGCGCAAATCGATTGCCGGCCAGCCCTTCAATGAGATGACACTCCCAGGGGGGGCGCGTCAGATCGACCGGGTTGCTGTGCAGGCGTGAGGTCAGCGCGCCCAGCTCGAGCTCACCGCCGGGCGCGGGCAGCGCGGAATGCCGGAAGTGATATTCGATATCGATTTCGTCGAGCAATTCCCATTCGGGCGCCACATTGCGCCAGCGCCCGCCGCGCAGGCGCTGGTTCCAGGGCCGCTCGGCCGCGGCGTGGGTGCGCCAGCGCTCGAACAGCGTGGCACAGAAATCGTCTGGCGCATCGTCGGGCAGCTGAAACGTCAACAGACCGCCAACCTGCATGGGCGCATTCGGCGTATCCACATTCAGCCAGGCGGTATCCACCAGATTCAATCGTTTGGTCTGCATCATTCATCCCCGGCCGCCTGCGGGCCTGTCACATCGAAAGCCGTCCATTGTTGAGCATACGCCGTCGGCATGAGATGAAAATCTATCTTTTCGTGGCATGCCGGCAATGCTCATCACCGGCATGCCGCTACATCAGGCCACGGCCGCGACGATGAACAACCCCACGGTACAAATCGTGGCTGCGAACCAGACCAGGCTGCGCAGGCTGGCCAGATCGGCGATGTAGCACAGCCCATAGATCAAGCGCAGCACCAGAAACGCAATCGCCAGCGTGTTGATCGTGGCGACGGCGCCGCCGGCGATGACGGCGATGATCACGCCGGCCGCAAACGGCGGAAACGCCTCGAACGAGTTGAGCTGGGCCCAGTAGGCCCGCTTCTGGGCCCCGGTTTGTTGCTCCAGCCATTCGCGCGGGTTGTGATTGCCTTTGAGCCCCATCTTCTTGGGGCCCATGAACTTGGCCACCCCCACCCACATCACCGGCATGAAGGCCGTCAGCAGTACACACCAATACGCAAGAATCATTGTTATCTCCTCGTTGTAATCACCCGCGCGCACCGCTCGGCGCGCGCGAGCGTCGGGCCGCGTCTAGCCGCGGTCCTGGATCGGCACGAACTCCTGGATCTCCGGGCCGACATAGTCCGCGCTCGGGCGGATCAGACGGTTGTCGGCACGCTGCTCGAAGATATGCGCGCCCCAGCCGGTCAGGCGCGAGATCACGAAGATCGGCGTGAACAGCTCGGTCGGAATCCCCAGGAAGTGATAGGCCGTGGCGTGATAGAAATCGGCGTTGGGGAACATGCCCTTCTCGTCGAGCATGGTCTGTTCCAGGCGCTCGGAGATCGCATACAGATTGCGCCGATAGTCGTTCTCCCCGGCCAGCTTCTTCGACCAGGCCTTGATGATGCCGTTACGCGGGTCGGCTTTCTTGTAGACCCGGTGGCCGAAGCCCATGATCTTTTCCTTGTCGGCCAGCATCTGCTTCAGGCCGGCCTCGGCGGCGTCCGGGTCGTCGAAGGACTCGATCAGCGCCATGGCCTTTTCGTTGGCCCCGCCGTGGAGTGGGCCACGCAGCGCGCCGATCGCCCCGACCGTGGCCGAGTAGAAATCCGACAGCGTGGCCGTGATCACGCGGGCGGTGAACGTCGAGGCGTTGAATTCGTGCTCGGCATAGAGAATCAGCGAGGTGGCCATGCAGGCCACGGCATCGTCGCTGGGGGCCTCGCGGTGCAACAGGTGCAGAAAATGCCCGCCGACGGTGGCGTCGTCGGTTTCGACATCGATACGCTCGCCGTTGTGGGCGAAGTGGTACCAGTACATCAGCATTGACGGGAACGAAGCGAGCAGCCGATCGGCCACCTCGTGCTGTTGTGCGTCAGCGTCTGTCTCGGGCTCCAGCGTACCCAGGACCGAAGCGCCCGTACGCAGGACATCCATCGGATGGGTATCACGCGGCAACACTTCGAGCGCCGTCTTCACACCCTCGGGCAGCCCGCGCATGCCGATCAGGCGTTTGCGATAGCTGGCCAGCTCGTCGGCCGTGGGCAAGGCGCCGTAGAGCATGAGATGCGCCACTTCCTCGAACTCGGCTTTTTCGGCCAGGTCCTCGATCAGATAGCCGCGATAGGTCAGGCCCACGCCTTTCTTGCCGACCGTACAGATCGCGGTCTTGCCTGCGGTGACGCCCGCCAGACCGGCGGTGTTGGTGTTGTCTGCCATGAAATCTCCTCGTCAAGTCGTATTGATCGTTGTTTTAAAAGCTAGCGCGCCAGATCGACCACGGTGCGCCCGTTGTGCTTGCCTTCGATAATGGCATGACAGCGGGCTTCGACGGCGTCCAGGCCGATCGTCTCGTGGGCGATGTCACGCAGATGCGCCGGCTTGCCCGGCCCGGCCAGCGATTGCCAGATCGTCTCGCGCCATTCGATCGGGCATTCCACCGAGTTGATGCCCAATAGCGATACGCCGCGCAGAATGAAGGGCACCACCATGGTTTCCAGCTTCGGGCTGGCCGCCAGGCCGATGGCCGCGACGTTGCCGAACTGACGTGTCTGACCGAGCAGATGGGCCAGCGGTGCGCCGCCCAGGGCATCGATCGCCCCGCCGAACCGCTCGGCGCCCATGGGCTTGCCGCCCAGATCGATCTCGTCGGGGGAGACGATTTCGGTCGCCCCCAGAGCGCTCAGCTGGTCGCCGAATTCGTCGCCGCGACGGGTCACGGCCACCGGCGAGAAACCGGCCTGGGCCAGCATCTCGATGGCGAACATGCCGACCCCGCCGGTCGCCCCGGTCACCGCGACCGGCCCGTGCTCGGGCGACTGGAAGTTATCGCGCAGACGCTTGATGGCCATGGCCGCGGTGAACCCTGCCGTGCCCAGCGCCATCGCCTCCCAGAGGTCCAGGCCGTCTGGCAAGGGCGTGACACAGAAACCCGGCACGCGCACCGTCTCGGCCAGGCCGCCGTCGCGGGTTTCCGAGAGCAGCCAGCCGGTGACGAGCACCTCGTCGCCCGGGGCGAATCGGCCGTCATCGCTGTGCTCGACCACGCCGGCCACGTCGATGCCGGCGTTGAGCGGGCGTTGGCGCGCGATCTTGCCAGCCCCCGTGATGGCCAGCGCATCCTTGTAGTTCAGAGACGAAAAATGGGCCTTGATGACCACATCGCCCTCGGTCAGCGCATCGAGGCTGACCTCATCGATCCGGCCGCGGGGGCCATCGTCGGTGTCGTGGATTCGTATGGCACGCATGCAAGAGCTCGCTGTATCGGAAAAACTTGATTTTTGAACGAAAAGCACCGGCGATACAATGCTTGAGGCTTTTCAGGCGCCGGCGTAGTCTGACCGACAACCGTCAAATCACGAGTCAACCCATGAGTGACAATGTCTATAAATCGGTCGAGCTGACCGGCTCGTCGGAAACCAGTCAGGAAGACGCGGTTCGCAAGGCCATCCGCGAAGCCTCCAAATCCATCGCGCACATGCGCTGGTTTCAGGTCACCGGCGTGCGCGGTCATATCGAGGACAACGAGGTCGCGCACTGGCAGGTCACGGTGAAGATCGGCTTCACTCTCGACGAGAAGTAGGCACGCCGTGTCCGATGCCCCCAGTGCCTGGCAAGGCGATCTCGACCGTGATGACCTGGTCGAAAGCACGGCCCCGGCCGACCCGCTTGAGTTGTTTGCCGTCTGGTATGACGACGCCCAGCACTGCGGGCTGGCGGAATCCACGGCGATGACGCTGGCCACGGTGGATGCCGATGGCCGGCCATCGGCACGTATCGTGCTGCTCAAAGGCTTTGATACGCGCGGGTTTCGTTTCTACACGAACTACGAAAGCGCCAAGGGCCAGGCGCTGGCTGCCCATCCCGAGGCCGCACTGGTGTTCTGGTGGGAACCCCTGGAACGCCAGGTTCGTATCCAGGGCCATGTGTCCAAGCTGCCCGGCGACGAATCCGACGCCTATTTCGCCAGGCGCTCGCGCGGCAGCCGGCTGGGCGCCCATGCCTCGCCGCAGAGTCGGCCCCTGGATGGACGCGACGAGCTGGCAAACCGCGTGGCCGATACCGAGGCGCGTTTCGCCGATGCCGACGTACCGCGCCCGTCGCATTGGGGCGGCTATGTGGTCACGCCCCGGGCAATCGAGTTCTGGCAGGCCCGTCGTTCACGCCTGCACGATCGTCTGCGCTATATTAAAGCCGACGGCGACTGGCAGATCGAGCGTCTTTCCCCCTGACCCGGCGCCCAGTCGCGCTGGTGACGGCCTGCCCTGCGGAGACGACATGTCTTTTTCTTTTTCTGGCCCGAAACGAGTCGGTGCGCAACTCCTGTGGGTACTGATCAGCATGGCACCGCTGGCCGCTACGGCCGCGATGTACGATGCGCCAGCCAAGGGATCGGACATCATTGGGCGTATCCAGCATATCAAGACCCAGGAAAGCGATACCTTCGTGAATCTGGCTCGCCAGTACGACGTGGGCTATCGCGAACTGCGCCTGGCCAACCCGGATGTCGATCCCTGGCTGCCCGGCCACACCGATTTGATCATCCCCACGGCCTATGTGCTGCCGGATGCCCGGCGCGAAGGCATCGTGATCAACATCCCGGAAATGCGGCTGTATTATTTTCCCTCGGCGACCAGCCCCAACGCCGGCAAGGTCTTTACGTTCCCGATCGGCATCGGCCGCCAGGGCTGGGGCACGCCTCTCGGCGAGACCCGTATCTCCCAGCGTATCCCCCACCCCAGCTGGACACCGCCGGCCTCGATCAAGAAAGAGCACGCCGAAAAAGGGGACCCGCTGCCGGATGTCGTACCCGCCGGCCCGGACAACCCGCTGGGCCAGTACGCGCTGCGCCTGGCATTGCCGTCTTATCTGATTCATGGCACCAACAAGCCGGCCGGTATCGGCATGAAGGTCTCTCACGGCTGTATCCGTCTGTTTCCCTCGGACATCGAAAAACTGTTTTCGATGGCCGAGGTGGGCATGCCGGTGAATATCATCAGCCAGCCTTACAAGATCGGCTGGGATGAGGATCATCTGGTCATGGAAGCCCACCCGCCGGATGCAGACGGCGACGCGCCGGTCAAGTCGTTCACGCCATGGGTACAGGAATTGATCGGCGCGACCGAGGACCGGCCCGATACCCCGGTCGACTGGAATCTGGCCGAGCGCGTCGCTCGCCAGGCCGACGGCATGCCGGAGGCCATCGGCGGCGGTGCCGGCTCGCCCGGGCCGGCGGCCGAAGCGGCATCAAGCCAGACATCCCCGGCCGATGAGGCCGAAGGCAACGCCGATCCGTACCGCCAGGGCTAGATCGCGTTACCGCGTTTGCCGTAGCAGACACGAAAAAGCCCTGTCGGATGTTCCGACAGGGCTTTTCAATGGGCGCCCGATGACTCGGGCGCAGCGCACTGTTCCTACTTCTGCTGGGAGGTCTGGAACATGCGCTCGATACGCTGCGAGTTCGCCTGCGCCATCGACTTGGCCTGGTTGGCCGTCTGCAGCGCCTGGTTGGCGGTCTGCTGGGCTTCGTTGGCGGTCGACTGGGCCGACTCGGCCTTGCGCATGGCCTGGTCGATCTGGGCCTGCATCGGGCTGTTCGAGCTGGCACAACCGGCAGCGGCGGCCACGATACCGGCAGCGAACGCTGTCTTGAGAACCGTTTTGATCATTATCGCAACTCCTTGGTAATTGCTTTGGTCCGACCGGTAACGTCCCGATCGCTGATTTAGAATCTAGCACAACACAGGGTGTTTGTTGATACGCCATTAATCAACGGCATATCAGGTTTTTACGTGCGACAAGGAGGGCAGGCATGCCACGAATCCATAAAAATGAAGTTCCACTGGACGATGGCCGTGTTCTGGGCCGGCTGACACTCGACAACCCCGGTGCGCTCAACGCCGTGCGCCTGGATATGATCGAGCCCATGCTCTCGGCCATTCATGACTGGGAGGCCCGGCCCGACGTGGTTGCGATCCTCATCGAGGCCGAGGGCGACAAGGCATTCTGTGCCGGGGGCGATATCGTCAATCTGTATCGCGCGATCATCGGCGAGATCGAGGCCGACTACCCGCAGCGGTTTTTCACCGAAGAGTATCGGCTGTGTCATGACCTGCACCGGCTGACCACGCCGGTCATCGCCTGGGGCCACGGCATCGTGATGGGCGGCGGTTGCGGGCTGTTCGCCGGGGCCAGCCATCGCGTGGTCACCGAGACCACGCGGCTGGCCATGCCCGAGATCAAGATCGGGCTGTTTCCCGACTGCGGTGCCACCTGGTTCTTCTCGCGCCTGCCGCATTATCTGGCACGCTTCATCTCGCTGACCGGCGCCACGTTGAACAGCGCCGACGTACTGTTTGCCGGCCTGGCCGAACACGGCATCGCCCACCGACAGAAACAGGACGTCATCGCAGCGCTCACAGCCGCCGCCGACTGGGACCAGCCGCATCGCACGGTCGCCCGTGTTCTTGCGGCCGCCGAACAGCGCCACCCGGGCGCCGATACGGCCGACTCCCGCTTGATGGCCGCTGCGCCGACGATTCGCGAGGCCGCGCGTGGCGGCGATCTGGCCGATATCGTGGCCGGGCTGACGGCATTGACCGAAGCCGACGATGACTGGCTGGCCGAATCGGCCGGAAATCTGGCCGCCGGCTGCCCGACCACCGCGCACCTGATCCACGATCAGCTGGAAACCGGGCGTTATCTCTCGCTGGCCCAGGCCGTGCAACGCGAGCTGGCCATGGCACTGGCCTGTTGTCGCCATGCCGATTTCGCCGAGGGCGTGCGTGCACTGCTTGTGGACAAGGACAAAACCCCGGCCTGGCGATACGACAGCGTCGCCGCCGTGCCCGACCAGCACGTCGCCGATCATTTCGTGCCCGGCTGGTCAGGCGCGCATCCCTTGGCCGATCTAGGCCCGCACTAAGGCGCTAGGCCGAACAGCTCAGGACCAGACCACGCGCCCAGTCGGGCGGCAACTCGGCATAGGCGGCGTGCTCGGGCTGCTCGTCGAAGGGCGCCTTGAGCACGGCGTGCAAGCGCTCGAGTTCGCTGTAGTCGCCGCTCTGGGCCTGCTCGATCGCCTGCTGGGCCAGATAGTTGCGCAGGATGTATTTCGGATTGACGCCGCGCATACCGGCCTGGCGCGTCGTCTCGTCATCCGTTTCGTCGGCCAGGCGTGCGCGCCAATCGACAAGCCATTGCCTGGCCGTCTCGACATCCACGAATTCATCGATGAAGGCGTTGTCGTTGTCGCCAGCAACGTCGCCCACATGACACAGCCCGCGGAAGGTGCGCGTGAAATCCGCGCCGTCGGCGGCCATGACCTTGAAAAGAGACTCGACGAGCTGACGGTCGTCGTCCTTGGCTCTGGCCAGGCCCAGCTTGGCACGCATGCGACGCATATAAGCGGCGTCATATTCGCCGCGATAGCTCTGAAGCATATCCTGGCCGATGCGGACCGCATCATCCGGCTCCTCGGCCAGCAGCGGCAGAATGGCCTGGACAAAACGCCCCAGGTTCCACAGCCCGACCTGAGGCTGCTGGTTATAGGCATAGCGCCCGCCGGTATCGGTATGGTTACACACCCAGTCGGGCTGGAAACTGTCCATGAAACCGAACGGGCCATAGTCCAGCGTCAGCCCCAGCACCGACATGTTGTCGGTATTGAGCACGCCGTGACAGAAACCGACCGCCTGCCAGTCGGCGATCAGCTCGGCGGTCAGCGTAATGACACGCGCTGCCCAGGCGCGGTAGCGCTCGGTCGGCACCTCGATGGCCGCAATCTCGGGATGATGCGCGCTGATCACTGCATCGGCCAACGGCGCCAGGGCCTCGAAATCCTGGTCATAGAACAGCATCTCGAAACTGCCAAAGCGCACCAGGCTGGGCGCCACGCGGGTGAGAATCGCCGCGGTTTCGATCGTTTCCCGCCGGATCGGCGCATCGCTGCCCACGATCGCCAGCGCCCGCGTGGTGGGAATACCCAGATGCGCCAGTGCTTCGCTGGCCAGGTATTCGCGGATGGTCGAGCGCAGCACGGCCCGCCCGTCGGCAAAGCGCGAGTACGGCGTCTGGCCGGCGCCCTTGAGCTGGATATCGAAGGCCTGGCCATCCGGGCGCTGGATATCGCCCAGCGTGATGGCGCGCCCGTCGCCGAGCTGGCCGGCCCAGACCCCGAACTGGTGCCCGCCGTAGCGATGCGAGATAGGCGCTGCCCCGTGTGGCAGCTGATTGCCCGAGAGCACTTCGGCATAGCCGGCCCGGCGCAGATCAGCACCGTCCAGCCCGATCAGCCGGGCGACCTCGTCGTTGAGCAGCACCGGATAAGGGGCAGCGATCGGCGAAGGCGCCTGCGGCGTGTAGTACGGCGCGCCGAGTGCGGCCCCGGCGTTGCGCCAGTCCAGGGTATCCAGCGGGTGGTCGCCGGCCGTGCGGGTGGGTGTGCTTGCATCACTCATGCTCACACCATGGTGGCCGGCCGGGCCGGGCACAACCCGGCGATTATTGTCGGCCCGGGCTGCGCTGACAGTAGACCGCGTCCGGGTCGCCGCTGCCATCCTCGATACGCACCAGCCGGGCATTCGGATCGTCGCGGCAATCCGCCTGCTGTGCGCGTGCATCGGCCGCCTGCATGATCTGGCTCTGTTCGTAGGCGTTGCGGGCCTCGCGCAGCTGCGAGATATCCTCGGTCAGCGGCCGATTGGCGCGATCCATGCCAGCCGTTGGGTCATACGGGGCGCGCGCGGCGTTGAAGGCATCGACCGGCCGCTCGTACGGCCCCGGATGGGCCGGTGGCGGCCGGCGATCGACACAGCCGGTGAGCAGCGCGCCGGCAATGGCGATCAGGCCAATCGCGCGGCATGCGTCCAGATCAATGTATGACATCAGCGGCGCCCCACGGCCGGCGAACAAGTCCCCCGAGTGTAGGCCGACAGGCCCGCTTCGTCACGCGCTACGGATTGCCATCACGGCTCGCGCGGCCTAAGGTGCGCGTTTTATGTGACCAGGCGCTTGTCATGCAGACGATCCATGTCAGCCGCGATTTCGACGTCGACGCGGCCACCA
>PBAO01000020.1 GCA_002715985.1 Lysobacterales bacterium | reverse complement strand
CGACTTGGCGTCCCTGCTCGAACACCGGACCGAAGAATCGATCGTAGGTGCCCGACAGGCGACGATAGGCAGTGACGACTGAACGTTCATCCATGAGACGTACCGGGAGCAGGCTAGAACGGTGCAGCGCGCAAGAATACGCCGAACTGTCCTGTCTTACAAAAACGGCCTCACCCTGATGCCACAGGGCGCGGCCGCCGGGCTGACACACGCTTTGCGCTGGTTATGTCCTGTCGCGCATCCAGTTGATCAGGCCACCGGCCAGAAGAATCTCGATCTGGCGTGACGACAGCGCGTGCTTGCACGCGATTGTGCTCCCGTCCTCGGTCTCGACCTTGATATCAGTGCCGGCTTCCAGCGCATCATGCAGGCCACTAACACGCAGCTTGGCGCCCTGCTTGAGCTGGTCGTGATCGTCGGCGTTATCAAAGGTCAGCGGCAGGATTCCGAAGTTGACCAGGTTCTGCCAGTGGATACGGGCATAGTCCTTGGCGATGACCATTCGTAGGCCGAGATAGCGCGGGGCAATCGCCGCATGCTCTCGCGAGCTGCCCTGGCCGTAATTGGAACCGCCGATGATCGCGTGATCGCCAGTGTCCTTGGCCCGATCCGGATATTCGGCATCCACCCCGTCGTAGACGAACTTGGCGATCTCGGGAATATTGGATCGAAACGGCAGTACTTCGGCACCGGCACGCATGATCTCATCGGTCGAGATATCGTCGCCGACCTTGAGCAACACCGGCAGATCGAATGCATCCGGCAAGCCTTCGAAGTCGGGCAGCGAAGCGATGTTCGGCCCTTTGACCAGCTCGACCTTGCGCGCTTTCTCAATCGGTAGCGGCGGTTCGAGCATGTCTTCATTGACGATGGGGTCGTCGGGGTTGTGTACCTTGGGGTAGTCGAAGTCCAGCGTGCGCGGATCGGTGATCTTGCCCATTAGAGCACTGGCCACCGCGGTTTCCGGCGAACAGAGAAAGACCGAGTCCTCTTTCGTGCCCGAACGGCCCGGGAAGTTGCGCGGCGTGGTGCGCAGACTGTTGCGCCCGTGCGCCGGCGCCTGGCCCATGCCGATACACCCGTTGCAGCCGGCCTGGTGAATACGCGCGCCCGAGCCGATCAATACCCCCAGACGATCGTCGCGCGCCAGCGTCTGAAGCATGGCGCGCGAGGACGGGTTCACGTCGAACGAGACATGCTTGGAAGCCGTGCGGCCGCGCATCATCTCGGCCGCCACGGCGAAATCACGATAGCCGGGGTTGGCCGACGAGCCGATATATGCCTGATAGAGCTCGTCGCCGGCGACCTCCTCGACCGGCACCACGTTACCCGGCGAGGTGGGCTTGGCGATCAGCGGCACGAGCGTGGAGAGATCGATCTCATCGTGCTCGTCGTAATCACAGCCTTCGTCGGCGACCAGTTCTTCGTATTCGTCGCCGCGATCCTGTGACTTGAGAAAGCGCTGGATCTCGTCATCAGCAGGAAAGACCGTGGTGGTCGCGCCCAGTTCGGCGCCCATGTTGGCGATGACGTGGCGATCCATGGCTTCGAGCTGGGCCAGGCCCGGGCCGTAGTACTCAATGACCTTGCCTACGCCGCCGGAGACCCCGTGACGACGCAGCATTTCCAGCACGACGTCCTTGGCCGACACCCAATCGGGCAGCTCGCCCGTGAGCTTGATGCCGAAAACCTTGGGCATTTTGGTGTAGAGCGGCTCGCCGGCCATGGCCAAGGCCACTTCCAGCCCGCCGGCGCCGATAGCCAGCATGCCCATCGAGCCGGCCGCCGGCGTGTGGCTGTCCGAGCCCAGCAGCGTCTTGCCCGGTCGGCCGAAACGCTCCATGTGCACGGCATGCGAAATACCGTTGCCCGGGCGCGAGTAATACACGCCGAAGCGCTCGCAGGCCGACTGCAGGAACAGATGGTCGTCCGGGTTCTTGTTGTCTTCCTGAATCAGGTTGTGGTCGACGTATTGAGCCGATATTTCGGTCTTAACACGGTCGAGCTTCATCGCCTCCAGCTCGAGCATGACCAGTGTGCCCGTCGCATCCTGGGTCAGTGTCTGATCGATTTTCAGCGCGATCTCCTTGCCCGGGGTCATCTCCCCGTCCATGAGATGCGATTCGATAAGCTTTTGTGCAACGTTCTGGGCCATAGCCGACTCCTTCTGAGCGATGGACTCACTCTAGCCTGTCGGTCGGGCGATTAGAAAGCACCGCAATATCGTTTGCGCGCTGATTGCGAATCACTCGCATCTAGCGTGTCGCAATACCGCACCGTGGCAGCAAACATTCGCCACCCGCCCCTGAATTGGGCTATTTTTGCTGACCTCGATACGAGGATTCAGGGCAACGCCCGGCCGGCCATTTCTTTGTAGAATGCAGCCGCCGTCCTGGCAATCGACTGCATCCGCAGCTCGTGCATCGCGTAGGATAGATAGAGTTATGGAACCCGCCGTGCAACACACCGTCGTGATCTGGCCGCTGATTGTCTTCCTGGTGGCAGCGCTTGGCCTCGTCACCGTCATGCTGGGGCTGTCCTATGTTCTGGGCGGGCGCCACGATGAGCGCCTGGGCAATCAGCCCTACGAGTCGGGCATCAAGCCCACCGGCAGCGCGCGCACCAAGTTCTCGGCGAAGTTCTATCTGGTTGCGATCATCTTCGTGTTGTTCGATCTGGAAATCGTGTTCATCTTTTCCTGGGCGATCTCGGCACGCGATCTGGGCTGGGTCGGCTACGAGGCGTTTCTGACGTTCTTGTTCGATCTGGCGCTGGGTCTTGCCTATGCCTGGAAGATCGGCGCCCTGGACTGGTCGCCGAGAGCGCCCCGCCAGTTGCGCCTGGACGCGATCGAATCCAACCAGCGGCGGAATCTGCCCAGCGAGCAGACCTCGTAATCCTCATTTGCATCAAACGGTAGCAAGCCATGGCTTGGTCTCTTACCAGCGCTGACAAGAATCCCACGCCCGGCTCGGGCACGCCCGGCGACGATGGCGGCACCATCGAGGATGCGATGGCGCGCAACGTTGTCACGGCAAAACTGGACGACATGATCGCCTGGGGGCGCAAGAACTCGCTCTGGCCGTTCAACTTCGGCCTGTCATGCTGTTATGTGGAGATGGCCACGGCCCTGACCGCGCCACACGACATGGCGCGCTTCGGCTCGGAGGTCATCCGGGCCACGCCGCGCCAGTCGGATGTGATGATCGTGGCCGGCACGTGTTTTCTCAAGATGGCCCCGGTGATCCAGCGGCTTTACGAGCAGATGATGGAGCCCCGCTGGGTGATCTCCATGGGCTCCTGTGCCAACTCGGGCGGCATGTACGACATCTATTCCGTTGTGCAGGGCGTGGACAAGTTCATTCCGGTGGACGTCTATGTGTCGGGCTGCCCGCCCCGGCCCGAGGCGTTCCTGGAAGGTCTTTTGCTGTTACAGGAATCGATTTCATCGGAAAAACGTCCGTTGTCCTGGATGATCGGCCCACAGGGTGTGACCCAGGCGCCGAAGCTGTCGCAGCGTGACACCAAGCGCACCGAGCGCCTGTCCGCCACGACCCTGCGATCGCCCGACGAGGTCTGATTCGATGCTCGACACCACGCATATTCAGGAACAGCTGTTCGAGCGCTTCGACCGGGAGCATTTCACGATCCAGGTCACCGCCGATGGCACCCCGACGCTCTGGGTGAGCCGCGACAGGATCATCGAGGTGCTCGGCTATCTGCGGGCCGAGTCGACGCCAGCCTATCGGATGCTCTATGACCTGACGGCCATCGATGAGCGAGCACGTCACAACCGCCCCGGCCAGCCCGACTCCGACTTCACGGTGGTCTATCACCTGTTGTCGTTGAAGCCGGTGGCCGAGGTGCGTCTGAAAGTCGCCCTGCTCGAAGACGACCTGCATCTGCCGACCGCGACGACCGTCTGGCCCAACGCCAACTGGTACGAGCGCGAAGTCTGGGACATGTTCGGGATCGTCTTCGACGGGCACCCGAACCTGCGGCGCATCATCATGCCGCCCACCTGGCAGGGCCATCCGCTGCGCAAGGACCACTCGGCCCGTGCGACCGAGTTCGAGCCGCTGCATCTGGATCCCAAGCGCCAGGATATCGAGGAAGACGCGCTACAGTTCAAGCCCGAAGACTGGGGCATGGAGCGGGCCTCCGAGGACAACGAGTTCATGTTCCTCAACATGGGGCCGAACCATCCCTCGGTTCACGGCGTGTTTCGTATCGTGCTGCAGCTCGACGGTGAGGAGATCGTGGGTGCGGTGCCGGATATCGGCTACCACCATCGCGGTGCCGAGAAGATGGCCGAGCGCCAGTCCTGGCACACCTATATCCCCTACACGGATCGGGTGGATTATCTGGGCGGCGTGATGAACGAGCTGCCCTATGTGATGAACATCGAAAGCGTCATGGGCATCGAGGTGCCCGAACGCGTGAAGTGCGTGCGCGTGATGCTCTCGGAGTTCTTCCGCATCACCAGTCATCTCATGTTCTTTGGCACCTACGTCCAGGACATCGGCGCCATGAGCCCGATCTTCTGGATGTTCTCGGATCGCCAGAAAGCCTACGACGTGATCGAAGCCATCACCGGTTTTCGGATGCACCCGGCATTCTTCCGGATCGGCGGCCTGTCGATGGACTTACCCCGCGGCTGGGATCGGCTGGTCGGCGAGTTCCTGGACTGGTTCCCGGATCGGCTCACCGAGTACAANAANGCNATGGCNCGCAANGCCGTGCTGGTCGAACGCTCCAAGCATATCGGCGCCTATTCCCANGACGAGGCANTGGACTGGGGCATCACCGGCCCGGGNCTTCGCGCGACCGGCTATGANTTNGACCTGCGNCGCGACCGGCCGTANTCCGGCTACGANAACTACGACTTCGANGTGCCGCTGGGNAANAACGGNGACTGCATGGACCGGCTCGATGTCCGNATCGAGGAAATGTTCCAGAGCTGTCGGATCATNCGTCAGTGCATGGAAAACATGCCNGAAGGCCCGTACAAGTCGGANCANCACCTGACCACGCCCCCGGTCAAGGAACGCACGATGCACGACATCGAGACCTTGATCGCGCACTTNCTGACGGTGAGCTGGGGCCCGGTCATTCCGGCGATGGANTCGTGCACGATGGTTGAGGCCACCAAGGGCCTGAACAGCTANTACTCCATTTCGGACAAGAACACGATGAGCTATCGCACGCGTATCCGTACGCCGAGCTTTGCCCATCTCCAACAGATTCCGTTGATCTCCCAGGGCGGCCTCGTGGCCGATCTCGTGGCGATCATCGGCTCGATCGATTTTGTTATGGCGGACGTGGATCGATGATAGAACTCAGCCCAACCGAGATCGAGCACATCCAGCACGAGATGACGCTCTACGAAGACCCGGGTGCCGCCACGATCGAAGCGCTCAAGATCGTGCAGGAGCATCGCGGCTGGGTCTCGGANGAAGCCATGGANGCCGCNGCCNNNGTCGTNGGCGTNACNCCGACCCAGATGGAGGCCGTNGCCACNTTCTACAACCTGATCTTTCGCCAGCCCGTGGGCCGGCACGTGATCATGCTTTGTGACTCGATCTCCTGTTATCTCGTGGGCTATGAACAGGTCCGCGATCATTTGAANACCACGCTCGGCATCGATTTCGGCGAGACAACAGCCGACGGTCGTTTCACCCTGCTGCCGATCTGTTGTCTCGGCGACTGCGACCGCGGCCCGGCCATGCGTGTCGGCGAGGTCTATCACGACCAGCTGACCCCGGAACGCGTCGACGCCATNCTGGCGGAGTATCCGTAATGGAACAGACNAAAGTACTCACCCAGCGTATCCGNGACGACCGTGCCCCGGTCTGGATCGATGACTACATCAACGAGGGCGGCTACGAGGCGCTCAACAAAGCGCTGTCTGATTACGGACCAACCGAGGTCGGCCCGCTGATCAAGGAAGCGGGCCTGCGCGGACGTGGCGGCGCCGGCTTTCCAACCGGTGTGAAATGGTCGTTCATGCCGCGCTTTGAAGACCGGCCCGACGAGCGCCCCAAGCATGTCTATCTCGTGGTCAACGCCGACGAGATGGAGCCCGGTACGTTCAAAGACCGCATGATCATGGAGGGCGATCCGCACCAGCTGATCGAGGGCATGATCATCGCGGCCTACGCCATCGGGGCGGACATGGCTTATGTCTTCATCCGCGGCGAGTATGTCGAGTGCCAGAAGAACCTGCAGCGGGCCATCGACGAGGCCCACGCGAAGGGCTATCTGGGCGACGACATCCTGGGCTCGGGCTTTAACCTGAAGATCTATCTCCACATGAGCGCCGGGCGCTATATCTGTGGCGAGGAATCGGCCCTGCTGTCCGCGCTTGAAGGCCGTCGTGCCGTGCCGCGCCACAAGCCGCCCTTTCCGGCGGCCTCGGGTCTATTCGGCCAGCCGACGACCGTTAACAACGTCGAGACCATCTGCAACGTCCCGCATATCGTGAAAAACGGGGCCGAGTGGTACAAATCACTGGGGTTCCACAAGGACGGCGGCACCAAGATCTTCGGTGCCTCCGGCCATGTCGCCAAGCCGGGTCTGGCCGAGTTCGGCCTGGGCGTGAAGCTCGGCGACGTGCTCGAACACTTCGGCGGTATCCGCAACGGGCGCAAGCTCAAAGGCCTGTTGCCCGGCGGCGGCTCNACNCCNTTCCTGACGCCNGAGCATCTGGANACNCCGATGGACTANGANGGCGTGGGCGCGGCCGGTTCNCGCCTNGGNACGGCCACNATGATCGTCTTCGANGACCAGACNCCNATNGTNGGGGTTCTGAANAACCTCGAGCATTTCTATGCCCAGGAATCCTGTGGNTGGTGCACGCCCTGTCGNGACGGNCTGCCCTGGGTCGAAAAGATGCTCATCGGNCTGGAAGANGGNCGNGGCCAGCCGGGNGANATCGAGCTTCTNGATCTGCACGTNAANCTGCTNGGNCCNGGCAAGACNTTCTGTGCCCATGCNCCGGGCGCGATGGGCCCGCTCGAGGCCGGCCTNAAGTANTACCGCGACGAGCTTTCGGCATTGATTCCTGACGATGCGACCACGCTGTCGNTGACCCAGGCNGCCAACGCCAACCCTCTTTAACCAGCACACGGTTTAGCCATGGCACATATCACGATCGACGGCCGCGAATACGACGTCGACGATACNGAAAACCTGCTGGCCGTGGCCCTGTCCAAGGGCTTCGACCTGCCCTATTTCTGCTGGCACCCCGAGCTGCACAGCGTCGGCGCCTGTCGTCAGTGCGCGGTCAAGTCCTATCGCAACGACGAGGACGAGAAAGGCATGGTCGTTATGGCCTGCATGACGCCCTGCTCGGACGGTGGCCGTTTCGAGATCGATGATGAAGAAGCCGCCGAGATGCGTGCTCAGGTCATCGAATGGCTGATGACCAACCACCCGCACGACTGCCCGGTTTGCGAGGAAGGCGGCGAGTGTCATCTTCAGGACATGACGCTGATGACCGGCCATACCCAGCGCCGGTATCGCGGCGCCAAACGCACGCATGTCAATCAGGATCTGGGCCCGTTCATCAATCACGAGATGAANCGTTGCATCGCCTGTTATCGCTGTGTGCGCTATTACCGTGACTACGCCGACGGCGACGATCTGCGTGCGCTGGGCTCGCATAACAACGTCTATTTCGGGCGCGAGCGTGACGGCGCNTTNGACAACGANTTCTCGGGCAANCTGGTCGAGGTCTGCCCCACNGGCGTGTTCACCGACAAGACGCTNGGNGCNCACTACAACCGCAAATGGGACATGCAGAATGCNCCCGGCATNTGTACCCATTGCTCNCTGGGCTGCAACACCAGCCCCGGCTCNCGCCAGGGCGTNTTGAAGCGNATNCAGAACCGGTTCCACGGCGAGATCAATCACTACTTCNTGTGTGACCGCGGCCGTTTCGGTGCCGGTTTCGTCAATCGCGACGACCGCCCGCGCCAGCCCTTGGTACGCAACGCCGACGGCGTGCTTGAGCCGCGCGATATGGACGCCATGCGCGACACCATGGAAGAAGTATTGGCCGCCACCACCGGCATGGTCGGCATCGGCTCGCCACGCGCCTCGCTGGAAGACAACTACGCCTTGCGTAATCTCGTCGGCGCGGATTTTTTCACCACCGGCATGTCGGCCCANGATCAGGCNGCCACCCNGGCCGGCAAGGCNNCCCTCGAGGCCCACGCCGAGCGCATCGCTACGCTGCGCGAAGTCGAGTCCTGTGATGCTGTGCTGGTGCTGGGCGAAGACGTCACCCAGACAGCGCCACGCGTGGCGCTGTCTCTGCGTCAGGCCCGGCGCAACCGTCACCTCGAGCTGGCCGCCCAGAACAAGATCCCGAAATGGCACGCTCGCGCGGTGCGCGATATCGGCCAGTACAACAACTCGCCGATCTTCTCCGCGACCACCCAGGCCACACGCCTGGACGATATCGTCATCGAGCCACAGCGCCTGCGCCCGGACGGTATCGCCGAGCTCGGCTTTGCCATAGCCCATGCACTGGATAACGCAGCACCCGCGGTCAAGCAGCTCGACGACGATACACAGGCCCTGGTGGATTCCATCGCAGCCACGCTCAAGGGCGCCAAGAAGCCGTTGATCGTCGCCGGCACCAGCCTGGGTGATCCGGCGATCGTGCATGCCGCCAACAACGCCATGAAGGCATTGGCGGCGGCCAACGCCGAAGCGCGGCTGTTCGTGACCTTTGCCGAGGCCAACAGCCTGGGTCTGGCCATGATGGATGCGCCCGATATCGAGCAGGCCTTCACCGCCATCGAGAACGGCACCGCCGACACGCTCGTGGTGATGCAGAACTGTCTATATGAGCGCTCGCCCAAGGCCCGCGTGGACGCCGTGGTCAAGAAGGCCAGAAACGTCATCGTCATGGATCACTCGCTCAATCGCACGGTCGGCGAGGCCGCCACGCACGTGTTGCCGGCCGGCAGCTTTGCCGAGGCCGACGGCACGCTCGTCAACAACGAGGGCCGTGCCCAGCGTTTCTTCCAGGTCTTCATTCCCGATGCGCCGATGCAGGAAGGCTGGCGCTGGGCCGCCGACCTGGCGGATGTCGCCGGGCGTGATCCCGAATGGGCCGGCATGGATGACATCATCGATGCCATCGTGGCCGACTACCCGGCCCTTGCCGGCATCAAGGACGCCGCACCCAGCCAGTCGTTTCGCAAGTTCGGCATGCGTTTTCCGCGTAGCCCGCACCGGTATGCCGCGCGCACGGCGCTCTATGCCAACGTGGACGTACGCGAACGCCGGCCCACGGTGGATGCCGACAGCCCGCTGTCGTACTCCATGGAAGGCTATTACGGCGAGGGCCAGCCGCCCTCGACGCTGGCTTTCGCCTGGAGCCCGGGCTGGGATTCCAACCAGGCAGCCATCACTCGCTTCCAGGACGAGGTCGGTGGCCATCTGAAAGGCGGCGATCCGGGGACCCGGCTGATCACGCCGGGCACCGACACCGCCTTCGCGCCGGCCGACGTTACCCGCGTCGACGGCTGGCAGGCGGTGCCGATGTATAACATCTTCGGTAGCGAATCGCAGTCGGCCCGGGCCGAGGCGATCGCCGAGCGCATGCCCGAACCGGTCTTCCGGGTAAACGCCGAGGGCGCCAAGACGCTGGGCATCACGCCGGGTAATGACCTGTCATTGACCATCGACGGCGAAACGCATGCGTTTCCCCTGGACGTCGATCCGTCCCTGCCTGATCAGACCATCGCTGTGCCGGTCGGCATGCACGGCGTGTGTGGTGTGCGCCTGCCCGTGGGAGTCGAGCCGAAATGATGGAATTCACGCAAGCCGAAGCCCTGGGCGTGCTGGCCACGGCGGCCAAGACACTGATCATCCTGGTCGGGGCGGTGTTGATGGCCGCGCTCATGATCCCCATCGAGCGGCGTCTGCTGGGGCTTTGGCAGGACCGCTACGGCCCTAACCGCGTGGGCCTTTTTGGCTCATTGCAGGTCGTGGCGGACATGGTCAAGATCTTCTTCAAGGAAGACTGGATCCCGCCGTTCGCCGACAAGGCGGTGTTCGTGGTGGCCCCGGCCATCATCATGCTGACCTCGCTTTTGGCATTCGCGGTGATTCCCTTCACGCCGACCTGGACCGTGGCCAATCTCAACGTCGGCGTATTGTTCCTGTTGGCCATGAGTTCGCTGGGCGTCTACTCGGTGATCTTTGCCGGCTGGGCTTCGGACAACAAATACGCGCTGATCGGTGCCATGCGTACCGCGGCCCAGATGATCTCTTACGAGGTCTTCATGGGCCTATCGCTGCTGGGCGTCGTGCTGCTGGCCGGCAGCTTCAATCTGGGCGATATCATCGAATCCCAGCGCGGCATGTGGAACGTGATTCCGCAGTTCCCGGCGTTCGTGATTTTCTTTATTGCCGGCTGCGCCGAAATTCACCGTGCGCCGTTTGATCTGCCCGAAGCCGAGCAGGAGCTGACCGCCGGTTATCACACCGAATACTCGGGCATGAAGTTCGGCATGTTCTTCGTGGGCGAGTATCTGGGCATCGTGCTGATCTCCTGCCTGGTCACCGTGTTGTTCTTCGGTGGCTGGCTCGGTCCGTGGCTGCCCGGTTTTGTGTGGTTCTTCCTCAAGGCCTTTACTTTCATGTGCTTTTTCGTGCTGTTGCGTGCCTCGACGGTGCGCCCGCGGTATGACCAGCTCATGGCCTTCGGCTGGAAGATCCTGCTGCCGATCGCGATCGTGAACGTGGCCATCACGGGTGCCATTGTGGTGGCCACCAGTTAAATCGTCTGTCGTACGGGTCGCGACGGCCCGTGCTGTCTTCATCGTCTTGCACCTGAGTCGTTTATGAAAAACGCCGCACAGACCGCCTTTTCTGCCACGTCGAGCGTGCTGCGCACGATCGGCATGACGTTCATGCATTCCTTCCGTAAGCGCGAAACCGTGCTGTATCCGGAAGAAAAACCGTATCTGCCGCCGCGCTATCGCGGGCGTATCGTGCTCACCCGCGATCCCGACGGCGCCGAACGCTGCGTGGCCTGCAACCTGTGCTCGGTGTCCTGCCCGGTGGATTGCATCTCCGTGGTCAAAGGTGAAGACGAAACCGGCCGCTGGTATCCCGAGACATTCCGGATCAATTTCTCGCGTTGTATCTATTGCGGTTTCTGCGAGGATGCCTGTCCGACCTACGCGATCCAGCTGACACCGGATTTCGAGATGGGCGAGTTCGATCGTCAGAACATGGTCTACGAGAAATCAGACCTGACGATCGCAGGCGTCGGCAAGCGGCCGGGCTATAACTTCTACCGCGTGGCCGGGATGGCCGTCGGCGGCAAGGACAAGGGCGAGGCCGAAAACGAGGCCAAGCCGGTCGATATCAAGACATTGTTGCCGTAAGGGGGCCAAAGTGGAATTCACGTTCTTTGCCGCAGGCATCGTGGCACTCGCGACCACCGCACGCGTGATCACCTGTGCCAATCCGGTGCATGCGTTGCTGTATCTGATCACCTCGATGCTGGCACTGGCGATCGATTTCTATGCCCTCGGTGCAGCGTTTGCTGCCGTGCTTGAGGTCGTGGTCTATGCCGGTGCGATCATGGTGCTGTTTGTGTTCGTGGTCATGATGCTCAACCTGAACAACGAAACCGTGGCCCGCGAGAAAAGCTGGCTGCGCCCGCAGCTGTGGGCCGGGCCGGCCGCGGCGGCCGGGCTCTTGCTGCTGGCCCTGCTCTGGGCGCTGATCTTCGGCGGTATCGAATACGGCGGCATCGCCGGCAATGAGCTGGCCGCACGCGAAGTCGGCATGAATCTGTTCGGCCCCTACGTACTCGTGGTTGAGCTGGCCGCCTTCCTGTTGCTGGCCGCCCTCATGGTCGCCGCCCACATCGGGCGTGACGATACCGACCACGTCAGCGACGCCGCGGCGCGCGGCGAGCGTGTCACGACCAACGTGAGAGAGTCGCGATGAACGAACTATCCATGGTCTACGGCATGGGACTGGCCGCGCTGCTGTTCCTGCTCGGTTTTATCGGCGTGGTTATCCGGCGCAATACGTTGTTCGTGTTGATGTGCCTGGAAATCATGATCAACGCGGCCGGTCTTGCGTTCATCGTGGCCGGCGCGCGCTGGTCGAGCCCGGACGGCAACACCATGTTCATTCTGATCATCGCGGTCGCCGCGGCCGAGGCCGCCATCGGGCTNGGCCTGCTGCTTCAGCTGCAGAANCGNTTCCGCACCATCGACATCGACGCCGCGAGTGAGATGCACGGATGAGCCTCCTAGTATTCACACTGATCTTNCCGCTGCTCGGCGCNATCACGCTGAGNCTGTTCCCGCGCATGAGCTANGGCGCGGCCCGNACCATCGGNACNGCCTCGGTGGGCCTGGCGGCCTTCACCACCGCGCTGGTCGCGATCTTCTGGAGTGCCGCCGGCGGCTTCCCCTTCATCCAGACGCTCTGGCAATGGATCGACGCCGGTGATTTCCAGGTCAACTTCAGCCTGTATCTGGACGGCCTGTCGCTGACCATGCTTGGCGTGATCACGGGTGTGGGTTTTCTGATCCACCTGTTCGCGGCCTGGTACATGGTTCACGATCTGGAAGGCAAGCCTGGCATGGCCCGGTTCTTTGCCTATATGAACCTGTTCATCGTGGCCATGCTGCTGCTGGTGCTGGGCGATAACCTGCTCCTGCTCTATCTGGGCTGGGAAGGCGTGGGTCTGTGCAGTTATCTGTTGATCGGCTATTACTACGAAACCCCGGCAAACGCCTGGGCGGCCTTCAAGGCGTTCATCATCACCCGTATCGGCGACGTGTTCCTGGCCATTGGCCTGTTCCTGCTGTACGTGGTCTTCGGCACGTTGAATATACAGGCGATCCTGCATGCCGCACCGAGCGTGCTGGCCCAGGGCGGCACCTTGGCCAACGTGGCTGCCCTCATGGTGCTCCTGGGGGCCTGTGGCAAGTCGGCCCAGCTGCCGCTACAGACCTGGCTGGCCGATGCCATGGCCGGCCCNACGCCNGTNTCGGCCCTGATTCACGCNGCCACCATGGTCACCGCGGGCGTNTATCTCATCGCCCGNACNTANGNNCTGTTNCTGATGGCNCCGGNCGTGCACGAGCTGGTNGGNATCATCGGCGCGGTCACGCTGGTCATTGCCGGCTTTGCCGCACTGGCCCAGACCGATATCAAGCGGGCGATCGCCTACTCGACCATGAGCCAGATTGGTTATATGTTCCTGGCACTGGGCGTGGGTGCCTGGCAGGCCGCGATCTTCCACTTGATGATTCATGCCTTCTTCAAGTCGCTGCTGTTCTTGACCGCCGGCTCGGTGATCATCGCCTGTCACCACGAACAGAACATTTTCAAGATGGGCGGGCTTCGCAAGAAGCTGCCCTTCGACTATGCGATGTTCGTCATCGGCGGTGCGGCCCTGTCCGCGCTTCCCCTGGTCACCGCGGGCTTCTATTCCAAGGACGCGATCATCTGGGAAGCCGTGGCCAACGGGCATGGCTTCCTCTGGGCGTTTGCCTTGTTCGGGGCGCTGATCACCTCGATCTATACCTTCCGCCTGATCTTTGTGGTCTTCCACGGCGAACCCAAGACAGACGCACATGCCGGTCAAGGCCTGGCTCACCATCTGCCGCTGGCCGTGCTGGCCGTGCTGTCGACCTTCGTGGGTGCGATGATCGCGCTGCCGCTGGATGATGTGCTGCCGCACGACATGGCCGAGGCCAGCCACTGGATCGAGCTGTTCTTCGAGGTCCTGGCTGCACTCGTTGCGCTCGCTGGCGTGGCGATTGCCGCAGGCTTGTACCTGGGCAACCGCAAGACGGTCAACGACGTGGTGGCCAGCGAACGGGGCCAGCATGCCTGGCAGCTGTTCCACGGCGGCCTGGGCTTCGACACGCTCTATGATCGCGTGTTCGTGCGGCCTTTCCGCGCCACGGCCCGTGTCCATGAAAAACGCGACTGGATCGAGACCATCGTGAATATCGTGCCGGCGCTGACGCGCGGCGCCAACACGGGGCTGGCTGCCGGCCAGTCAGGTCGCGTACGCGCTTATGCGATGATCATGTTCGCAGGTGCCGCGGTACTTCTCGCTCTGTTGATGTTCGGATAAGAAGGACGACCAATGCTCCTCTGTTGGCTATTATTCATTCCGTTCATCGGCGGCCTGGCCTGCTGGGCAACCAGCCGTGGCCGCGACAATGCCGGCCTGGCCCGCGTTATCGCGTTCCTGAGCATGGCCGCGGTGTTCGTGCCGGCGGTCGTGGTGTGGTTCACCGGCGATTTCTCGCTCTCCGGCGACCCGTCGGTGGCCCCGGCCTGGCAATACGAGATTGCCGCCGACTGGATCAGCCGGTTCGGGATCGAGTTCCATCTCGCCCTCGACGGACTGTCGCTGGTCATGGTCATGCTGGCCAGCGTGCTCGGCATGCTGTCGGTGGTGGCGTCGGCTTCGACCGTCAAATCCCGTGTCGGTGTTTTCCACGCCAATCTGCTGTGGACGCTCGGCGGCGTGATCGGCATCTTTCTGGCGATCGATCTGTTCCTGTACTTCTTCTTCTGGGAACTGATGCTGATCCCGATGTATTTCCTCATCGCCCTGTGGGGGCATGAAGAAAACGATCGGTCGACCAATACCGCGGCCGCGGTCAAGTTCTTCATCTACACCCAGACGTCCGGCCTGGCCATGCTGGCCGCGATCATTGGCCTGGTGTTCGTGCACTACGACCAGACTGGCGTGCTGACCTTCGACTACAACCAGCTGCTGACCACCGATACTTCGGGAGCGTTCGGCATGGTGCTCATGCTGGGGTTCTTCCTGGCCTTTGCCGTCAAGCTGCCGGCCGTGCCCTTCCACGGCTGGTTGGCCGATACCCAGGCCAACGCGCCCACCTCGGGTGCCGTGGATCTATCGGGCATTCTGGTCAAGACCGCGGCCTATGGCCTGTTGCGTTTCGCCCTGCCGCTGTTTCCCGAAGCCTCGGCCAACTTTGCGCCGGTGGCGATGACACTGGGCCTGATCTCGATCTATTACGGCGCGGTCATGGCCTTCGCCCAGAACGACATCAAGCGCCTGATCTCGTATTCGAGCATCTCGCACATGGGCTTCGCGCTCGTGGGCCTGTATGCCGGCACGATGCTGGCGCTGCAGGGGGTGGTTCTGCAGGTACTGGCCTCGGCGGTCTCGACTGCTGCGCTGTTCATCCTGGCCGGCCAGCTCTATGAGCGCATGGGCACGCGTGACATGCGTGCCCTGGGCGGCCTGTTTGGCCGGTTGGGCGCGTTGCCCGGCTTCTCGCTGGTTTTCGTGGTTGCCTCTCTGGGCATGCCCGCCACCGGCAATTTCCTGGGCGAGTTCCTGATCCTGTTCGGTGCGTTCGCCACCCATCCCTGGTTCGTTGTCATCGCCGCCGGCGGGATGATCCTGGCGGCCGTTTACGCGCTATACATGATGCACCGCGTGTACTGGGGCACACCGGACGCCGGCGGCACCATCGCCAACATGCGCGCGCGTGAATACACGATGATGATGGCGCTGGTGTTGATCACGCTCATCCTGGGGCTGTTCCCGAACACGGTGCTGCACGTCACTCAGACGGTCACGCACGATATCTCTTCCTGGTTCGCCGCCGGCGTCATCGCCGCCGCCCAAGCCAGTTAAGCCCTGCCAAGCGATAAGCCGACATGAACGATACCTGGTTCCAAATCCTGGGCGCGCTACCGCCGCTTCTCGTTGCTCTCTCGGTCATCGGACTGTTCGTGACGCTGTGTATCGCGCGTCACGAGCGTCTGGTCTATGCCATGACCGTGGGCGGGCTGAATCTGGCGCTGGTGGCCACCATCGCGCTGATCCCGCTGGGGCCGGTGGCCGTCACGCCGCTGTATATCGTGGATTTCTACACCCTATTTTTCTGGGGTGTAATTCTGGTGGCCACGCTAGCCTGCGCGGCATTCGCCGTGCCTTATCTGTCGGGCTTCGATGACCGGCGTGAGGAATTCTATATTCTGCTGGCCACCTCGGCCCTGGGGGCCATGTCATTGGTGGCCGCGCGTCACTTCGGCTCGTTGTTCGTCGGCCTGGAAGCGTTGTCGATTCCGCTCTACGGCATGATCGCCTATACGTTTCGTACGCGTGCCTCGCTGGAGGCGGGCTTCAAGTACCTGATCCTGTCGGGCGTGGCGTCTGCATTCCTGTTGTTCGGCATGGCGCTGCTGTACGGCGCGACCGGATCACTGGCCTTCACCGATCTGATTCCGCCCGGCGGCTACGACGCCGATGCCGGGCCGTGGATGCTCATGGGCATCGGCATGATGCTGGTTGCTCTGACCTTCAAACTTTCGCTCGTGCCGTTCCATGTGTGGACGCCGGACGTCTATGAAGGCGCGCCGGCCCCGGTGGCCACCTTCCTGGCCACGGTGAGCAAGACCGCGGTGTTCGCCCTGCTGCTGCGGCTGTTCGTCTCGGCCCCCATCACCGACAACGCCTGGCTGCTGACGCTGGTCGGCGTGCTGGCCTTTGCTTCCATGCTGGTGGGTAACCTGCTGGCGCTGCGGCAAGACAACCTGAAGCGCCTGCTGGGCTACTCCTCAATCGCGCATCTGGGCTATCTGCTGACCACACTGGTGGCCGGCGCCTCGCTGTCGATCGAGGCCGTGGCCGTGTATCTAGCCACCTATGTCGGCACAAGCCTGGGCGCCTTCGGCGTTGTGTCGCTGGTGTCCAGCCCGTTTGCCGGCAAGGATGCTGCCCATATCGATCACTTCCGCGGGCTGTATTACAAACGCCCGGTGCTGGCGGTGTCGATGGCCATCATGATGCTCTCGTTGGCCGGTATTCCGCTGACGATGGGCTTCATCGGCAAGTTCTATATCCTGTCGGTCACCATGGCCTCGGGCCTGTGGTGGCTCACGGCCGGTGTGATCGTCGGCAGCGGCATTGCTCTGTTCTATTACCTGCGCGTCATGGCCGTTCTGTTCATGGATCGCCCCGCCCATGCCCGCGAGCCGCAGCGCTCCGGCACCGGCGACAACTGGGCACAGACTGTCATCTGGCTATTGGCGGCGGCGACGATTCTCATGGGCGTCTACCCGGCCCCGCTGATCGACCTGGCGGCCGTGGCCGGGATCACGCTCGGCTCCTGAGGCCTTGCTTGGTCGTCGCTTTGAAAACGCCCGCGATTGCGGGCGTTTTTGTTTCTGCTCGAAACGTGAACGCAACCACGCGCGACTAGGGAGTCGGGGCCGGTGTCGACCCCAACCGACTGTGTCGCCACGAATTGACGCAGATGAAATACAGAGGGCTTTCATCGACAGGCCGCATCGAGTCGTCGTTACCCGTTCAGAGGGCTTCAAACTCGAATAGAGACTGTTTCGAGCCACGCTTATGCCGGCCTGTCGATCTGCGTTAATCGGCGCTCATCGGCCAGATCAACAAAACAGCGACCGGCAACTCAGATACGAACCAGAACCCCCGGGTTCATTCGATTGTCTGGGTCCAGCGCTTTCTTGATCGCACGCAGCATGTCGATTTCGACGGCCGGCTTGAGACGCACGATTTCATCGACCTTGAGCCGGCCCACGCCGTGTTCGGCCGCAATCGAGCCACGCATGGCCGCCACACGATCGTGAACCACGCGATGCAGCTCGGGTTCGCAGGCTCGGAAATCCTCGGCGCGCATGGCCAGCGGACAGCTCAGGTTGAAGTGCAGGTTACCGTCACCGACATGGCCGAAGGCACAGGGCCGGATCCCGGGCACGACCGCGGCGACATCATCGGCCGCAGCGGTGAGAAAGGCCGGCAGCTTCGAGACAGGCAACGAGATATCGTGCTTGATCGAGGCGCCCTCGGCGCTCTGTGCTGGCGGGATGGACTCGCGCAGATGCCAGAGCATGCGTTGATCGTCTTCGGTTTCGGCCACGGCCAGATCGTGGATATCGTCGCGCTGCTGGGCCGCGGCAAGCGCGGCGTTGAAGATGCCGGCCAGCCAGTCGCCGCGGGCAGCGGTGGCGACCTCGATCAACAGATACCAGTCGTGGCGCGGCTCGAACGGCCATTCGCAGCCATCGGTATGAGCCACCGCCAGCGTCAGCGCCTGACGCGACATCAGCTCGCAGCCGGTCACCTGATCGCCGGTTTCATCGCGCAGGGCCCGCTGGATACGCACGGCGGCCCCGGCATCACGCACCGCACAGAAGGCCACGCCGCCTTGACGCGGCGGGTGCGCCAGCGACAGGACACAGGCGGTGATCACGCCCAGCGTGCCCTCCGAACCCACGAACAGATCGTTGAGGTCATAGCCGCTGTTGTCCTTGCGCAGGCCGGCCAGGTTGTCCCAGATACGCCCATCAGCCGTGACGACTTCCAGCCCC
Organism: Lysobacterales bacterium; assembly: GCA_002715985.1. Lineage (GTDB taxonomy): Bacteria > Pseudomonadota > Gammaproteobacteria > Nevskiales > Salinisphaeraceae > Salinisphaera. The sequence goes on along the minus strand of PBAO01000020.1, from coordinate 1,588 downwards.
AGCACCTGATCGCGCGTATTGCCGTAGCGGATCACGTTGAGGCCGCCGGCATTGCTGGCCAGATTGCCACCGATGCGACACTGCGCGCGCGAAGCCAGCGCGATCGGCAGGTAAAAGCCTGCGGCCTCGGCCGCATCCTGGGCCGCGGCCAGCGTACAGCCGGCTTCCACGGTCATTGTCGCGTTATCGGTATCGATCTCGCGGACTGCGCCCAGGCGTTCCAGGTTCATCAGAACCTGGCCCTCCGGATCACTGGCGGCCGAGCCGCCCACGGTGCCGGTGTTGCCCCCTTGCGGCACGATCGCTACGCCATGCGCGATCGCCACAGTCACCACCTCGGCCACCTCTGCGCTCGAGCCGGGCCGCACGACGACACGCGCAACCGGCGCAAACGCGCCGCGCCACTCGGTCAAATACGGTGCGCCAGCCTCGGACGTGGCATCGATGACGTGGCTTGGACCAACAGCAGCTTCGAGCTCGGCGATGAGGGTATTGTGTTCAGCCATCCCGCTCAGCCCACCAGATCGGCCATGGCCGCTTCCAGATCGGTGAAGACGAATTCATAACCCAGCGTCTGGAGCTTGCGCGGCACTGCGCGCTGGCCGGTCAAAAGCAGATGCGACATCTCGCCGACGGCCACTTTCAATGCCGGCCCCGGCACCCAGGCAAACGAGGGCCGGTGCAGCACGCGGGCCAGCGTATCGGTGAACGTCTGGTTGGTGACGGGCTCCGGAGCGCTCAGATTGAACGGCCCGCGGGCCGCATCGTTGTCCAGCAGAAAACGGATCCCCCCGGTTTCATCGGCAATATGTATCCACGGCATGTATTGCTCGCCCGAGCCGAAATGACCGCCCAAACCGAACTTGAACGGGGTGATCATCTGCGGCAAGGCGCCGTCCTCGGCCCCCAGCACGATGCCGGTACGAATCACGCACACGCGTACACCGTGATCTTCGGCCTTCAGCGCCTCGGCTTCCCAGTCCCGACACAGATCGGCCTGAAACTCGTCGCCCGGGGCCTTGTCCTCGTCCAGCACCTCAGCACCTCGCGCGCCGTAGTAGCCTACGGCCGAGCCGCTGATCAGCACCTGCGGCTTGGTGGCACAGCCTTCGATGAAGGCCACGAGATCGCGCGTAATCGACAAGCGCGATTCGCGCATCTCCTGTTTGCGCGCCTCCGTCCAGCGCCCGTCCGCCAGATTTTCACCGGCCAGATTGACGATCGCCCGGGGCTCGGCGGCATGATCCAGCGACTCGATGCAGGCCACCGCCGCCGGCAAGATCTTCTCGGCCGCGGCCTTGTCGCGCGTAAGCACCTGCACATCCCAGCCGTCGTCGAGCAGTTGGGGAATCAGGTTGGTGCCGACAAAACCGGTCCCACCGGTGATCAGAATTTGCTTCGTGGCCATCACGGGCTCGCTCAATCGTGTGCGTTGTGCCTAGATTACGCGGATTGAAGCCCCTGTGATGCTTGCATCACAGCGCACTTCGTCATTTAATAGCAGGCGTGCGGCGGTAGCTCAGTTGGTAGAGCGCGACCCTCCCACGGTCGAGGTCGCGAGTTCGAATCTCGTCCGCCGCTCCATCCC